>NZ_JAMYSB010000002.1:0-435863 GCF_040321695.1 Mesorhizobium sp. M0292
CCTGCGCGGCCTTCTCGGCGGCAGCAGCTTCCTCGGCGTCCTTGGCTTCCTGCGCGGCCTTCTCGGCGGCAGCAGCTTCCTCGGCTTGCCGATCGACGGATGGAATAATGCCGGCCTTGATCAATTCTTCCTCGGTCGCGGGGCGTGCGGCGCCGGCTTCCAGCATCGCATCCAGTTCCCTGCCGTCCAGTTCGTCGATCGAGCCCGCGAAAATGACAGGCGGATTGGACTTCGGATCGCGCTGGATAGTGTGAATTGCCTTGATATACATTTTGGATGTCTCCGTTGTTGCGGTTGAGAAAACGGCCCGACATTGATTTGCCGGGCCGCTATTTCGAGGTTCTGCCGGCTTACGCCAGCACGCGGGCCTTGAAGGTCCGGTTCGGGTAGAGCGGAACCGGCAGCGGGGACGCCTGGTGCATCAGGTAGTCTTCGCCGGGGTCCTGGGTCGGGAACTGCTTGGCGAAGACGCGACTGTTCGCGAGACCATTCTTGATGGCCTCGTTGTCGAAGATCGCGCCGTAGCACTTGACGCCGGTTGCACCGGGAGCCACGAGCAGCACGTCCTTCTCGTTGAACAGGTCGACCTTGGTCGCGCCGCCCGAGCCATCCGGCACGTCGACGGTATCCTTGTAGGCCCACACGCTCAGGCCGCTGTCCAACTGGCCGATGTAGGTCAGAGGCTGTTCCTGACGCAGAATGCCGAGCGAAATCGAAACCGTGTCATTGCCACGGTAACGCGTGTCGAGCGCATCCTTGATTCCGGTGTTCTTGCGGAACAACGGCGCCACCTGAGCACCGACGATAAGCTGAGCAGCAGAGCCGCCGCCGTTCGCCAGATACATGGTGTTCATCCAGGACTGGAGATCGCCCAGGATGTCGGTCGCCGGATCGCTCCAGTAGGCACTCGACTTGACGACGGTGTGACCCGCTGCACGGCCGAAGTCGAGCAGGACAGACGGATGGTCTGCGCCCTGGTCACGGTCGTAGGTGATCTGCACCTTGCCGTCGATGAAGGCACGCGCAGCCATCCAGGCTTCACGCACGTCGATCGCACGGTTGTGCATCTCGGTGATCTCCGCGACGCGCATGTCATACTTCTCGCGAAGCGTGGGCGCACGGCCGGCGTTGATGAACACTTCCGAGGGACGGATGTTCTTCAGGTCGGTCGGACGCACCGCGTTCTTCAGCTTGATGTACGGCGCCGTGATCTCGGAGATCACTTCGTTCTTGGCATTCTGCATCGGCCGGCCCTGTTCGTAGGGCAGCGTGAAGGGTGCCAGGAAGCGGGTGGATGCCGGCAGGTCCGCAAAGCGGATCGCGCCGTCTTCCGAGTAATGTTCCTGGGTGAAGAAGGTATCCAGGAAGTAGGACGGGATCGACTTGAAACGGTCGTCCTGCCGCAGAGCGTAGAGTTCCTTGGGAGTCCAGAGTTCAATGCCCATGGCAAAAGCTTTCCTTGTTAGTTCGAGGGCGACGAAGCCGCTTTGGGGTTACGGGGCGGCCACGGTCGAGCCGAAGTAGACTTCGCGCACGACAATGGAGGACGGGGTGGGAGCGCCGGCAAACGCCGCGAACTTTTTCGCGTCGCTGTCGAAGCTTGCCGGCCAGGCGATCATGTGCTTGGCCAGGCAGCCGCTGCGCAGGATCGGAACGCCGGGGTTCTGGCCGCCCGGCACAACGATGCCATAAAGCGTGATGCCGATCGCCTTGATGCTGTTGGCCGGCGTGACGGTATCGAGCAGCGCCGCAACCAGGTTGCCAGAGCCGTCGAAGCCAACAGGCGTGAAGGCTGCGAGGGTCTGGCTGGCAGCCAGTTGCAGGTCCTGAACGACGACTGCCGGCGTCTCGCCGACGATCAGTCCTTCGAGGACGGGGTTGATGGTGTCGGTCCACTGCGACGGCGTGCCAGCGGAGGGACCGAGGTTCGGAAGATTGACAGTCATGTCTAGTTTCTCCTTGCTTCTTCGGTTGAGCCTTGGGCCTTACTTGCCCTTGACCATGGCGAGCGTCTTTGCGGCGCGGCTCATTTCCGGGTTGGTCTTGTCGTCCTCGTCATCCTCGGCGGACGCTTCGATGCCGGCGCCGCGCTCACGCATGGCGTCCTTGAGCATCCCGGCCGGCGCGCCAGCGGTCGGCTTGGACTCTTCTGCGAGCGTTGCGAGGAAAGCACCGGCTTCGTCAGCCGACATGCTGGTCTTGAGGGCGGCGTTCAGCGCGGCCATGGGCCGCGTCTTGGCGGCGTCCGAGCCGATGATCGCGTTGATACGCGCGAGGGCGGTTGCGGCGCCTTCCTTGGCACCTTCCGCTTTGCCATCGGCGGTGCCCTTTACGAGAGCAGCGGCAACGGCAGTGTCGAGGTCGGCCTGGGTAAAATCGGCCATCTGTTCATCTCCTTCCGAGAATGTGGCCTCAAAGGCCGTGATAGCGTCGTCGAGGGCTCCGATTTCATCGGCCAGCCCGTTGTCGATCGCCTGTTGAGCCATGAAGGTGTGAGATTTGGTCGCTTCGACCGCATCCGCGCTCATGGCCCGGTTCCTCGCCACCGAAGCGACGAATTGCTCGTGGAATGCGTCCACGCGCTCTTGAATCCGCTCACGGGCACCCTCGGACAACTTCTCGTACTGGTTGCCCTCCATCTTGCCGGGATTGGAGCGGATAATGTTGACCGTGATGCCCGAAGCTTCGAGCATCTTGGAATATTCAATGGCGACGACGACAACGCCGATCGAGCCGACGCCACCGCTGCGTGACACCGTGATGTCGTCTGCCGCAGAGATGATGTTGTAGGCCGCCGAGTAAGCGTGCTCCGCGAAGCCACGGATCGGCTTCTTCCCACGGAAGGCGAACAATCTGTCCACCAGGTCGAAGTTGCCTGAGACCAGGCCGCCGCCTGAATTGACGATGTAGGCGATGCCCTTGACGTTGGAGTCTTCGACACCGCGCTTGACCGCCTGATAGATGTATTCGTAGCCGGTCGCGTAGGCGCCGTAGGCCCACGGGAAGTCGTTGAGCAGCACACCCTTTACCGGAATGTGGAGGATGCCGTTCTTCACGACATAGGGGCGATAGCGCGAACGGTAATCGTCGTCGGAAAACCAGAAATCGGCTGCTGCCGACTCGGCTGTCATCTTGTCGATTTCGTCCATGCGAGCGCCGAGGGCCAGCAGCGAAGACTGCAGCCAGGCACCCTGCCCCTCGTCGATGAGTGCCGGCTGATCCTGTAGCCGAGCGAAGATCGGGTTCATTCTTTTCCTCCATCGCTCGGCGTTGCGGCCAGCGAGTTTTCCATGTCCTTGCTGTCCTGGTCGTAGATCGACGGATTGCCGTACTTCTCGTCGAGCGCGCGTTCGCGGGCGATCTGCCGCTTGACCTTGCGCCAATCGCCGCCCGTCATCTTCGCGATCTCACTTTCTTGCGTGGAGAGACCGTTCTTGACCCTGAGCACGGCGGCCTGAGTTTCCTTGAGCGGGTCAATCTGACCCTGGCCGGCACCAATCCACTCGCACGCGCTGAATGCTTCGGCGTTGAGGCCATCGTAGAAACGAGGCATATCGCGGCGCTTGAAGCATTCGAGTTCGTTGTAGTTGATCGCTTCTTCCAGCCAGAGGCGGTAGATGAAGTTGGCGGTCTTGTCGGCGACGGCGCGCTTGAGCGACAGCATCGTCTTGAAGGTTTCGCCGAGGGAGGCGCGCGCCGACGAATAGTTGGTCTGCGTATAGTCGCGCGACAACTGCTCGTAGGAGACGCCAAGCGCCGCAGCGATGTAGCGCAGCAAGCTCTGTTCGAACTTGTCGCCGGCCGGGCTGCTGGCGCCGGGGTTCTGAATCTTGAGCTTGGTGCCAGGTGCAAAGATCGGAATCTTCGCGCCGTCCATATGCAGGTTCTTGGCGCCGCTCGAATACTCAGCGATGGTGGCAAGGTACGCCTGCATCCATTGCGTCGTTGCGTTGCCCTCGCCCGCACCGCCGCCAAGCGCGGCCGTTACGTCGGTGGGAATTTCGGACTCAATGGAGGCTGCGTAGGTGGCCGCGACGACTGCCCGTTCCAATTCGGTCTTGCGGAAGTGTTTCGTCATCCGCATTTCGCTGAGCGCGGCAACCATCGCCGCCACGCCGCGCGTTTGATCGGGACGCAGTTCCTCGAACACATGGTTGATGATCATGCGGCCCCACGGCTTGCGGGCCGGGACGCGCTTCCAGAGCGGCGGGGCGAAAGAGTTCACGCCGTTGCGATAGTCAGCGGGATGCGCGCTGCGGATGTAATAGGCGATCGGCGCGCCGGCTCGGTCGATCTCGACGCCCTTGCGCAGACGGCTGCCCTTGAACGATGCAAAAACGCGGTCGCGGGGATCGGTGAGTCGGGCCGGATCGATCGTCTGCACGGCGCTTGCATAAGGGCGCCCGTCGTCGAACCATTCGGCCGACTGTAGCGATTCGCCATTGGTCAGGTGCACGCCGATCGCCAGGCGAACGATGTCCGTCAACGTCTTTGTGCGACGGGCATCAGGCCAGCACTGATCGCTCTCAGCCCACAGGGTGAACTTGGTCTCAATTTCTTCTTGAGCCTCGCTCTCCCACTTGTCGTCTTCCTTGCCGAACAGGATTTTGGTTTCCGGCTTGGCATTGAGAAGAAAGCGCGTGCCGACGATCGAGTCCTTGCGGATCGATGAGCCGCCCGCCACGTAGGCGTCGTTGCGCACGGTATCGAGTGCGCGTGCATCGAGATCATCTTTGAGCGGGAGCAGATCGGCATCGGCCGAACGCAGAGCGGGCTGCCAAGCAGCGAGCCGGTTCATCTTGTCGGCGCCGTCATAGGCAACACCGCCCGCTGCCACCGCCGAGGCAGCGGGCGGCTGCACTGCATGGATCGCCGGGGAGACACCGGCATCCGACCCAAGCAGGTCCGTGAGATCAAAATCGTTGCTCATCCCCACACCGGACGCAACGGAGGAACGACTTTCGCGCAGCCGCGAAGTTCGGCTTCAAGTTCTGCGATGTAGGCTTTGAGGCGGCTTGCGTTGGCCGGCGAGTAGCGGATCATCTCGCCCGTGGCATCGCGCACTTCGACTGCGGCGCCACCAACCTGCAAGCGGTGGTAGGCGGCCTTGGCTTCTGCAAGGAGGTCGGCGGTGGTCGCCATCAGCAATCCAAAGGTGAGTTTCACGTATTGATAGACGAAACGTGAAACTAAAGCAATATGTAATTGATTTTCAATGTAAAAGTGAAATCATGCAACGAGAGCTTCTATCGCCGGCAGCATTGCTGCGGCCCAAAGCTGCTGCCCGGCGTCGTTGAAGTGAACTATGTCGGCATAGAAGTCTGTGCTGTAAGTCGCGAACTGCGGTATCGCATCCAGGTCAACCAGGGTGGTGCCAGCCTTCAGCGAGGCGTAGTTGGCGCGGAGCCAGGTGTTGTAGAGGATGCGCTGAGTGCCACTCTCGGTGGAGCGATAGGGCACCGTGCCAACTACCAAGGTTTGGCCCGCATTCAGACCGGCAGCATAGGTTTGCATACTTGCTTGGACTTGGGCCGCAGTCTGACCTGCCGTGAAGTCGTTGATTCCAGGTCCACCCAGGGCGACAATGTTCTTCGCATAGGCGGCATTGTAGTTGGCCGCAACTCGGGCCGCCACGTTCGTTGCCATTGAACTGAGCAATTGACCGCCAATGCCCATATTGATGGCGTGAGCAGGCTTGCTCAGCGAGTTGAGAACACGCTTTGGCCAGGTCTGGTTCAACAGATGGCCTGAGCCTTCGGTGCGACTGTCACCGTCGAAAATGATCAAGTTGTTGGCCGAAGTCAGCACATTGCATTGCGCATAGAGGGCCTGTTCGACGAGAAGACATTCGGCATCCGATAGCGCGGCATTGTAGATCACGGCTGCCATCAAATCGAACTCGCCGTCATAGCTGGCGGTGGTAATGTGACGCCCGAAAGCAATGCCCGTAACCGTGCCGGCGGCGGGCGCAGTTGCAATAAGTTGCGTCGAGCCGTTTATACCGAACTGCTTGCCGGCAGAGCTACCGCGCCAGCGAAGCACCTGTGGCCGAATGAGAGGCATTTTACGGGTCGAGTTGAACGGCGATGTGTTGTTGCCGCGAATGCCGACGTTCGCCGACGAAGTGAACAGCGAGACCGTGGTGGCGTTGTCGGGCTGGCAGGCAAAGTAGTTGTCGTTGAACGAAAAGCTCGGAACCAGGAGCAAGAACATGGTGAAGGCTGACTTTTCAGTCGTTGGGCCACTTGCCGTCCCCATGTATTTCGACCTCACGCCCACGGCGAGCGGAGAGCTATCGAAATGGATTGCCGGTTGCACACCGTTGACCAGCAGATTGCTGGCCGATGGCTGGTTGGCTTTGATGGCCTGAGCGATATGATTCCCTTGGCCTGTCTGATCGTAGACTGACTTGAAGCAATGCGTGCCGGTGCCCAGGGTCGACACGTTCATAAACTTCGAGCCAAATGGCAGATCGGTTTCAGCATCGTCTGACAACCTCTGCACGCGGGCTGCCGGGCCGCTATAGGCCGCAATCAGCTTTGATGTGCCGATGACAAACGACGGCGCGGCCGAAAGAGTCGGTAGGAACACCGGGTCTGGAGCGGGCACGGACGATCCGCGAATGGAGCGGCCAAGGCCGATGCCTACACCTATGCCAAAGCCGCCTCGGGCCATCAGCGGCCAACCTTGTATCCGCGAACCTTACTGGCAGATTGCACACCGCGAACGTAAACGTTGTCGGTCGCGGCGAGGTCTTCGAGAAGTGACTTGTCGCTGCCGAGCCGCAGAATCATGAAGTCGTCGCTGTCGATTGCCGGCTGCGCAGTGGCGATGGCTACGGCTACGGCGTCATTGGATGCGACTTGCAACGCGAAGCGCGAAAAGTTGGCGCCCGCGACCACTGGTGTCCAGCTATTGGCCGGTGCTGCGCTGGAAAAGGTTGACGTGCTCACGCCGCATCTCCTAGTGAGGGGAAAGCGTCAATCTACACGACGAGACCGTGCATATCAAGTTAAACGTGATTTTAAGCGAGCTTCGCTGCTAATTCGGCAAAACTGCCGGCCTTCGCTTTCGGCTCCGGGGTGGCTGCGGAGTTGAGATCGACAACCATGTCATTCTCATCCCATTCGGCGGCCCACGACGGCGGCACAAGCCAGTCGATCCGCTCGACGTTGAACAGAATGTAGGGCACGGTGTTCTCCATTGGCCGGATAGCCAGGCCGAGAGCATAGTAGGCCAAGTCGAACGCCTCGTTGCGGCGCTTGCGTGGATTCTCCCAACCCTTCTCGGTGCGAATTTCCGTGGTCATCTGGTTGTAGAACCATTCGGGCATCCACTCCGGGTAGCGCAGCATTCCTCCAACGCTTTCGTCCTGACGGCTGTCTTCAACGCGGCGCGCCAACAGCGTTGCGATTCGATCCTTCATCAGGTTCGAATTCAGCAGGATGACCGGAACGTCGCCCTTGGCGATTGCCTCCTTCCCCTTCTTGCTGGAGTCGGGCCAGGTGGTGCGCGCGTGCGGTGCGGTCTTCGAGGGCTCACCCTTGATAAGGCAGAACCGACGATGATGGCCGGTGCCCTCTTTCCGAAGTTTGCGCCAGGTGTTGTAGGCGTGGCTGGTCACGCCCTCTGCGCCGCCCGAGTCGCTGCCGAGTGCACGGATTTTCATGCGCCTGCCCGAGCCGTCTGCCAGTGGATAGGTTTTGTCGAGCAGCTTGACCAGAACGTCCCAATCTTCACGGAAGGCCGCAGGGTCGATCGGCAGCTTCTCCCCTGCGCCGTTGACGCGATCCGACAGCCGCAGCTTGAAGCCGTCAACCACCACCATGTCGCCGGTCGCGGTGAAGCCGTGCACCTGGACAACGAATGCCGCCTTCTGCACGTCTGCGGTTGCAATGAGGAAGCGCACACCATGTGGCACTGTCGGCTCGCTCTCCGTGGAGCCCCAATCCTCGCCGTTGGTCTTGAGGTCTTCGGGCGAGCGCTCCGACAGCCGTGAGTGCGGAATGTAATAAGTGCCTTGGTCAGTCGTGATCGTCTTGCGCAGCGGTGCGTCGTCGGCGGTATCCTTGAGCGCCTTCATCGCGCGCAGGTACTTTTCGACCAGTTGGCCCCATTGCTGATAGGCGGCTGCCGGCCCTTTCATCCAGAACGACGCGATGCTCGATCGTGCAGCCTTCATGCCGTTTCGCTCGACGATCTTCTGCTCACTCGGCACCCAAATCATGCCGTCTTTGACCCAGCGGCCGACTTCGTTCAGTTCCTCTTTCATGCTCGGTTCAAGCACGCCGCCGCATTGGTAGGCCGGGCAGAGCATGTAGGTCTGCTCGCGAGCTTCCATGAAGTCGTCGCTGTCGGGATATCGCAGCAGTTTGAAGTCCGGTTCGAACGCCTCGTTGCAGTGTGGGCAGCACCAATACCAGCGGCGTCGGTCGCCACGGTTGTACAGTTCGAAGATGCCACGGATCGGCGGCGCCTCATGCGGGCTGTGCGCCGGGGGAGACCACTTCGGGTCTTGAATTTCCTTGTTCGGATTTGGCGACGACTCGGCGACGGTCATGCCGAAGCGCCCGAAGGTCGTCGTTCGCATTTGAAGAAGATCGAAGGGGTTGCCCTCGCCTTCCACGTTGTCGTCCATGCGGTCGTAGTCGATCAGCCAGCCGCGCGGCACCGTGATGCCCGATAGGTTGCTTGCCGTGGGATAGGCGAGCAGGAAACGCATCCCCGACTTGAATTCCTTGTCGAAGGTGTTGTCGTCCTGGCGGGTGGTGAATTGCTCAGCCCGAACGTGGGTAGAGGCTTCGAGGTAGCGCTTGAGATCGCCGTTCGACCACTTGCGCGCATTCTCCCGATCCATGTGGATGTAGAGCATGTCTTCTGGATCGGTCTTGACGGTGTGCGTCAGCCAGCCAAGGCTCATCATGGTCTTGCCGGTACGTGCCGGCCCGAGAAAGACCATGCCCTGGTGATCGAGACTGGTGAGCGTATCCATAGGCTCACACAGATAGGGCGTCTTCTTACGCGACCATGGCACGCTGCGCCCGCCGCCGCTGCCGATCTTCATATAGGTCTCGGCGGCCTCGGTGACGGACATACGCTGTTGCGCCTCAAGGCTGTCGAAGCCCTTCACGGCTATGTCTTCCAGCGTCCGAAAAGGTGCCTGGTCGATCAGTTCATTGATCGAAGGCGGTCGCATTCTCGCGGTCATTCGTCACCCAGGTCGTCGCCAGGTGAGGGGCGCGTGTCGGTGCCCTCAAGCTCTTTCTCGATCTCTCGGGAATGCGCGTTGGTCTGATACTCGCGCGGGAGCGTTTCGAGCTTGTCCTTGATCTGCACGTTCATCTCGGTCACTTTGTCGACCAGGAAGTTGTATTGGGCGTCGCTCAGCATCTCGCGGCCGGGCATGTCCTCGATCCACATCTTGCTCGCCTGGCGGATCACCATCGAGACGCGGGCAAAGGTCATCAGCACATCGTCGTCATGCCAGAGCTTGCCGGCCGCCAACAGCGCGCGGATGCGAGCGTTTGTCATCTCCCAATATGCCTTGGAGACGATCGGCGGTAGCGAAGCCTGGTTCTGCTGTGACAGCCAGTCCTCAATGCTGCCCTGCGGCGCGATGAGGTAAGACATGGCCGTGAGGAAGTCGTACATCGGCTGCTGCTTGCCGCCGTGGATCGCATACGAGTGAACCGGGCAGCGCTCTAGCCGCTTTTGAATCTGCTTGGGATAGACGCCAAGAATGTTGGCGAAGAACGTCACACCCTGCGGACGCCGAAACTCGGTGTAGTGGGGCAACGCCGCGCCGGCCTGGGCCTGCAACTTGGCTGCCGCTTCTTCCCTGGTGGGCCGACCACGCTTCGGACGCGCCGCAGCGGGCTCAGACGGAAAATCGTCGCCGAGCAGGTCCGACAGATCGTCATCACTCACGCCCTGAGTCTCCGTCGAGTTCATCAAGGAAGGACGCTCGCTTCACCACGCCGCCGCTGCCGCAAAAGTCAGGATGTATGCGCCGCCCGTATGGCCCTGGACCTGATTGCCAAGTCGGCTTTGAGCGTTGGCGCTTGTCGTCCGCCGAGGGCTCAGGCTTGTCACGCACCGAAAATGCTCGACTGGTGCGCCTGTATATCGCTGCCCTTCCAAACCGCGACTTTGTGCGACACGCGCGTTTGCGCGGGGAAGATGCCTGCTTTGATGCGGCGATAGATTTCAGTACGGGACAACCCCGTGATTTCGATCACCTGCTTGAGCCGAAGGCTGTGCTCAATTTCCATTTTCACGTCTCCAAGTGCTGCCTCCTTCATAATCACTTTTTACGTGACAGTAAAGGATAAACACGGTAAACGTGAAAACATTGATCCGAGCTACCGGGTTGACTGACGCTTTAATTGGGGCGGTGCGCTGCCTCGGATTTCAGTCGCAACATGGGAGGATGCCATGACGATCGGCGGGTAATGCCGCCCCGGAATTTCCCAAGGTTAGAGACGGTCGGAGGCAATGGCTGCATATGCCCGAGGACCAAAAACGGAGGATAAGACCGTCTCTGTCGCTTCACAGCCCCGCCATCACAGCGGGGCTTTTTTCTTTGCCCAAATCGAACCTATCGCATTTCCTTTGTGGACTCATTTTTTCAGAAGTGTTGACTACAATCGCACAACGCATTGATTTCATTGGCGATTAATGTCCCTCTCCCGCTACCAGCCTACCTAAGCTGTTGAAATCACAGTAAAAACGCCGACCTATGGTAGGCGCCCTGTCCGAAAAAATCTTCAATGATTTTCACGATCTAGCCTGCTACCATTGTGACGCCAACGAACGTGTTGCGACGCTTCGCAGACAACAAACTGCGCATCGAGAGACGTGATTTGCGAGAATTGGCTGAAGTCTCCACCTGCGGACCCATTCGGTCCCGATTCCGAGGCGCAATCGACGCGGATTTTCGAATGGCGCGCCCATGTCGCACGCCAGCCCTCAACGCTCGGCGGCTTATGCCCAAGTTATCCAGCTAAATTAAGCAGTCTCATCGGGCGGGCGCTCTGGGTTAGCCGACGCCAATCCGCGTGAGCGTACGCGGATCGTCTGACAGATACGATCAGCGAGAGAAGCGAGCGCGCCCTGCACAGTGCGTGCCCCAAGAACGGATTGGAGGGTAACGGCCTGTGTTGCAAACCTATGTTTGAAGGCCTCTCCGCCACAGAGGAAATCGACCAATCCCAAGCCGTGATCAAACGACCACTGTATATACTCCGTAATCAGGACCGCACCCGGCGACGCTCGGCTAAAATCAGGGTCGTAGGTGGTAACGAATGCCATCATGACGTTGTGCTGGACGATGTTGATGGAAACCGCGACCATCGCACCATTGCATTCAAGTACGAAAATGCGCAGCACACCGGCGCGTGACAGCGCGTCCACCAGGGCGGCAAGAACCGGCTCGCCCTCTTCGAAAAGGTCGGATTCACGCGTGTGCTTTTCCAGCCATCTGCGCTTCAGCGCCGACAGTCGCTCCAGCAATGGCTGCAGCGGCTCGTCGGCCGACAGGAGGCGGAATTTCGCTTCGCCTGTTTCCTCCAGTATCTTGATGCCGCGCCGATAGTTCTGGCGCATCTTTTTCGGCTGGTCCGCCAGCCACGCTGCTCCGCTGGCCCACTGTCCAGCGACGCGATAACTGACTTCCTCCCGGTGATTGGCGCGAAGCTTGACGCCGCTGGAAGAGGCCGGTGTAAAAATCCTGCGGGCTGCCGCATCCGGAGACAGACGATTGATAAAAGCAAGATCGAAGCCACCCGCCGAACAGATCCGGTTCCAGAGGTCCTGGAGGGCCGATAGGGAGCATTCCGGCGCGACAAGAATATCACCATAGTCCGTATAGCTATTGGCGGCCCATTCGAGGAGCCGAAGTCCTTTTCGTCTGCCGATCGCCAGGGGAATGACAGCGACCAGCCTGTCATCGCTCCATACCAGGCCGATCCGCAGCGAGCGCCGGGCGCGGTCACGCACGGTGCTCCACCATGCCGAAACCCAGGCATGGCTCTGAAAGATCAGTGCATCGGTACGATGCCATAGGTCTACCCATTCGGCTTCGATGGCGGCCAGGCGATCCGTCGAACTGACGATTTCCAGTCGCTCCGCACCAACAGCGTCAATCGAAGCCATTTTGTTCATGGTTGGAGACGGTCCTGCGGCTGCGCGACATCGATGCGCTTTTGAAAAAGTCGCATGATATGGTTTGCCATTTTCTTGAGCGGCAGCACGTAAAGTCCGAAAAGCGACTGATAGTCGCGTACGTCGCGATCTATCAGTCCAAACTTGAGGTCTTCGTCCGGATCCGGGATGAACTGCGTTCCGAATATGCGATCCCAGAATGAAAAAAGCAGCCCGAAATTCTTGTCGTAGTGGCGAGGGTCGACACTGTGATGCACCTGGTGCCAGTGCGGACACAAGATGACGCCGTTCAACCGGCCGAAGGAAATCTTCAGATGCGTGTGGCGAACAAAGTCCATCATGAGAATGTTGCGAATGACATAGACGTTGATGCCAAATATGGCGATCTCGACCGGATTAAGCGCAATCAGGCTCCACAAGCCGAAACTGATCCCCGGTATGACGCCGTCCCAGATCCGGTTCATCAGATCGTCCAGGGGGTGAACCCGGTCCTTGGTGATCCCAACCATCACTTCGGCCGAATGATGCACCTTGTGCAATTCCCACAGGAACGGAAAACGGTGCTGGGCAACGTGATATAGGTAGTAGGAGATATCGTAAGCAGCGAGCATGGTTGCGGTGAAGAGGATGATCGTCACTGGGCCGGCGGGGCCGGGTATCAGCGGTTGCGAGATGCTGAAGAGCCAGCCGACTGCCTGGTTTGTTGCATATCCCGTGGCGGCAACGAAGGTGACACCGGCGGGAATGAGCAGGAAGGGCATCACCAGCCTTTTCGTGATCCAGAACAATGCGTCCGCTCGCGCCGATGGGTGCATGATGACTTCCGCGGGAAAGGCGAAGTCGAAAAAGTCCCGGAAGGATTTCTGTTCGACCGTTCGCCAGTAGGCGACCACCGCGCTCCCCAGCGCCGTGAGCAACAGGAGACCGAGTGTCAGCAGATTGATGTGTGAGAGTTTTTCCACGATCACTCTGGCGAATTCCGAAAACATCGATGCAGTGGCTCCTAGGTGGTGAAATGGTGATCCGGCTCGTCGCGAAGCACATATTGCCAGGCCCATCATATGCTGCCCGCAACTGTGTATCGGGATGCGACTGGCAGAACAATCATGGCCAAATTAGCAGATCAACGGTGTCAAAACCGCTAAATATCTGAACGTAATTAATGTCGAACGCTGCGCCTGCAACCTGCCCGTTATCGGGTCTGCGGCGGACTTGGCGCGAGCCGGATGACTACTCCCTTTTCGCCTACTTGGCCACGCCATGCGAGGCGTTCGGCTGGCTGCCTTGCACCAAAACGCGGCGAAACCCAGCCGCCTTGGCCCGGTGTGTCGCCGCCGGAACGGATGTGGATCGCTGCGTCTGGAAAGTGGATAGTCATCAAAGGTTCAGCGCCGCGCAATATCGTGACAATGTTTCCATCCCTGTTGGCGTGGAGGTCGGCGGCGAGTTGGAAGACGATCTCAGCGACCCGGCTGCCGCCGAGCAGTTGGTCGGTCACGAGGATGCCGTCGCCATCGCGTGTCACGGCGCGTTGATGCACAACGCCGAAGCGGCCTTTGTACCCGTCATGTCGGGCACACAGCCTCCAGTGCGGCCCCGGCTCGCTCTCCACCAATGTCGCAACCGCCTTGTGCGACCAGTTGAACGCCCCGGAGATGATGCTTTGGCTTTTACCCTCTAGGTTCAGCGTGTTGTGCGCCGGCGTCGAGCGGAACCAGTCGCGCCAGCCTCCCCCCGAACCATAGAGCCATGTGCCGGGGTCGACCAGCACCGGATCGCCGTCAATGCACAGGGTGAGCGACAGCGCGTCGGCATGACCGTGCGCCGCTATCGAAAGGTAGCCCAGCGGGCCGTGGTCGTATGTCAGATGGACGTTGAGACCATTCATCTCGCCGCGCCAGACGGAGAGCCCGCCTTGCGTGAACGTATGCAATCCATCCGGCACCGGCGCCGGCCGCGGTGGCGCGCCGAAGAAAAGCGCGCGAAAATCGCCGGGCTCCGGTGCCCTGCCCGGCATCCGTAGAAAACCATGGATGGCGGCCGCGACCGATCCGACATAATCGGTTTCGCCCCCCAGCGTGATCACGCGGCCTTCATCATTGTCGCCGAAGCCGCTGGCTTTCGGCGGGAGCCAGCCTGCGAAATTGGCGAAAGCGGCCAAACGCGCTTCGACGGGCTGGGGAAAAGGCAGTCCGGCCTGGCGCGCCGCCGCAGCGCACAGCAGGAAAAGCTCGGCACTGAAGGCGGCGTAGGTCGGGGTCTGCTCGGCCCCGGCGCCATCGGCCAGGATCTGTTTGAGCACCTCAGCCAGGAGCGACTCGCGAGCCACCTCGGCCCCGAAAGCCAGACCGATCAGATATTCGCCAGCCAGTTCCGCGACGAGATGGTTGTTGGCGGACGAAAAACGGGAGGGAAACCGCGGCAGCCAATAGGCGCTTGCCGCCAGTATTTCACCGACTTTTTCTCGCGTCGCCGCGCCAAGCCGCTCGCCGACGAGGTCGAGCGTGACAATCAGGCTGATGGCTCGTAGCGCGACCTCGATGCCCGAGGCCCAGCCAACGCCCCGAAATGGTGGGTTGGCGAAATGCCAGCTCTCGATCGCCGCCTCGATGGCCGCACGGGATTGATCATCGCCGGTGAGAAGCAGATGGGCAGCCAGTGGCGGCAGTTGCTGCAGCCGGTTGATTTCCCAAACATATTTTACATCGCCACGGCCGGTGGCATGGCGAAAATCGATATCGAAAGTATGGGTCTTGGGGCCCGGCCAAAGCCGGCCGGTCACCGGATCAAGGCGCCAGAGCTCGGGTGGAAAGAGAGTATAGGGGTCTCGCTGTGGCCAGGTCTGCCCAAGTGCTGAAAACTGGCCTCGAAGAGTGTTTTGCGCAGCCGCCTCGATAGCTTGCCGCTGGGCTGGTGTCGCAGCGGCCGGCACAGCATTCCGCAATCCGTGCAGCACCGGGTGCAACTGCGGCGACGCATAGCGCTGCCAGCCGTTGTCGCGGCGGCGCGAAACGGTCCTCCGGCGCTGCTCGTCCAACCGATGCAATATCTCGGCCAACTCCATGCTGCGCAATCGGTTGAAATACCACCCGACCCTCATCCGCGCTCCGCCAAGATTTTGATCCTCATACACCATCCCGTCGAAAAAGCGTGTGGCGGCATCCTCTTTTCCGTTCCCGCGGTTAATATCTTCGGCCATGACGCGGAGTTTTGCGATGAGAAAAGTTGTCTACGTCATAGCGTGCGCGCTTGGCATGGCTATGTCAGCCGAGGCGGCGCCGATCCCGCTTGAGCGCGGCGTCGGCGTCCATGAATGGCTCAACTGGTCGCCGGTGGAGAAAGATGGTTCCTACAAATGGCCGCCCTATCGCAGCGAGAAGGAATGGCTTGCGGGCGGCAGGCCGCTCACCGATTGGCCGGACGGCGACCAGTTTGATCGCATTCGATCCATGGGCTTCGACTTTGTCCGGCTGAGTGTCGACCCTGGCCCTCTGCTTGCCAGCGAGGGCGCCAAACGACAACAGGCGCTGGACATGCTTGCCGCTGCGGTGCAGCGGGTCGTTTCAAGCGGGCTCAAGGTGGTTTTCGATCTGCATGGCGTCAGCCAGGTTCCAGCCTACAGCATGGAAATGATCTATGGCGGGGCCGACAGCGAGGGTGTTGCCCGCTATCGAAAAATGGTAGTGGCGGTGGCTGCCATGCTGATCAAAATTGGCGCCGACAAGGTCGCCCTCGAGCCCTATAACGAGCCCGCCTACTACCCTTGCGATTCAAGCGGCAGCGATGACTGGCAGCGGATCATGGCAGGCACGGTTCGCGATATTCGCGCCTTCAGCAGCGAACTCACCATCGTCGCGACCGGCGCCTGCGGCGGGAGCATCGCCGGACTGGTCAACCTGGACCCCAACTTCGACGACCCCAACGTCTATTACAGCTTCCACATGTATGATCCGCACAGCTTCACGCACCAGCGGGCCGATGACAAGAACGCTTTCTCCTCCGGCCTTCCCTGGCCTGCCGACGCCAGCACGCCCGAAGTGGTCGCCGAAACCCTCAAGGCGCAGATGGACGCCGCCGGCTTGAGCCAGATCGAAGAGGTGATGAACATGGCCTCGGCGCGTGAAACGATCGCCCGATACTTTGAGCAGAATTGGGGGCAGAGCCAGCTCGAAGCGGGTTTCCGTCAGGCGGTCGACTGGGCTGAAGCCCATGGCATAGCGAGCAGACGCCTGTTCGTGGGCGAATTCGGCGTTATCCTGATGTCTGCGGATGGCCGCATGGGAGCTTTCGATGCTGATCGCCTGCGCTATCTCATGGCAGTGCGCAGAGAGGCGGAACGCTTCGCGATGCCGTGGTCGGCCTGGGAATTCTCCAACCCTTACGGAATGAGTGTTATCCAACCCAAGGGGCCTGCGATCCCGGACCGGGAGATGTTGCGGGCACTAGGCCTGCCATAACTCGTCATCGGGTCAGGATCGGTTCGAGCGGTCTGCCTGGTTGCTGGCGATCAATCGCGTGGAAACCCAAGGACTATCGTCTCCAGTTGCAGCCGAGAGGGCCTGATCGAACCAAATCAGGCTCAGTTTTAAAATCACTCCACCGAGCAGCTATTTAATATATTCGCTGTAGATTGGTGTCCTCGATCATACGCAAACAAGGGAAAGAGGGCCAAGGGAAAGAATGTGCGGAATTGCCGGCTGGATTGGGCGCAGGGTCGAGAAGCCACAAGATCGGGCCGCCGGGATGTCGAATGCCTTGCAGCATCGTGGTCCCGATGCCGAAGGCATCGAACTCCTGGACCTGAACACAGGCGAGGACCAGTTGGCATTGGTGCATCGCCGCCTGGCGATTATTGACTTAAACGCCGATTCAAATCAGCCGATGCAGACCGAGGACGGACGGCTCCGGATTATTTTCAACGGCGAAATATACAACTACATCGAGCTGCGTGAGGAGTTGATCGGTCTCGGCCACCGTTTTCGCACACGCTCCGACACGGAAGTGCTGCTCAGGGCTTATGACCAGTGGCGCCTGGCCATGTTCGACCGATTGAGCGGGATGTTCGCTTTTGCGCTGTGGGACGCTCAACGGCGCGAATTGATCCTCGCCCGCGACCCCTTTGGAAAAAAACCCCTTTACCTCATGCAAGGCAGAAATTTGCTGTCGTTTGCCTCGGAGATCAGCGCGTTGTTGTCTGCGCAGCCAGATGGCCAGCAGCTCGATCTGGATGGAGTGCGCGAGTATCTGACCTGGCGTTACGTGCCTGGACCGCGGACGCTTTTCAAACAGATCCGCAAGCTCAACCCGGGAAGCTACGCTGTGTGGTCGCAAGGGGAAGTAACGGAAACGCGCTATTATGCGCCCCCGGATCAGACCGATCTGACAGCGGATATCGATCCAGGAACCGCCAAGCGACGATTTCTGGAATTGCTCGACCGTTCTGTCGAGATCAGGATGCGCAGTGATGCGCCGTTTGGCGCCTTTCTGTCCGGGGGGCTCGACTCGTCGGCAATCGTTGCCCTGATGACCAGGCACAGCGACAACCCCATTCGTACGTTTTCGGTCGGTTTCAGCGAACAGGCTTACAGCGAGCTTCCATTCGCCCGGCGCGTCGCCGATCATTTCAAGACCGATCATTGCGAAATCGTCATCCAGGCGGATGACCTGATGAATCATCTGCCCAAGATGGTCCGCCATCGGGGGGCACCTGTTTCACAAAGTACGGACATTCCAATTTACCTGATGTCGGTTCGAGCCTCGCTGGACGTCAAGATGGTGCTTACGGGCGAAGGGGCGGACGAGATTCTCGGCGGCTACCCCAAACATCGCGCAGAGTCTCTGGCGGGTGTCTACCGGTCACTTGTTCCAGCGTCGCTTCACAACAATCTCCTCGCCCCTTTGATGCGCGCATTGCCCGGCGCATCGGCCAAGTTCGACATATTTGCCCGAAGCGCGGGTGAACGGGACTTTGCCACCCGGATGATCTCCTGGTTTGGAGCCATGACGGCGCGGGAACGCGATTCGCTCCTCGGTGGATTGGCCACTTGCGGCCATGACCGCAATGATTTCCCGTTCTCTTCGAGTGTGACGGAATCTCATCTGCGCCGTGTGTTGTTTTTTGATCAGACATCGTGGTTGCCCGACAACCTCTTGGAACGGGGCGACCGAGTGATGATGGCCGGTTCAATCGAGGGGCGAATGCCATTCCTTGATCGCGATCTGGTTTCCTTCGTCAGCCAACTGCCCGATCGTTACAGGCTGGGCCTCCTGCACAGCAAACAGATCCTGCGCGACTGCATGGCCGGCATGGTTCCCGACGAGGTCCTCAACCGCCCAAAGATCGGCTTCAAGGTGCCCGTCGCCGAATGGTTCCGCGGGCCGATGAGCGATTATGTACGGGACCATCTGTGTTCGTCCCATTCGGTCATCCGTAGCTATTTGAGCGCCAAGAAGCTGGACCAGATTGTCAGGGAGCACGCCGAGCGCGCCGCGGACCACGAAAAACTGATATGGGCGCTTTTGAACCTGGAGATATTCCACCGCGAATTCGCGCTTGGCCCGCCGCAGTGACGACAATGAAGGACAGCGTCAGCGCTTGACCGATCGCGCCTCGGACGCGACCGATCTCCAGACATCGCAGATCGCGTCGACAAACGGTGCAAGCTCAAGCCTTTCCCGGTGCACCGCCATGGCGGCGGCGCCAAGCCGCGCGCGCAGCGCCGTATCCTCGACCAGCCGAGTTAACGCCTCGGTCAACGCCGCCACATCGCCGGGCGGCACCAACAGACCGGATTGTTCGTGGGTGATGATGTCCTCGACCGCGCCAACCGGGGTGGCCACGACAGCCAGGCCGGCCGCCATGCCTTCGATCACCGACATTGGCAGATTTTCGGCGAACGAGGGGAGCACCAGAATATCGGCCGAAGCGATCAGTGATGCGACCTCGTCAGGTCCCACCCAGCCCGGAAAAGCAATACGGTCGGCAATCCCTAGAGCGACCGACCTCGATCGTGCCGGCTCGACCTCACCATCGCCGGCGATCGTGGCACGCCAACCCCTGAGATGTTTCATCCGCTCCAGCGCCTCGCCCAACTGCGGCACGCCCTTTCGCTCGCCGATGCGGCCGAGGAACAGGATGTGCACGTGATCGCCTCCGCCGACATGCGCCAGGGAAGGAACTGCCGTGGCGTTGGGAACGATGACAATATTGCCGCCGTTCGCCGGTGCCCGGCTGGCGACGAAATCGCGCCAAAGCCCCCCCAGGACAATCACCCGGCCGGCATGCTCGAACAGAGCCCTGATACGGCGGCTCATGAAACTATGATCATCTTTCCAGAATGTCTGATACTGCGCCCCATGCAGATGAAGGACATATGGTATCGACAACAGCCTGGCGCAGGCGGCGATCATCATCTTGCGATAGGTGCTGCCGGAGACCGATATATTGATGTGAATGACGTCGGCGCGTCTGTCGAGGCGGGCCGCAAGCATCCGCGCGCAAAAACCAAGCATGTAGAAGATCGAAAGCCCGACATGTCCCGGGCCACGGCTGGAAAGAAAGCGCAGATCGATGTCGGCGATCTCTTGCCGTTCGAACTCCTGCTTCAGCGCCCCCATGATCCGGTCGATGCCGCCTTGTCCCGAAACGCCCGAGGGCGTTGCGACCAAGACATGTATTTTTCTATTGTGGGCGAGACGCTGCAACATGACACCATTTGGATTGCGGATGCCGGGTGACCCTAAAGCAAACGTTCCAAAAAAGGTTTACGACAAATCTTTTGGTTCAAACTGTATCCGTTCACCCTTTGCCGTCATCATGCTGGAATTCCCGTCGGTCAACGATTAATCGACGGCAAATTTTCCGGGAACAACCCTTTGCTGCTCAGTTCCACACTCATCTATGGCCCAGCTATTCTGCTGACGCGGGTTTCCGCTCTGCTCCTGCTGGTCGTCATGACGCGGCTGATCGACCAGACCGAGTATGGCCTGCTGACCCTGGTGGTCACCGTGGGCGAAATGACGGATGTTGCCGTTACCAACTGGCTGCGCATTGCCTTGCTGCGGCTTGGCGGAAAAGGCGACGTCAGCCGTGGCAGCCTGATGCTTGCCGGACAGGTATTGCTTGTCACCACGGTGCTGGCCCTGATCATATCCGTGATCGCCTCGGCGGTGATCGTGCCGGAGCGCTGGATCGAATTTGCAATCGCCGTCTGCAGCTATCTGATTGCCGGCTCCATCAGCCGGTTCGCGTTGACGGTGCTGCAAATGCAGCAGCGTCATTCCCTCTATTCGATGCTTGAATATCTGCGCGGCCTGCTGCAACTCGCCTTGCCGATCGCCGCCATCCTTATCTTCCAACGCTCGTTTCTGACGGTATCGCTCGGCTCGAGCCTCGCCGTGCTGATTGCCGGCATCGTGGCGTGCGTGGTGGCATCCGGGCGCGTTATTGGCGGCCCGCCGCGCTTCACCCACAAGGAGTTTTTTGCCCTCGGCGTGCCCCTCGTCATCATGGCGCTGGTCGGTTTCGGTCTCAACAGCGCTGAACGCGTCTTCCTCAAGCTCTACTACGATGCCGGCGCGGTGGCCGTCTTCGCAGCCGCCTACGCATTGGCTCGGCAGCCGATCGATATGGTCGCCAACGCAATCAACATGGGCGCATTTCCAGAAGTGGTCAGCCGCTTCGACGAAGAGGGATCCGAGGCGTCCGGGCGGTTGTTGTCGCAACTCATGGCCTTGATGATACGCCTTTGCCTGCCGGTCGCAGCAATGCTTATCGCGCTCAGCGGCGACATCACGCGACTCCTGCTGCCCGCGGAATATCATGGTCGCTTCGGTCTGCTGTTTCCGATCATCGCCTTCAGCGTTCTTTGTGCTAATCTCACAAGCTTCGTTTATGGCGTCGTGGTGCACGCGCATAAGCGGCCGTGGTTGCTGATCATCGCCAATTCCTTCGGCTCGGTGGCAACGATTTCACTGTCTTTTCTGTTGATCCCCACCATGGCGGAGGTTGGCGCGGCGTTGGCGTTGGCGGGCGGATCGCTGGCAGGTCTTGCAGCCTGCATCGTCATCGCCGAGAGGCTCACGCCGGTGCCGGTTCCCTGGCGCGACATCGCTGTCTCGGTCATCATTTCTATCTGCACCGGACTGGCCGCCAGCCTTGCCAGCACTGGGCTGGGCAATATGCCGGCGATCTTTCCGCTCGCGGCGGGCGGTGTCGCCGGCGCTGCGGCTTTCCTGGGACTGACCTGGTTGTTTCACCCCGCGGCCGTGACGCAGTTCATCGGCAAGCTAAGGGCACGGCTCCGGATCGCATAAATCCCGCGCTATGAGGCATGCTTGTCTGAAAGTCGCGAGCCTACGGATTGACGTTTCGGCGTCCCCGGCGAGACCAGAACTCACGCCACAGCAGCAGTGCATAGGCGGTGTTGGTATCGTAGTAGCGGCGCCACAATCGTCGCGGCTCCTGCGCCACGCGAAACAGCCACTCCAGGCCCGCCGCCTGAACCAGTCTCGGTGCCCGGGCGACCTTTCCACCATAGACGTCGAAGCTGCCGCCCACGCCCATGACGAAACTCGGAGCGAGTACGTCGCGATAGCGCTTGAGAAAGCGCTCCTTGCTCGGCGTCGGCATCGCCACAAACAGACAGTCGGCACCTGAAGCATTGATGGCCTCGACGATCGCGGCCTCTTCCTCCGCCTTGAAATACCCATTGCGCCGGCCGGCAATGGCCAGGCTCGGATGATCTCTGGCAAGTCGGCTTTCAACTGCGTCGAGAATGTGCTGTTCAGCGCCCAGAAGGTAGGGGCGATAGCCACGCTTGGCGCACAGCGCCAGCAGGTTGATCATGACGTCGACGCCGGTCACACGCTCGGGCAACTCGACGCCGCAGAGCCGCGCGCCCCAAAGCACGCCTTTGCCATCGACATTGACCATATCCGCCCCGACGACATCCTCGCGCAGTTCAGCATTCTTGCGCATGTTCACAAGCTTGGCGACGTTCACGACAACATGATGAAGCGGCCGCCGCGTCGCCATCGCCTCGTCTGCGATGGCCAGCGTCTCGGCCATGGTCAGCGCATGGATGGTCGCACCGAGAAACTCGCGGCGGCGCGATGCCAATAGAGAGTGTTGCGCCCATGCCGGGTCATGCGAGTTCATGCCGCTTCTCCGGTGCGAGCGAGAGACTGCGAGCGTTCCATTTCGGATTTCTTGCCTTCGATGCGGGCGTCGGGCTTGCGCGCCTTGCGCCAGGTCCACAGGCCCCGTGTGTCGACGAGCTTCTTGTCCTTGAGCGCTTCGGGATCGATCAGATTGAATTGTCGATGGTCGACCAGCAGGACGACGATATCGGATTGGTCAATAGCGGAAAGTGCATCGGTGAACATGACGCCGCTGCCCTCGAGCTCGTGTGGCAACTGACGCGCATTGGGCTCGGCAGCGACGATCTTGATATTGGGAATCTTGGACAGAAGCTTAACAACCTCGACCGCCGGGCTCTCGCGCATATCGTCGATGTTGGGTTTGAAGCTGAGGCCAAGACAGGCGATCGTCTGCTTGCGGGTCGGGTCGAGCAATGCCTCGATGTCCCTGACCACCGACAAGGGTCGCTCGGAATTGATTCGCCGCGCCGAACTGATCAGCCGCGTATTGTTCGGTGCGGCGTCGATGATAAAATACGGATCGATCGCAATGCAGTGGCCGCCCACGCCCGGGCTCGGCTGCAGGATGTTCACGCGAGGATGCCGGTTGGCGAGATCGATTACCTCCCAGACATTGAGCGATAGATCCTGGCACACCGCCGCAAGCTCATTGGCGAAGGCGATATTGACATCGCGGAACGCATTTTCGGTCAGCTTAACCAGTTCCGCGCTTTCGGCCTGGGTTATGAACAGGTCGCCGGCGACGAAGCTTGAATAGAGTGCCGCTGTCCGCTCCGAAGACTTTCGGGACAGTCCGCCGATCGAGCGATCATTGTTGATCAGCTCGGTCAGCACCTTTCCCGGCAGCACGCGCTCGGGAGAGTAGGCGACCAGGACGTCAGCTTCCTCGCCATGCGCAACGGGAAATTTGAGATCGGGTCGCAGTTCCGCGAGCAGCGCTGTCATGACGCGCGTCGTGCCGACCGGCGATGTTGATTCCAGCACCACCAGGTCGTCCCGTTTTAGCACCGGAGCGATGCTTCGCGCTGCCGCAAGCACGTAGCTGACATCCGGCTTGCGGTCCGGGGTGATCGGAGTTGGAACGGCAATAATATAGGCATCGGCCGGCTGAGGCGTGCTGAATGCCTTGAGCTTGCCATTGGCGACGACTTTCTGGATCAAACCATCCAGGTCCGGTTCGATGATGTGGATTTCGCCGCGGTTGACCTTCGCGACCACCGCCTCATTGATATCGACACCGATGACTTCGAGTCCGCGGCTGGCAAAAATGGCGCAGGTCGGCAGGCCGATATAGCCCATGCCGACAACGGAAACGGTTTTGATTTCAGCCATGATTCAGCAATTCCTCAACGATCCGGGTCGCAGCTTGGCCATCGCCGTATGGGTTGTGCCTCTCCGCCATGCCGCGATAGACGCTCTCATCATCGAGCAGGCTATTGGCATTGGCCAGAATTTTTTCGATATCGGTACCGACCAGCCGGGCAGTACCAGCGGCGATCCCTTCGGGTCGCTCCGTGTTTTCCCGCATCACCAGCACCGGCTTGCCGAGTGAAGGCGCCTCTTCCTGCACGCCGCCGCTGTCGGTCAACACCAGGTAGCTCTGTTTCTGCAGGTACAGGAACGGCAAATAGTCCTGCGGGTCGATCAGGTGGATGTTCGGCACCGTCCCGATTTCGGCGTCGACCACGGAGCGCACATTCGGGTTGGGATGGACCGGGTAGATGATCTGCACATCCCTGCGCGCCGACAATGCCTTCAGCGCGGTGCAGATCCTCTGGATGCCGCCATCGAAATTCTCACGGCGATGACCGGTGACGAGGATCATTTTCTTGGTCGGATCGATGAAGGGGAAACGAGCGGCGAGCTTGGCGTTCATCAGCTTGTCGGCATCGATCTCGCTGGAGAAATGCAGCAGCGTGTCGATCACGGTATTGCCGGTTACGAAGATGGTGTTCGCAGCCTTTCCTTCGGCGATGAGATTGTCGCGCGCCTCGGTGGTCGGCGCAAAATGCCAAGTGGCGATGTTGCCGGCAATCTTGCGGTTCAGTTCCTCCGGAAAGGGAGAGTTGATGTTGTGGCTGCGCAATCCCGCCTCGATATGGGCAACCGGAATCCGCTTGTAGAAGGCAGCTAGAGCCGCGGTCATCGCGGTGGTTGTGTCGCCCTGGACGATGACGATGTCCGGCTTCGCCTTCTCCAGCACCCCCGCCATTCCGAGGAGCACGCGCGAGGTCACGTCGAACAACGTCTGACCTGGCTGCATGATGTTGAGATCGTAGTGCACCGGTAGGCCCGTCAATTCAATGACCTGATCGACCATCTCGCGATGCTGGCCCGTCACACATATTTCCGTGGTAAAGCCTGGATGGGCGAGCGCGGCGCGCGCCACCGGAAAACATTTGAGCGCCTCCGGCCTCGTGCCGAACACGATCAGCAGTTTTCGCCTTGAGGGCAATCTCGGATGTGAAACGGCGTTCATGGTTGACCCTGGTCACCGAAAGCGTGGGCGCCCGGCTGACATGTGCTTTCAGCCTAACAATAGCGCCCTGAACCGCCTTCGTATTCAAAAAAATTAACGTATGATTAACGCTAGAGTCCGCAGCCCCCCTTGGGCAAGCCTTGCCAGGAACTGTGGGGAAAGATACCAGAGCAAGCCATTTTTTGCTTTAACGAGAATAACTTGGGTTGACTAATATTTTAATCATCGGCCACGCCGTCGGATCCCGGCGCTGGGAAAATGAGCTTTTTATGCGGTTGGATGCGGCTGGTTACGTGGTCTCGAGTTGCCACGCGCCGGCGGCGGCGCCAACCGCTCGGGGGCTGGACACTGTCTTGGCGATCGAGAGCCGGCGTTTCGGTCCCTCGCTGGCGGGCCGGTCCGAGCCGTTGCCGCCCATCGATCGCGGCCCTCCGGACCTCGTCATAGATCTCACTGCCAGCGCAACGGGGCAAGACGCGCCAGTCCTGAGGCTCGAATTTTGCGGTCGCAACAGCTTTCCAGCCGGCGTTGCCGCAATGTTGGCGAGCGGACAATTGCCTGAACTTGGCGCTCGCCTCGATGGCGTTGTCGTGGCCCAGGCTAGACCGATGCTGGCAGACAGGCTCTGGCTATCTCGAAGCTGCAACGACCTGCTCGCCGGCGCCATGTCGCTGATCATGCAAACCGTCGCCCGCTTCTTTGCGGGCAAGCTTGTGCCGGTAAGCGACAACCCGGTGCCGATCCTGAAGAACGACAGTTTTGTTCGACACTATGTGCCCTTTTTTGGCAGGGCTTTGATCGATCGCGCCGTGCAAAAAATCAGGCGGGGACGACGCCCCTTCTATTGGCAGGTTGCCTATCGGGTGATCGACGGACCAGGCATCGCCGAAACCGGGCAACTCGACGGCAAACCGTTCACAGTCCTGCCGGACGATGGCCAACGCTTCTATGCCGACCCGTTCGTCTTCGAGGCCGACCGCCGCCATCATCTGTTTGTCGAGGAATTCCCCTACGCGACGAGTCGTGGCGTGATTTCCGTCGCCGAGCTCGGTGACGATGGCACTTTCGGTGTTCCAAGGGTTGTATTGGAGGAAGCGCACCACCTGTCGTATCCGCAGGTGTTCGCACACGATGGCGAGATTTTCATGATCCCCGAAAGTGGTTCGGCTCGCGAACTTGTGCTCTATCGCGCCGCGCAGTTTCCCGACCGCTGGGTCCGCGACACGGTGCTGATGGCGGACAGGGATTTCAACGACGCGACGCTGCTCGAATCCGACGGTCGCTTCTGGCTGGTTGGAACGGAGCGGTTCGGCTACGGCAGCGCGTCGGACACGATGGCGGTCTATTGCGCACCCTCGCTGCGCGGGCCATGGGTCGCCCATCCGCTCAATCCCATTGCCGTCGATCATTCGGCCACCCGGCCGGGCGGCGCCTTTATCCGCCACGACGATGCCCTGGTGCTGCCGGTGCAGAACGGATCGAGGGCCTATGGCGGTGGTCTGGGGCTGATGCGGCTTGAGCGACTCGACGCGTCCGATGTCCGTTTTGCCTCGCCCCGGCCGATCGGCGCGGGTCCGGCATGGGCACGCACGGGCATTCATACGCTTAACCGCGCCGGCAATGTCGAGGTCGTGGACAGCGCGGGCTGACTGAAGCGCTGAAAGCCGTGAGCGTCCCGTTGCGTGGCCTGCTTATTTGTTCTCCGTGGCAATATGAGGAAGCGGTGTGTTTCTCGTCTTCCTTCTGCCGTTCAGGGTCTGAAGAATCGGCTTCTCGATCATCTCGTAAATCACCAGACTGACGAGGCAGGCTGCCACGATGCTGACCACCGACACCAACAATACCGTTGTCGGATGCTCGTATCCGACGGTGCGTCTGGCCAGGTACGCCACAGCGCCGATCACGAAGATATGCGACAGATAAAGCGCGTAGGAAGCGTCGCCCAACTGCTCGAGAAGGCTCCAGTGCTTGAGTTTCGGCTCCAGAATGAGGCTGAGATGAAGTAGGCCCGCCGCCCACATTGCTTGTCCCGCGAAGCTGATCTGACCCAAGAGCGGCGTACCGTCATCGACGAATGAAAGCACCACGCCTGCAGCGGTCATTACGCCGAATATCCAGGCATGGCGTATGTCGGAAGTGAAATCACCGTCCAAATAGCGCCGCCCTATCCACATGCCGATGACGAATGCCACCGGAGAAGGGTTGAGATAGAACTGGATAACAGGGTTGGTGGGAGCCAGCCACAGCCCGGCTATCCACATCGCAATGAAAAAGACCGTCAGCACAAATACGCGCGAGGTCACGGACAGGAATGCGAACACCGCAAAAGCGATATAGAAAAATACCTCGTAATTGAGCGTCCAGCCGAGTGAGAGGATTGGACTGGCGCTATCCCGTCCAGGCGCTTCGTGAACAATGAAGAGGAGCGACTGAAGATAGTGGGGCCATGTAAAGACGGTCTTCTGGAAGAGACTTGGCACGAGCGCCGCCAGAACCGCGGCGAGGCTGGTGAAAAGCCAGTAAAGGGGGATGATCCGGATTGCTCGGCGTTTCAGGAAGGTGGCAGCGGAAAACAGACCATCTCCCGTAATATGGACCATTATGAAACCGCTGATGACAAAGAACAGAACGACGCCCAGGCGGCCCGCCGTCACGATAATCAGATTGTCCACGCCAATCTGATAGGAAAAGGCGTGTGCGAACAGAACCAGCAAGGCGGCGCAGGCGCGAAGATACTGAATCGAATAGAATTTCTTCACCTTGATCTCCTGCGCTTTGCCGGCGCCTGATGCCATTGTGCCGTCCACAGGCAGCGCGTCGGGCGCCGTGCAAAGCATCGCCATCAATACGACCGGCCAATTAAGTGTGGGTTACCGAGTTCATGAAATAGCGTAAATCCGGCTGCCGATGCATGTCGCGCAAGTGCATTGCCTGCATTCGTTCCCACGCGGCGCACTTTGGTGAGATCTCAATGAGCGGTGTCCGGCTTTTCGGCAAAGCTGACATGTGGCGGCCCATGCCGGGCATCGCCACTGTTAAGATCGGGTTATCCATATTCCTTTACGTTCGTGCAGGAAAATGTACCCGGGGGCGCGTTCGTCCCCTGCCGTCTCAATCGCAAGCCGCAACGCTGGTCGGATAATCGTGAGTGTCACCCCCACAGAGCAACAGTTCGTGACCGCGCAGGCCAGCCGCCAAGACGCCCTCACACTCCTGTTCTTTCTCCTCGCGGCCTTCGCTTTCCTGCTCCGCTCGACCATCTCGCCGCAGTTGATGAATATGGTGATGTCCTATTCGACGGAGGGGGGGTCGTTTCCCGAAAAGCTGCATATCGGGACCTATGCGATCTTTCTGCTGCTTGTCGTCATCGCCACGACCCGGCCAATTCGGCTCGAAGGCGATGAAGTCAGGCTGTTCAAGGCGACATTGTTATATTCGCTGCTGCTGTTGTGGCTGGTGCCTTATCTCTTCGTGATAGGCCGTGCCGGCTCGGCCGGCTTCATAATCGATTCCTATCTGGTCTCTTGTGCCGCGGCGATGATCATGCTTGCCTTGGGTGACCATGTGCGCAGGGCGCTTGGCAATGTCATCGTCGGCATGATCGTCCTCAGCGCCATCATCGGAACGATCGAGGCCGTCACCCAGCATCGATTCCTGCCCTATCCCCTCGTTGAGCTGGACTTTCGGCCGATCGGACTGTCGGCCCATCCGCTGGCGCTGGGCGCGCTTTGCACCACCGCCATAGGTTTCGTTGCATTGACGCGGTGGCGTATCTGGGTGTGCGCGCTTTGCATCTTCATTCTCTTCATCGGCACGGCCGCTTCGGGCGCGCGCACCGCCCTGCTGCTCGCTTGCGGCGAGATCCTGTTCCTGCTCGTGTTCCTGCCTTGGCCGGACTTGTCACCCAGACATCAACGCCAGGCCAAACTCCTGGTGCTGATGCTGACGCTGGCCGGTGGCGCCATACTGATTGCGATACTCTTTTCGGCGGGGCTGCTGAACCGCTTCAGCAACACGCTCTTTGATCAAAATTACGACGCGCGCGTCAAGATCTACGATGTATTCAAGTTCGTTGAATGGAGGGACATCCTGCTTGGCATGAATCCCAACGAGTTGTTGAAGATCGTCAACGAAAAGCTCAACCTCCCCTTCATCGAAAGCACGCCGGTCGTTCTTACGCTTTTGTTCGGCCTGCCGATCGCCCTGCTCTTCGCGTTTGCTTTCTTCCGGTTCCTTTTCAAGCTCCTGCGCAATACGCCTCGGGCCGCCCATATCGCAGCGGCCGCGTCCATCCTCGCGGCATTGTCAAACAATGCCCTTTCTTCGAAGGCGCCGGATATCATGCTGCTCGTCATCTTGTTGCTCGCTTATCGAAAGCCGGATGGGCGCCAAACCGGCACGCCCCTTCAAGGCCAACCAGCATCAACAGCGACATGACGCCAAGCCCGCTCCTTGCGGGTGCCCTCGCGACGACCTCTTGTATTTCCATTTGAAACGCCTGCACGCTTTGCCAGGCTACGACGGGCGTGGCAGAATACCGACCAAGGGTGGATAGGTCGCTGTTCCGGAACGCGCCTGACACGCCTGGAAAATGAAATGTTAACGATGTTTCCGTAAAGCAGGCTGTGCGTATTGAATATTAAAGGGTTAGCATGATGTCCGCCGCTTCCGGTCCTCCTCCAGCCGCGGCCGCCGCCGGCATTAGCCCCTATGAACGGATCGAAAATGCGCGGCGCGCCAGCAGGCCAAAGCCGCAACAAACCGCGCCGATCATGGCACATGCGGCGGCACCCGCCGTAACGTCGGCCCCTGTAACGTCGGCCCCTGTAACGTCGGCCCCTGTGTCGCCTGCACCCGTGGCGCCGCCTGTAGCCGAGCCCGTCACGACGGTGACGCTCAACAAGATCGGAACCTTTCTCGAACTCGATTTCGGGCGTCTGTTTGTCTGGCTGCGCGCCGGCCTCGCTCTGGTATGCCTGCTGGCAATAGCCGGCGGGATCATCGGCGGTGCCTACGCTCTGCTGAGCAAGCAGCGCTACACCGTGACCACGGACATCCTCATCAATCCCGCCAATCTTCAGGTTGTTCCGAACGATCTTTACCCGCAATCGGCCCAGGTCGATGGACAGCTGCTCAGCGCGCGCAGCAAAGAGCGCATCTTGACCTCGGGCAGCGTGCTTTCACGTGTTGTAGACGATCTTGACCTGGCCAGTGACCCGGAGTTCTTCGACGCGGACCGTAGCCGCACAGGGACGGACGGCGCCAAACCCGATCCAAAGCTTACCGCCCTGAAGAACCTGGCGGAACGGGTTGGCAGCATCGCGGATGAAAAGTCGTTTGTCACGACCTTGATGGTATCGGCGGAAACCCCCGCCAAGGCGATCCTGATTTCGCAGGATATCGTCAAGACTTTCCAGGAAGAGCTGGCCAGCGCCGAGGCTTCCGGCGCCAGCCGTGCCGCGGCGGCGCTGGACGGGCGGCTGGGCCAGCTCAAGAGCGATGTGCAGGCGGCCGAAGAGAAGGTCGAAGCCTATAGGCGCAGCCACAATCTGGCCACCAGCAATGGGCAGCTTGTTTCCTCGCAAACCATGACCCAGCTCAACGGCCAGATCGTGGAGACGCAATCGCGCGTCATCGCCGCGCAGGCAAGTTACGACGCCCTGCTTGCCGCCGGCGCAAACGGCACCAATTCCGGTCCCGCCACGTCGGAGGCGCTTGTGGCGCTGCGCGCAACGGCCAACGGCCTGCGCCAGCAGATCGATTCGCAGTCGATGACCTTTGGCCCCCGTCATCCGTCGATCGTCAGGCTGAAGACGGAGTACAACACGGTCAGCGCGCAACTCAGCGCCGAATACGCGCGCACCCTGCGCCTGGCGAAGGTCAATCTCGATGCCGCCAAAACCTCGTCGGCCTCCCTCAATGCCAAGATGAATGACTTGAAGGGCAACGTGTTCTCGGATAGCGATTCCGAGGTCGCCTTGCGTGAGCTTGAACGTGACGCCGCGTCGAAGACGGCTATCTATGAGAGCTTCCTGTCGCGGGCACGCCAGATAACCGAGCGCGAACAGATCGACAGCACCAATGTGCAGGTGATTTCCACCGCAGTGCCGCCAAAGGGCCGTTCATGGCCCCCGCGCACCGTCGTGATGATCGGCCTGGGGGCTATTGGCGGCATGATCCTCGGCATGTTGCTCGCCATTACCCTGGGTATCGTGCGCGACATGCGGCTTCCGCCGAACCGCCCGGATGTCATTGCCAGCCGCGCCTGAAATGGCGAAGCGGATTGTCTTTCACATTGCCAGCCTCAGGGGCGGCGGCGCCGAGCGTGTGTTCGTCCTGATAGCGAACGAGCTGGCATCGCGCGGCCACAACGTCACGCTTTTTACCTGGAACGCGCAGGGGCCCAATGCCGCCCTGCTTTCGCCTGCCGTGCATCTGGTCGATTTCGGCCTCCCCATTCGCGGCGAGGGTTATGGCAAGTGGGCGACATTGAAAGGCATCGTGCGAAGCGCGGGCCTGCTTGGCCGCCTTTCTCCCGACGCGATCTACAGCGCCCCGGAATTCGCCAATCTGGTCGTGGCGCTGGCGCTTTCCCTCGCGCGAAGCAGGGCGCGGTTCTTCCCGAGTTTCCACGCCGCCGCCTCACTGCCTTCCGGCAGCCTTGGCGCGAAAATGGCGGTCTGGCTTTCGGCCCTGGTTGCGGCCCGCGCCACCAGGGCCATCGCGGTTTCTGAGGGTGTCGGCGGCGATCTTGTGGCCCGAGGCTTCCCGAAATCCAAGGTCGTGGTCATCAACAACCCGCTGCCGCCGGCTGCGGCATCCCAGCAACGCTCCTACGCCTGGCAGGCAGAGCTCGCGGCGATGGGCGACGGCCCCATCATCATCACCGCCGGACGCCTGGTGCCCGTTAAGGATCATTGGACGTTGCTGCGGGCCTTCGCTGTGCTGCGCGCCGGCCGCCGGGCCCGGCTTGTCATCTTCGGCGAGGGTCCGCTGGCCGACGAGTTGCGCGCCTATGCCAAAGAATCCGGTATCGGCGCAGACGTTCTGTTTGCGGGCTATGTCAATGATCCGGCGGCCTGCTACGCCGTAGCTGACTTGTTCGTCCTATCATCGACCAGCGAGGGCTTCGGCAATGTTCTGGTCGAGGCCATGGCAGCGGGGATTCCGGTGGTCTCCACGGACGCGCCGCACGGCCCGCGCGAAATACTTGATGACGGCCGCTTCGGCGCCCTGGTGCCGGTCGGCGATGCCGCGGCCCTGGCAGTGGCGATGGCCGGAATGCTCGACCAGCCGACAACCGCCGCGATCCTGAAAAGCAGGGCGGCGGATTTCGAAATTGAAAAGATCGGAGACCGGTACGAGGCGTTGCTCTGAATTAGCGCATGGATCGGCTTGCGGCGGCACAGGAATCCGCCATTGATGGGACAGGACGCCGCCAACATAGGCCGGTTACTCCCAATCCAATCATGATCTTTAACATCAATTTACCCGGAGTTGGTAACAACAGGGAACCCGCGTTTTATCCTCAGGATAGGGATTTTCCTTGCCGCAGCATCACAGCCTTCCTGCCGGCCGTGCAAACGATCGCAATTGGCCGCGATTGCACCGCTTCATGCGGGTTGAGCTGGAACTCGCGCCTGACGTCCTGGTGCCGCGAGCCGAAACGGAACTGCTTGGCCGGACGGCCGCGGCCATTCTTGGCGAACAGGCGCACGAAACGATCCTGATCGACATGTGCTGCGGCAGCGGCAATCTTGCCGTGGGCATCGTCAGCGAATGTCCTCGGGCTCGGGCATGGGCGGCGGACCTGACCGACAGCACGGTTTCGCTTGCCCGCCGCAATGTTGTGCGCCTCGCCCTGCAGGACAGGATCAAGGTCCGGCAAGGCGACCTATTTGCCGCGATCGAGGGTGACGGCCTCCACGGCGCTGCCGACATGGTTTTGTGCAACCCGCCCTATATTTCGTCGTCCCGTCTCGATAGCGAAAGCGCGCATCTGTTGGAGAACGAACCTCGGGAAGCTTTCGACGGCGGCCCTTACGGTATTTCGATCCTCCAAAGGCTGGTCCGGGATGCCGCAGCTTTCCTCAAGCCAGGCGGATGGCTGCTGTTTGAGTTCGGCGAAGGTCAGGATCGGCAGATAGCAACCCTTTTATCGAGAACGAAATCCTACGAAACCCCAACCTTTGCCGTGACGGCCGACGGCCAGCCCCGTGTCGCCATGGCGCGCAAACATGGTGGCCGGGTTCCCGGAACCGGGAGCCCGGCGTGAGCGTCGTCCGCGCCCTCGATCAGGCCGACCTTGCGGCCGTCGCGGGCATGTTTCAACGCATGCTGCGCAAGAAGCGGGGGCCAGCGCCGGCCTCCCTCGTCGATTACATGAGGCGGTTTTATCTGGACGCACCCGACTGGGGCAGCGGGCTCCGTTCGCTTGTCCATGTCAATGACGCCGGCCAGGTTTCCGGCTTCGTCGGCGTTCATGCGCTGCCGATGAAATTCAACGGACGGCAGCTCTACGCTGCCATCTGCAGCTCGCTGATGGTCGAGGATCACGAGACCGATCCGATGGCCGGTGCCCGCCTGTTGAAGGCCTTCCTCGATGGTCCGCAGAACATCTCCTTCAGCGAAACCGCCAATGATACGTCCGTGAAACTGTGGACGCGGCTTCGCGGCGTTGTGCTGCCGCAATACAGCCTTGACTGGGTTCGCGTGATGCGGCCGGCGACCTTCGTGCTCAGCCTTTTTGCCAGTCACATGAAGCTTGCCTGGATGTTGAACCCGCTCGCCCGGATGGTCGACCGGCTCTACCTTCGCAAAATGGAGGGCGGTCAACGACGCTGGACCGGCGTCGTCGCCAACGCATCGAGCCGGGGGGCATTTCGGACCTCCGAGATCGACAGCGGCAGCTTTGCGGGGCTGCTGGAGCCGCTTTGCGCCCAGTTTCCGCTACGTCCGCAGTGGGCGGAAGGTCAGCTCAACCATATTCTGGGCGATGCGGCGCAAAAGCCGGATTTCGGAGAGCTTGTCTGCGTGTCGGTGGCATCGCCGAACGGCGCCAATGTCGGCGCTTTCGCCTACTACGCTCGACCGGACGGGATCGGCCGCGTGCTGCAGGTCCTCGCTCTTCCCGGCCAGGCCGGGCCGGTGATCGATTGCCTGGTCGAGCATGCCGCCCGGCGCGGTGTCTCCGGCTTGCGCGGCCGCGTCCAGCCCGCGCTTCTGGACGCCATGCTTGTAAGACGCATAGCCTTCATACCGGTCGCCTCGACCGTCGTGCATTCACGCGATCCCGAGCTTCTCGATGCCATGAAGAACGCGCAGGTCTTTCTGAACGGGCTTGCGGGCGAGCAGTGGAGCCAGTTGATCGGCGGCCGCTTCACCTGAAGCGTTCCGCCTAGAGCAATTCCAGGAAAGGGTGCGCGGTTTTCCGTCTGGAATGGCATAATGCATCAGGTCAGGAGCCGACTTCGTCCACGCCGTCAACGAGCTGTGGGCGCAGGTGCAGATAGCGCGTCGCCTTTCGCTTGGCGGCGATGTCGGCCCAGACGCGTTCGATCTGTGAGGCGGCCAATCCCGCCGCTTGCCCTACCACCTCGGCGGACACGCCGTTGTTGAGGCCGTAGAGACACAGATCCATCCGATCGTAAGGCAGGGAGAAGTAGAATTCTTCCTGCGTCTGCGCCAGCGAGTAGGTGTCGGTGGTCGGCGGCCGGTTGCGGACCTCTTCCGGAATGCCGAGATAGGCGGCTAGCGCATAGACCTGCGTCTTGTAGAGATGCGCGATCGGCTTGACGTCGGCGGCGCCGTCGCCGTTCTTGACGAAGAACCCCTGGTCGTATTCCAGCCGGTTCGGTGTGCCGAGCACGGCGAAGTTCAGCCGGTCGGCATGATAATATTCGAGCTGCTTGCGGGTGCGCTGCTTCATGTTGGTGGCGGCAACGATGCCGAGGTAGACAGCCACCGGCATCCGCAGTTTCGTCTGCTTGCCTTGCGGGTCCTGCACCACCAGCGACGAGATGTTGTAGCCCTCGCCTTCGAGCACGTTCGCGATCACGATCTTCGAGGCCCAGCCCTCGCCGTAGTCCGGGACCAATTCGCGGATGAAGGCGTCGCGGCGTTCATAGCAGCCCATTGCCCGCAGGGTCGGCCCGATATCCTCCACAACGGCCTCGACGCCGAAAGTGTCGGTGACCAGATGGCCGAGCCGCAGGCTTTCGGGGTCGGAATCGCTTTCCGGCATGAGGACGCACAGCACATTCTGGTGGCCGACGGCCCGCGCGGCCAATGCAGCCGAAACGCTGGAATCTATACCGCCCGAAAGACCGAGCACGAGGCCGCGTTTGCGAATGCCGCGCAACTGCTCGCGCAGGGCCGCCACGATCCTGTCCGTTTCGGCGGCGGGATCGATGGCGAGGGCTTGCGTGAAGGCCGGCGCATCCTGGGTTGAGCCGATGTTCATTGCTCGGCCTCCATCATCTCAGCCGCGAGCCGGCGGCTGACCTTGCCCGACTCCGTCTTCGGCAATTCGCTGCGGAACTCTATGATTTTGGGGACCATGAAATCCTCCAGGTGGCGCGCGCAGTGACGAATGATGTCCTTTCCGCCAAGCGCCGGGTCGGACCGCACGACGAGCGCGCCGATCGCATGCCCCAGCACCGGATCCGGCACGCCGACGACCACCGCTTCCGCGATACCTGGATGGGCGTGGAGCACGGCCTCCACTTCCTTGGGGGCGACCTTCTCGCCACGCGTCTTGATGATGTCGTCCTTACGCCCGACAAAATAGAGAAAGCCGTCCTCGTCGGTCTGGAACAGGTCGCCCGTATAGAGCACCTTTTCCCAAGGGTTAGGCCCCGGCCGGAGCGCTCGTTCCGTTGCGGCCTGGTTGCGCCAATAGCCCTGCATGACGTGCGGACCGCGGATGACGAGCTCACCTGCCACGCCCGCCGGCACGCGTTGTCCAAGGTCGTCGACGACAAAGGCTTCCGTGTTGGGGATGGCTATGCCGACCGACCCTGGCCGGCGGTCAAGTTCCTCAGGTGGCAAATAGGTGCAGCGCTTGCATTCGGTCAGCCCATACATCGAATAGATCCGGACGCCGGGCAGCAGCGAGCGCAGGCGTTCTATGTGGGCTGGCGGCAAGGCGGCCGCGGTGTTGGAAATATAGCGGAGGCTGGGCAGGAAACCCGGCGCCAGATCACGCATCTGCAGGATCATCGCCGCCATGGTAGGCACCAGCGGAAGGCCGGTGACGCCCTCTTTGCGGATGCGTTCGAAGATCTCGTGCGGGAAGGCGAAGGACTTCTCGAGCACCAGCGTGGCCCCGAGCCTGACTGCCATCAGCAACTGGTAGAGGCCATAGTCGAAGGCAAGCGGGAGGACGTTCAGGATGATGTCGTCCGGCGCGTTGCGCAGATAGGTGGCGATCGACCCCGCGGCAGCGTCGCAATTGCGATGCGTCATCATCACACCCTTGGGCCGGCCGGTCGAACCTGACGTGTAGATCAGCATCGCAAGGTCGACGTCGATGCCGCGATGGTCTACCTCCGCGCCATCGAACGTCAGGCAGTCAGTCAGGGACGCGGCCCCTGCCGGGCATTGCCCATCGGCCCCAGGGGTGGAAGCCACGAAGATGCCGGTCTTGCCTTGCGATGCGCAGGCTTCGGTGACCACGGGCATCAGCTTCGCCTGCGTCAGGACCGCCCTGGCGTCGCAATCGGCGATGATGTAACCGAGCTTGTCGGCCTTTGTGGAGGGGTTGATCGGACTGAAGGTCGCACCTGCCTTGAGTGCGGCAAAGATCGATACGGCGGCCTCCCAGCAATTGTCCATGAAGATCAGGACGCGGTCGTCGCGCCTGATCCCATTCATGAAGAGAGCGGTGGCCAGCCGGCTCGAAAGGTCGTCGAGTTCTTCGTAGCTCAGCTTTTTGCCCCTAGTGACCAATGCCGTCTTGGCCGGGTGGGCAGCAGCCTTCGCCACCAGAAAATGCTCGATCCGCACGGGACGTTCCTCGCCGTTGGCGCTTACGCTGCCAGCGTTTGTGCTCTCGCCTCGATGAAGGACGAGATGCGGTCAAGCGAATCCAGGTTGGCTGGAACGATGTCGGCATCCACCATCGCGATGCCGAAATTGTCCTCGATGAAGGCCACCAGCTCAAGCACCGCAGTCGAATCGATAATGTCGTTCTCGATCAGCGAGGCTGAATCCGACAGTTTGTAGGAGGTGTCGCCGAACAGGAAGTTGTCGACGATAAAGCTTCTGACCCTGTCCTTGATTGCCGTCATGATGTCTTTCCTTTTCCTCGCCGTCTCAGGCCGCTCTTGCCGCGCCGACCGCTTGGCCGGCGAAATTCTTCTGCCACAGCTGCGTCGACAGAATGCCGACGAAGGCGGCGTTGTCGCGAAATCCGGTCGCGGTCTCCATGCGGCATTTCTCGTGGAGCTTGGCCACCGCCTTGGCGTTGAACAGGCCGCCGGCGGTAATGCTCGCCTCGGCCAGGCAGTCACGCACATAGTCTAGTTCCTCCGCCCCGACGAAGGAGCGGGCCTCCGGGGCGCGGTAAGGTTGCTTGGTGCGTTTGCCGATCGCCGCCGGAAGGTGGTGCCTGGCCACCTTGCGCAAAATGTGCTTCTCCATCAAGCCTTTCAGTTTCATCTCCGGCGGAAGTCTTGCCGCGAACTCTACCACGCGATGATCCAGGAAAGGAAACCGCCCTTCGATGCCGTGCGCCATGGCCATCCGATCGCCTTGGCTGGAGAGGATGTAGCCGGGCAGGAGGAAGCGGGTTTCGAGATATTGCGCCTGATGCAGCGGATGCCATAGGGAAAACGCCTCGGGTAGGCGGCTGGTCAGCTCTTCAGCCGCGTCATAACCCTTCAACGTCGCGCGCAGGTCGCCGGAAAAGAAGATTTTCGCCGCCGCCGTGGTCTTGAAGCGTGGCCGATGCGAGAACAGCGGATCGTCGAGGGCAGCGTTGCTGGTGCCGAAGAAGGCAGCCAGATACTCCACCGATTGCTGTTGCAGGCCCGGCAGATACGGGTAAAGCCGGCGGAACAGCTGCTGCCTTATGCGCGATGTGGGCTGCCGCCCGCAGAACCGGCGGACACGCGCCTCCTTGAAGACGTCGTAACCGGCGAAGACCTCGTCGGCGCCTTCACCCGTCAGCACCACCTTCAGGCCGGCCTGGCGAACCAGGGCGGACAATTTGTAGAGTGGCGCTGGCGCCGTGCGGATGATCGGCCGCTCGGCAAAGCGGATGACCTCAGGAAAGACGCTGGCGATATCGCGGGCGCCGCATTCTATGGCGTGGTGGCGCGTGCCGAGCGCCGAGGCCATTTCGGTCTGAAAGGCGCTTTCGTCATGCTCGGCGCTGTCGAAGGTTACGGAAAATGTCTCCAGTCTCCGAGGAGTCATGCCGGCGGCAAGCGCCGAAACGAGCGACGAATCGAGCCCTCCCGAAAGATAGGAACCGACCGGCACGTCGGCCCGCATGCGAAGCCTCACCGCATCGGTCAGAAGGGCTTGCAACTCCTCTGCCGCGTGGTCCTCGTTCGTGATCTTCGACGGCTCATCACGATGCGGATAGTCCAGGTGCCAGTATCGTTTGACCGTGACCTGCCCCTGCGTCGCGATCATCACACTTGCCGGTTCCAACTCGTGGATATTGCGGAACGCCGTGCGCGGAGCGATCGGCGCCCACAGCGTAAAGATCTGATCCAGCGCAATCGGATCAATTTCAGCGGAGACGCCCGGGACCTTCAATAGGGCTTTGATCTCCGAGGCAAAGTAAAGCACCCCGTCATTACTTGTGTAGAAGAGCGGCCGGACACCCATCCGGTCTCGTGCAAGCACCATTCGTCGCTGCCGATTGTCCCATATCGCCAAGGCGAAATCACCGTTCAGGAGAGACAAGCAGTCTTCGCCCATCTCCTCATAGAGCTGAAGGATGACCTCTGTGTCGCTCGACGTCCGAAAGTGTCGGCCCTTGGCGATCAGCCCTTCGCGCAGTTCTATGTAGTTGAAAATCTCGCCGTTGAACGCAATCGTCAAATTGCCGGCCTCGTCGGACATCGGTTGCTGGCCGTCTCCGATGCCGATCACCGACAGCCGCGCATGCCCGAGCCCGGCATCGGGTGCTACGAATTTCCCTTGCTCATCCGGCCCACGATGGGCAATTGCGGCTACCATGTGCGTGAGCAAAGCTTCCGCATCCCGGATTGACCCGAAATAACCCCCGAATCCACACATCCCTTGAACTCATATTGAACGCTAAGGTACGGAACATAACCTCGATAGTGGCATCTGAGGTTAATCCGATATTTTCACCGAGCATGTGGTTAACAAGAAGTTTGCCACGATGTGGTGTTCGTGGCTAGGACGCGATGGCTCTCCATCACCTCGCGGTTGCGGCCGTAATAGCCGGAACGATAGCCCAGGCTCGCTCTAGGCCTTTTGTCCGGGTTGGCATGGCTGGACACGGGCGGCTAAGGCTGGAAATGTGATTGCACGTCTTCGCTGCCGGGGGGCTGGCCGGAGGACGAGGAGGATGGCGCTGAATTTCGAATATATTGCCGGCCATCCGGCGCTGCACCGTCATGTCGAGGCGCAGTCGAAGGCGCTGCTGCATATCTATGAAACGAGCCCACGCCTGGCCGCCGTGTTCGCCACGCAACAGCGCTGGTTGCTGGCTCACACCGGCCTAGCCCTGCATTTCGCCCGCGACCCGCGCGATCCCCGCACGGAACTGACACTGGCCCGCTTCATCGATGCCGTGCTTCACTATTCCGTCGCTAGCCGCAACACGGCCGAAGCCTTCATCAAGGAGATGCTGCACTATCACATCATCGAATACCTGCCGCACACCGGTGACGGACGAGCCCACCCGTTTCAGGTGACGGCAGCGACGCTGAAGGAATTCGACGGCTGGGTGGTTGCGCATCTGCGCACGCTCGACGGTCTCGACAGCGGCAGCCGCCTCGCCGCCTTTCTCGAGCAGCACGGCATGATTTCCAGGCTGCAGCCGCTGGTGGCGGAAGGCCTGCTCTCCTCCAACCCAGTGCGTGAGCCCAAGCAGACGTTTTCGTTGTTCATCTGGCTCAACAATGGCGGCATCGTCATGGATTGGCTGATGTCCGGCATCGATCCCGACAATGCCGCCCTCGACCGGATCCCGACCAGCGTGGTTTCGATCGGCGAATTCGCCAGTTGGCTAAAACTCTCGCGCACCCATCTTGCGCGCAAATTGCGCGACGCCGAAAAGCTCGGCAGCGTCGGCTGGCTGGGCCGGCGCGGGCATTCCGTAATGTGGGTCTCGAACAGCTTCTACCAGGAATACATGACCGTGCAGGCCGCCAAACTTGCCGTCATCGATGCCGCGTTCGAAGCCTGCCGACCGGCGTCGCCGCACGCTGGCTGAACGTTCGGCGCAGACGCTGTTGCGCAGCCGGTCGTGCCGACCGCGAGGACCCGTCCGGGCGCAGGGCCGAGGTGGCCTTTCCGCCGTCGGGATACGGACATCTGGACAGCGGGGGCGAAGCCTGAAAGCGGAACGATCCGCGCGAGCGGCAGCGATCCGCCCGACGGGTTCGGGTGGATCAACTGGTCAAAAGCCGGGCGCAGCATCTCAATCGATGTCGAATGACACGCCCTGCGCCAGCGGCAGCGCCTTGGAATAGTTCACCGTGTTGGTGGCGCGGCGCATATAGGCCTTCCAGGCATCGGAGCCGCTCTCGCGCCCGCCGCCGGTTTCCTTCTCGCCGCCGAAGGCGCCGCCGATCTCGGCGCCCGACGTGCCGATGTTGACGTTGGCGATGCCGCAATCCGAACCATCGACGCCGAGGAAGCGCTCGGATTCCTGCAGGTCGCGGGTGAAGATCGACGACGACAGTCCGGCGCCGACCGCATTGTGCTCGTCGAGCACGGCATCGAAATCGGAATATTTCATCACGTAGAGGATCGGCGCGAAGGTTTCTTCGGTGACAGGAGCCACCTGCTTCGGCATTTCGACCAGCGCCGGATGCACGTAATAGGCATCGGGATGGCCATTCTCGACCCGCGAACCGCCGGTCAGCTTGCCGCCGTGAGCGGTGGCTTCCTTGAGCGCCTTCTGCATGGCGTCGAAGGCCGCCTTGTCGATCAGCGGCCCGACGAGCGAAGACGTCTCCAGCGGATTGCCGACCGAGACGCTCTCATAGGCCTTCTTCAGCCGCGGCAGCAGCGCGTCATAGACGCTGTCATGCACGAACAGGCGCCGCAGCGTCGTGCAGCGCTGGCCGGCGGTGCCCATGGCGCCAAAGGCGATGGCGCGCAGCGCCATGTCGAGATCGGCGGTCGGGCAGACGATGCCGGCATTGTTGCCGCCGAGTTCGAGCACGGCGCGGGCAAAGCGCTTGGCCAGACGCGGGCCGACATCCCGGCCCATGCGGGTCGAGCCGGTGGCCGAAACCAGCGCCACCTTCGGGTGGTCGACCAGGATCTCGCCGACGGAGCGGTCGCCAATCAGCACCGGTGCCAGGCCCTGCGGCGCATCTGCGCCGAAGCGCTTGACCGCGCCGGCAAAAATCGCCTCGCAGGCGAGCGCCGTCAGCGGCGTCTTTTCCGAGGGCTTCCACACCACGGCGTCGCCGCAGACCAGCGCGAGCGCCGCGTTCCACGACCACACCGCGACCGGGAAGTTGAAGGCCGAAATGACGCCGACGACGCCGAGCGGATGCCAGGTCTCCATCATGCGATGTCCCGGACGCTCGGTGGCGATGGTTAGACCGTAGAGCTGGCGGGAAAGGCCGACGGCGAAATCGCAGATGTCGATCATTTCCTGGACTTCGCCGAGGCCTTCCGACGGGATCTTGCCGACCTCGATCGACACCAGCCGGCCAAGCTCGGTTTTGTGCGCGCGCAACTCCTCGCCGAGCAGCCGCACCAGTTCGCCGCGCCGGGGACCCGGCACCATCCGCCAGGCCTGGAACGCCGTGTGCGCGGCATCGATGGTCTTGGCCGCATCGGCCGGCGAAATCGTCTTCAGCGCCGCGATCTGTTCACCCGTCACCGGGCTGCGCACGACGAGGTCGCCGCCGGTCAGCGCGTCCTTGGCCACACCCAGTTTCGCCAGAAGTTCGGCCGTTTCCTTCGCTATCGTCATTTTTATCCCTTTCAGATCCGCTCGCCATCATAGGGCGGCGGTCGAGCCTTGGCGCCATTATCGCCCGCATGCCGCAGGCGCTGTCATGGCGTGCCATTACTCGTTTCAGGGGAAAATCGCCACCCCGGCATGGTCCAAGCCGGGATTGCACGATTGAGCCAGAGGAGGAACAGGCTTAGTGCGCTGTCTTCGCCGGCGCCTTCACGGCTCCGTCCCGCATCAGCCGGTCGATATGCATGCGGATATGGGCGGCTTCCGCTGCCGTGTTGGCCAACGCAATGGCGCGATCGAAGGCGACACGCGCCTCTTCGCCACGGCCGAGCTGCATCAACAGACCGCCCTTGAGGCCGAAGAAGTGGAAATAGCCGGACAGCCTCTCGCCAAGCGGCTCGATCATGGCAAGGGCAGCTTCCGGCCCGCGCACCTTGGCGACCGCAACGGCACGGTTCAGCGTCACCACCGGCGAAGGTTGCATCGCTTCCAGCAGGCTGTAGAGCAGGTCGATCTCAGTCCAGTCGGTCTCCTCGGGGGTTGCCGCCCGCGCATGAAGGGCGGCGATCGCCGCCTGCACCTGGTAGGGTCCGGGCTTCTGGTGGCGCAGGGCCTTGTCGACCAGCGCCAGGCCTTCGTCGATCATCTTGCGGCTCCACAGCGTGCGGTCCTGGTCGTCGAGCAGCACGATCTCGCCATTCTCGTCGAAGCGGGCCGGCGCGCGCGCATGCTGCAGCAAAAGCAATGCCGTCAGGCCCATGATCTCCGGCTCGGTCTGGAACAGCCGCAGCAACAGGCGCGCCAGCCGGATCGCTTCCTCGCAAAGCGGCGCACGCGCCGGCGCCTCTCCGCTGTTGGTGGAATAACCTTCGTTGAAGATCAGATAGACCATGGCGGCAACGGCGGCGAGCCGCTCCGAGCGCTCGACCGCTCCGGGCGTCTCGAACGGCACGCCGGCATCGGCAATGCGCGCCTTGGCGCGCGTGATGCGCTGTTCCATGGCGCTTTCGCCGACCAGGAACGCACGCGCGATCTGCTTGACGGTGAGACCGGAGACGATGCGCAGCGCCACCGCGATCTGCTGCGTAGGCGGCAGATCCGGATGGCAGCAGATGAACAAGAGCCGCAATATGTCATCGCGGTAGTGCGCGCCGTCCAGCCGTTCGGCGATATCGCTCTCGGCATCTTCCAGGTCCGAGATCTGGTCCTCTTCCGGCATCGGCGCCTGCTTGGCGCGCTTGCGCACCGCGTCGATGCCGGTGTTGCGGCCGACAAAGATTAGCCAGGCCGCAGGATCGCGCGGCGGCCCGTTCTGCGGCCAGTTCTTGAGTGCCCTCAGGCACGCGTCCTGGAAAGCTTCCTCCGCCGTATCGAGATTGCGGAAATAGCGCAGCAGCGCACCCATAGCCTGCGGGCGGGCAGCGCTGATCGCCGAGCTTATCCAGGCGAGGTCTGTCATGTGGCTACTCTGGTTGGGTTGAAGACGGAAACCGGTCGGATCTCATAGGATCCGCCGCTGGGATTGACCTCGGAAAGCTCGCGCGCGAAGTCGACGGCTTCGTCGAGATCGGCGCATTCCAGCGTGTAGAAGCCGAGGAACTGTTCCTTGGTCTCGGCAAACGGGCCGTCGATGACGACCGATTCGCCCTTGACCTTGCGCAGCGTCGTCGCGGCGGTGGTGGGCAAAAGCCGCGCCACCGGCCCAAGCCGGCCGGCTTGAGCATATTTTTCCTGCACATGCATGAGCTTTGCCATGACCTCGTCATCCTGTGCCTTGCTCCAGGAGGAGACGACATCTTCGGAGGCATAGCAGAGGATAGCGTAGAGCATGGGACGTCCTTTTCTGTCTCAAAGGACGAAACAGTAGGGCCTGTGCCGACATGGCGTCGACAAAAAAGTTACGCCATTTTTGTCAGCCTTCGCTTGCCTTCAACCATCTCAGCACAAGAGCCTCTTCATCATCGAGACCGTCGATCGCTCGCTTGCGCTTGTTGGCCTCGGTCATTTCGCTAAGCAGCCGCCCTTCCACCCAGGCTTCGAAAACCTGTGGATGGATGTAGCATTTGCGGCAGACGGCGCGTGTGTTGCCGAGCCGCTCGGCCACCTTGTCGATGACCGCGTTCATCACACGCTTGGTCTGCGCCTGGCTTTCGGGAAGCTCCGTCCGCGCAAACAGCGACGCGGCATGGATGGTGCCGCCCCAGGTGCGAAAATGCTTGGAGCTGAAATTGGCGCCGATCGCGTCGCGGATATAGCGGTTGACATCGTCGGAGCGCACTCCATGCCTCTCGCCCTCCTCGTCGAGATATTGGAACAGTTGCTGCCCCGGAATATCCTGAGCGCCGCGCACGACCCGGGCGATGCGGCGGTCGACCAGCTTCAACTTCCATTCCTTGCCGGACTTGCCCTTGAAGGCAAAGCGCAGGCTGGATCCCTTGATGTCGACGTGGCGGTCGCGTAGCGTCGTCAGCCCAAAGCTCTTGTTGTCGCGGGCATAGGCGGCATTGCCGACCCGGATCATCGTGTTGTCGAGCAGCCAGACAATTGCCGCCACGACGCGCTCGGCCGGCAGGCCACGGCGGCGCAGATCGGCATCGATCCGGCGGCGCAGCTCCGGCAGGCTTTCGGCAAAGGCGACAAGGCTGGAGTATTTGGCGCCGTCGCGCTCGGCGGCCCACAGCGGATGGTAGCGGTACTGTTTGCGCCCGCGCTGGTCGCGGCCGGTCGCCTGGATGTGGCCGGCGGGATCGGGCGAGATCCACACATCCGTCCATGCCGGCGGAATGGCCAGCGCCTTGATGCGGGCAATGGCTGCCGCGCCGACGGCCTGTCCTTTCGCGCCCTTGTAGGAAAAGCCTTCGCCCGCCTTCAGGCGCCGGATCCCCGGCTCGCTGTCGCTGATATAGGTGAGCGAGACCTGTTCGGCAGCGGTCTGCGCGCCGTTCTTCGACGCTCCATCGTCCCCCTGTCCGGCAGCCGACCGGCCGGATGGCGTCCCAGATTTGTCAAGCATGCCCGCTCCACGAAATTTTTCTCGTAGATAAGCGCCAAGCCGACTGCTGGTTCCACCCCGTTGCTATGGAATGTGGTCGGGTCCACCAATGGTGGCACCAGCCGGCACGGCCATCCAGAGGCCGCCATCGTCGACGTGAGGCGGATGGTAGTCGCGCCCGGGCGGAATCTGTTCGAACACGGCCCCTGCCTCATCGGCAAGGTAGTCATAGCCCACATCCTGCAGGAGCCCCTTTGGATCAAGGTGGTGGTAGAGATTGCGGCGGGCGATCCGCCGCTTCGGCTCCATCATCTTTAAATGATAGAGGTTGAGCCCGCTGTTGCGGGCCTTGAAACCAAGATCGGGAGGATACCAGAGCCCGTGCAGGTCCTCTGGTCGGTACTTCGCCGGATCGTAGGCTCTGAACAGACGATACTGGAACTTTTCGGCCCACAGCCCGTCGACCCGGTACTCGGTCGGCGAATACAATTCGCGGAGCCGGAACCCCCAGGCCATGCGCCTGTAATCCCCCGTCAGCTGTCCGATCCGCTCCGCGGTACCGCGTTCCAGCCGCTCATCGGGATCAATAGCCAGGATCCAGTCGGCGGCAGCTTCATGCGCTGCGTCGAGTAAGATCCGCCGCCGCTGCGGCTCGCTGCTGAACACGCCGGTCGCCCCGCGATCGTCATAGGCAATCCAGCCGTCAACGACCGGATCGATATTGGTGATCAGATCGGCAACCAGATGCGCGTCATAACGATAGCTGAAAACTGCGACCGTTCTCTGGCGCGTCCAGAACAGTCGGCTCCGTCGCCAGCGTCGAGGCTTGATTTGGCTCGTGATCATTTTCTTGTTGCCGCTTTCACGCGATTTCGCACGCCAATATAGACACCCACGGATTTGACCAGCAGGGCAAGCCAGACAATTGGCATCGACATCATCGCGAAAGTTCAATCCCGATCGGAAAGCCCGATCTTCGCCAGCTTGCGGGCATTCCGCCAATCGCGAAACGTGTCGCGAAAACACCGAAACGGAGTGTTCAGGGCGGACGCTGCGAGGTAATCGCCGCGGCGACAGCCGCGCCTGTACTGATCGGCAAGCAATCTGGACAGCCGGGTTTCGTTGCGATGAACGGTTTGCACCTTAGGCTCCCACACCGGCTGCAGTTCCTGCGGCAGCCGCCCCAGGAATTCGGTGTCTTCGGCAGCAGGCATGGTTTCATCGAACAAGCCAAATTCAACGAACAGCCGCCGATCGAACGACACGCCGTAACGCAGCGCACGATCCGACGGCAGACCGGGAAGCCGTCGCATGAACATGATCAGATGAGCCGCACAGGCGATCAGATTGCGCGGATGGCTATTCACCATCGCGCTCGCCACGGCGCGGTCGCCAGCCAGATGCCGCTGCATCCGTGCCTCGGCCCAGCCCGAACAGGCGAGGCAATCATCGGCAAGAAAGGCAACGAAAGGCGCTTTGGTGGCCGCAATGCCGAGATTGCGGGCTGCGCCTACAAACAGCCTTCGACCGACCTCGATCACTGGCACCTTGACCCCGGCGCCGGTCAGCAGCGCCAGGACCTCGCCTCCGCCCGAGTTGACCACCATGATCTCGAGCGGCTCATCCTGATCCAGCAGGGATGTCACCGCCTCGACGATTTGAGCCGGCGCGCGATAGCCGATGACAATGACGGCAAGCTGCGGCGGGGCTGATTCAGGCACGTTGCAACTGGACGCGCGGAGAGGAAAACCAGCGCCACAGCGCCAGCTTCAGCTGGTAGCGCCTGCAACGCCAGGTGTTCGACCGCACCTTCGGCGCCGCCGCCGCGATCCTCAGGAACCGCGCCGCCGTCTCCAGATCGCCGCGCGCATAGTGAACCCGGGCGATCTTGAGGGCGACCAGCCCCTCCCTGGTCTTTAGCGACGACAGTGGGACCACAGTCAGTCAGCTCGCGCAGCGCCAGCCGCCAGTCGAGAAAGCGGCGCACCGGCCTGGTGATGAAGCGATCATCAGAACGCACTGCCGAAACGTGGTAGATCATGACGGGATGCACGATCAGGGCAAGCGACGCCCTGCCCATCAGCCTGGACCAGAACAGCGTGTCCTCGTCATAGGCAAGCCCGGTCGGGAAGCGCGTGTCGCCGACGACGCGCCGGGAAACCAGCGCACTGCCCACGGCGATCGAGCGAATGTGACCTTCCAGATAGGCCGAGGCATTGGCTATACCGTCTTCTATGTAGCCGGCTGGAAGCTTGAGGTTCCGGTTCTCGCCATCGGTGCGCCGACGGTAGGCGCCGATCACCATGTCGGCGGCCGGTTGCTCCCCCGCCCGGACCAGCATCGACCGCAGCCCGCCCTCCAGATGCATGTCGTCGGCGTCGATCAGGTAGATCCAGGAGCATTGCGCCTGCGCCAGCGCCACATTGCGGGAGCCGCCCGCGTCCCGGCAGCTGCTCTTGAGCACGCGCAACGGCAACGAGAATTGCGTGGCGGCATTCAGCGCGGCTTCTGCCGTCCCGTCCGAGGAGGAATCGTCGACCAGCAGCACCTCGCCGATAACCTCGGCTTCAGAACGAAGCGAGGCCAGTGTGGCCGCAATGGTTGCCGCCGCATTGTGCGCCGGGATGATGACACTGATTGCCGTCAATACCGAACTCCGCATCAGCATGCCTGCCGACCGATCCTCCCCGAAGTTTCGACCGAGCATAACGGGCATGGCCGTTGTTGAGAAGCTGTGCTTCGAGGCTGTCAGGCCTTCTCGAGCGCGACCGGGATGACGTCGACGGCCTGGTCGCCGACCTGGCCGCCGGTGGTTTTCAGCACGCCGACGATCGGAGCCACGTCGGAATAGTCGCGGCCATAGCCAACGGTGATGTGGTCGTTGCTGGCCCGCATGCCATTGGTCGGGTCGAATTCCTGCCAGCCGGCATCGCGCCCACACCACACCTTGACCCAGGCATGCATGGCATCGGCGCCTTCGAGCCGCGGCTTCCCTTTCGGGGGAATGGTGCGCAGGAAGCCGCTGACATAACCCGCAGGAATACCTAGCCCGCGCAGGCCGGCGATCATGATGTGGGAGAAGTCCTGGCACACGCCCCGCTTCAAACGGAAGGCATCGCTGGCCCCGGTACGCACCGTGGTCGCTTCCCCGTCATAGGTGAAGTCGCGGTGGATGCGGTTGCACAGATCGATGGCCATGCCGACCGTCGAGCCGCCGGCGCTGTCGCGGGCATAGGCGGTGATCGCCGCATCGATGCCGGCATGATCGCTGGCGGCGAGAAAGTGATGCGGTGCATCCGGCGCCAGTGACCGTACGGCGCCGAGTTCTTCCCGCAGGCGCTGCAGATCGGGCGACACGTCGAGCCCAGGCTCCGGCCGTGACACCGACACGCGCGCGCTCATTCTGATGTCGAGCCCGTCATGGACGTCGCGAAAGGCGATCGCGGTGACATTGTTGCCGAAGAAATCGGCAAAATCCGTGCGCTCCGATGGGGTCGGCACAAACGAAAGCGAGGCCGCGATCACGCGCTGCACGCCGGCAATGGTCGGCGGCAATACACGCACCTGATGCCGGCTGCCACCGGCCGCGGCGTCATAATCGTAGCTGAGATGAAGCCTGATATCGTACAGCATGTTAACCGAAATACGCTTTAGCCAGGCTGCTATAGAGGTTGCCGATCTCAGTTGCGAGATCGTCCAGCACCTCCGCCGACATCTCCGATGGCTCCATGACGGCAATTGCCGTGTTGAGCTGCAGGATTTCCTTGGCCGCGACCGACATATGCCCCTCCGGCCCAACCGATGGCAACAGGCCGATCTCCGCCTTCAGCCGTTCGAGCTGGAACAGGATCGAGCGCGGGTTGAGTGGGTCGAGCGCCAAGAGGTCGATCACCGTGCGCCGTCCGGCCCGCACCGGATATTGCCGGCGGTGGGTCATGACGCTGTCGCCGATCTCCAGCATCATGTCGAGCGAGCCGTCCGGCGCACCGGACCTTGTCAGTCGGGCTAGCGTACGGGCGATCTGGATGCCGCGCTCGATCCGCCGGCCGATCTCGAGGAAACGCCAGCCGGTGAAACGGTACATATTCTCGTGCAACAGGCCAGAGAAACCGGCGAGCTTGCGCAGCATGACCGTCATCGCCCGTGTCGCGTCGTCACCCGGCGCCACCGTGGTGGCGAACTGATGAATGGTCTTCGACAGGTCCTTCAGCGCCAGCCAGCCATCGGGCGAAAAGCGGTCGCGGATCTGTCCGGCGCTGTAGACGGCGCTGTCCAGCGTGCCGACCAATCCGGGCGGAATGGCCGCTTCGAGATCGATGCCGAAGGGTTCGAGATAGTCCCTGATATCGGCGAGCAGCAGCATGTCAGGATCGGACGTCTCGGCCAGCCGCACATGATAGGCGCGCAGGATGCGAACCGTATCCTCCGAGCGCTCGATATAGCGGCCGAGCCAGGTCAGGTTTTCCGCCGCGCGGCTGGGCAGGCTGCCCGGCATGGTGCGGACAAAGCTGTCATGCTCCTGCGGCAGCAGCGTCTCGCGCTCGACCGACCGGTCGCTGACCACCCAGACGTCGGCCGCCTGGCCGCCGCGCTGCATGGCGATGGCCGTCGGGTCGAGCGAAAGGCCGACACGGGCGAAACCGCCCGGCATTACCGTCCAGCCATCGGGCGTGCGCGCCAGATAAACGCGCAGGCTTGCCGGTCGCGGTTCCAGCCAGCCGCCGACATAGACCGGCGTCGTCGACAGCGTCACCGCTTCCTGGCCGACGAAACCGCTGCCATCGCTCTCGATGCGCGCGATCAGCGCGATGCGTTCCTCCGGCGTCAGTGCCGAACCGAGCCTGGTCTGGCCGTCATCCTCGAAGGCCAGCCGCGTCGACAGCGCCGGACCGATCACCATGCGATCGATATTGGCAAGCACATGCGCCCGTTCGGTTGCTTGCCCGCACCACCAGGTGGCCACGCTTGGCAACAGAAGCTCTTCGCCGCGCAATGCGCGCGAAATCTTCGGCAGGAAGGCGAGCAGCGCCCGGGTTTCCATCAAGCCCGACCCCAGCGCATTGACCGTAGACACGGTGCCGCGGCGGATCGCCTCGACCAGCCCCGGCGTGCCGATATGCGAGTCCGACCTCAGTTCCAGCGGATCGGCAAAGGCGGCATCGAGCCGCCGCCACAGCACGCTGATCGGCATCAGCCCGGAAACCGTGCGCACCATCAGCTTGCCGCCGGAGACGGTCAGATCCTCGCCCTCGAGCAGCATGATGCCGAGATAGCGGGCGATATAGGCGTGCTCGTAATAAGTCTCGTTGAGCGGCCCCGGCGTCAGAATGGCGACGCGGCCGTCATTCTCCTTCGCCATGCCGATCAGCGCATCGCGAAAGCGGCGGAAGAAACCGGCCAGGCGATGCACATGCATCTCGCCATAGACGTCGGACAAAGCCCGCGTCGTGGCGACGCGGTTTTCCAGCGCAAAGCCGGCGCCCGACGGCGCCTGCGTGCGGTCGCCCAGCACCCACCAGCTTCCATCCGGCCCACGACCGAGCTCGAAGGCGCAAAAATGCAGGAAATGACCGCTGGCCGGCATGGTGCCGACGACGGGGCGCAAAAATTCGGGGCTCGCCGCAATCAGGCCTGCCGGCAGGATTCCCTTCTCGATCAGCCGGTTCGGGCCATAGATATCAGCGACTATCTCCTCGAAAAGCTCGGCGCGCTGGACGAGACCGGCGCTGATCCCGGCCCATTCCTTGTCTTCGATCAGCAGCGGGATATGCGCCAGTGGCCATTCGCGCTCGTTGGCGCCGGCCTTGTCGTAGACGCGATAATAAACGCCGGCGTCGCGCAGATACTGGTCGGCGCGGGCAAAGCGCTGGCCCAGCTTTTCGGGACCCAGCTCCTCCAGCGCCTCGATGAAGGGCGCCCAGGCCGGACGCGGATGGCCCGAAGCATCGACCATCTCGTCGACGACGCCGTCAATCGGCTGGTAGTGCTCCAGCAGACTGTGCCTCAGCGGCTTGCCGCGGACCTTTTTCTGATTCCCCTTTGCCATCGCTGATCAGAGTCTTGCTGGCCGCCTGAGGTCAAGGGTCATGGGGAAGTCTTCAGAGGCTTCTTCATTGCGCAGCACATAGGCCGACGGCGTATGGCCGCGCGGCTCGAAGCGGGCGAGACGCCTCGCCTCGGCCTCATTGCCGTTGACCGGGAAAGTGTCGTAGCTGCGCCCACCTGGATGCGCGACATGGTAGACGCAGCCGCCCACCGCCCGCCCCGACCAACGGTCGTAAATGTCGAAGACCAAAGGCGTGTTGACCGGCAGCGCCGGATGCAGGCCCGACGAAGGCTGCCAGGCCTTGAAGCGCACACCGGCCACCGCGACCTCGCGATTGTCGGTGACCTTCATCGGCACGATTCGGCCATTGCAGACAATGGCATGACGTTCCGGGTTGAGGCCTTCGGTCCTGACCTGCAGCCGTTCGACCGAGGAGTCGACGAAACGCACAGTGCCGCCGATTGCGCCTTGCTCGCCCATGACATGCCACGGCTCCAGCGCCTGCCGCAGTTCCAGCTTGATGCCGGCATGCTGGACTTCGCCGCAGAACGGAAAGCGGAACTCCAGCTGGGCATCGAACCATTCCGGCCGGAATTCGAACCCGTTGAGCTTGAGGTCGTCGAGCACGTCGAGGAAATCCGCCCAGACATAGTGCGGCAGCATGAAACGGTCATGGAGCGAGGTGCCCCAGCGCACGAAGCGGCCATCAAGCGGGTTGTTCCACGCACGGGCGATGATGGCGCGTACCAGCAATTGCTGCGCCAGCGACATGCGCGCATTGGGCGGCATCTCGAAACCGCGGAACTCAACAAGCCCAAGCCGGCCGGTCGGGCCATCGGGCGAAAACAGCTTGTCGATGCAGATTTCCGAGCGGTGCGTATTGCCGGTGACATCGGTCAACAGGTTGCGAAACAGTCGGTCGACCAGCCAAGGCAGCGGTGGGTTGCCCTGGCCCGGGTGCGGCACCTGCGCCATCGCGATCTCGAGTTCGTAAAGCGAATCGTGCCGCGCCTCGTCGAAGCGCGGCGCCTGGCTGGTCGGGCCGATGAACAGGCCGGAGAATAGATAGGACAGCGACGGGCGCCGCTGCCATTGCAGCACCAGGCTCTTCAACAGATCGGGCCGGCGCAGGAACGGGCTGTCATTGGGCGTCGCGCCGCCGACGACGACATGGTTGCCCCCGCCGGTACCGGTGTGGCGGCCGTCGATCATGAACTTGTCGGCGCCAAGCCGCGTCTGCCGTGCTTCCTCGTAGATCGCCGTCGTCGTCGCCACGCAGTCCTGCCAGTTGGCAGCCGGATGGATGTTGACCTCGATGACGCCGGGATCGGGTGCCACCCTGATGACGTTGAGGCGCGGATCGTGCGGCGGTCCATAGCCTTCGATATGGACGGGAAGGCCGATCGCCTTGGCCGCGTTTTCGGCGGCTGCGACGAGTTCGAGATAGTCTTCCAGCGCCTCGACCGGCGGCATGAACACGCACAGCCGCCCGTCGCGTGGCTCGACCGAAAGTGCTGTACGCACCGCGCCGCCGATCTCGGTGATCTCCTGCTCCACCCGGTCTTGCTGGCCGGTCGTCGCAGTGAACGATACCGCCTGCTGGCGCCGCGCCATCTCGTCGGCGCCTTCCAGTTCGGCCGGAGCCGGTTCTGGCAGTATGGCTTCCCGCGCCGGCAGCGGTCCACGCGGCAGCGACGGATCGACCGGCACAATATAGGGGAACTGCGCCGGCGGCACATAGGGCAGCGTGCCCAGCGGCAGGCGGTAACCGACAGGGGAATCGCCCGGCACCAGGAACAGCCGCCCGCGCCGGGTCTTCCACTTCTCCGAGCGCCAGCGCGGGTCCGAAGCCTGGCTGTTCCAGCGCTGCACCGGCAGCACGTAGCCCGACGGCTTGGTCAGCCCGCGCTCGAACACTTTCGCCATGCGGCTGCGCTCTTCCGGGTCTTCCAGCTTGGAGTTGGACGGATCGACATTGTCGGGCAGCTTGCCTTCTTTCAGCAGCCATTCGGCCGGGTCCTCATAGGCCTCGCTGACCATCGCCTTGTCGATGCCGAGTTCGCCGGCGATTGCCGTCAGCAAGCTCTCGGCCTGCTGCGGCCCCACCTTTGCGTCGCTCTTTTCGCGTGCGATCAGCGACGGATCGCTCCACACCGGCTGGCCGTCGGTGCGCCAATAGAGCGAAAAGGTCCAGCGCGGCAGGCTTTCGCCCGGATACCATTTGCCCTGGCCGTAGTGGAGGAAGCCGCCCGGCGCGAAGCGTTCGCGCAATTTACGGATCAGCGCATCGGCCTTTTCGCGCTTGGTCGGGCCGACGGCGGCGGTGTTCCACTCGGCGGACTCGAAATCGTCGATGGAGACAAAGGTCGGCTCGCCGCCCATGGTCAGCCTGACGTCGCCCGCTTGAAGTGCGGCGTCGACCTTGTTGCCCAGCGCATCCAGCGCCTGCCAGCTTTCGTCCGAGAATGGCTTGGTGATGCGCGGATGTTCGGCAATGCGGTCGACACGCATGTCGAAGCCGAACTCGACATTGGCAAAGCTCGCCATGCCGGAAATGGGCGCGGCGTTGCGGAAATGCGGCGTGGCCGCCAGCGGCACATGGCTTTCGCCGGTGAGCAGGCCGGACGTCGGATCGAAGCCGATCCAGCCGGCGCCCGGCAGATAGACCTCGCACCAGGCGTGCAGGTCGGTGAAATCGACAGCGGTTCCGGCTGGGCCATCGAGCGCGACCAGATCGGGCTTCAGCTGGATCAGATAGCCGGAGACGAAACGCGCGGCGAGGCCGAGATTCCTGAGGATTTGCACCAGCAGCCAGCTCGAATCCCGGCACGATCCCTTTTTCGCGGCCAGCGTTTCCTCCGGCGAGAACACGCCGGTTTCCATCCGCACGATATAAGCGATCTCCCGCTGCAGCCGCGCATTGAGGTCGACGACGAAATTGACGGTGTTGGTGGCGCTACGGTCGATGGTTGCGAGGAAAGCAGACAGCAGCGGCCCCGCCGGCTCCGGCGTGCGGTAGATGGCGAGATCGTCCCTGATGTCTTCGGGGTACTCGAACGGGAAGGTCTCGGCCGATGGCTCGACGAAGAAATCGAACGGATTGTAGATCGTCATGTCGGCGACGAGGTCGACCTCGATCTTCAATTCCGTCACCGGTTCCGGGAAGACGAAGCGGGCCAGGAAATTGCCGTAGGGGTCCTGCTGCAGATTGACGAAGTGGTTCGCCGGCCCGACCTTCAGCGAATGGCTGAGCACCTTGGTGCGGGAATGCGGTGCCGGCTGCAGCCTGATGACCTGGGGCCCGAGAACCACCGGCCGGTCATATTTGTAATGGGTCAGGTGGTAGACGGCTGCCAGTATTGCCATGGGGCCCCGGAGATCGGCGTTTCTTCAGCCGAACCCTGACACATCTATTGGCCATTCTCCAAGCAGAGATGTTGCGCTGCACCTAAATTAAGCAGCCGAAGCCGGCTACGCTGTGTCGAGATTCAGGTCAGGCCGAGTCGAAAATGGCTGATACCGAGAACCGGAGCAGAGCGTACTTTTGGTACGCGAGCACCGGAAGCGCAGGTATCGGCCATTTGCAGGCCGGCCTCACTTGAATTCGGCACAGCTTAGAAAAACGCCTGTATCCCCGTCTGAGCCCTGCCAAGGATCAGCGCATGCACGTCATGCGTGCCTTCATAGGTGTTGACCGTCTCCAGGTTCTGCGCGTGGCGCATGACGTGGTAGCCGATCTGGATGCCGTTGCCGCCATGCATGTCGCGGGCCTGGCGGGCGATGTCGAGCGCCTTGCCGCAATTGTTGCGCTTGACGATCGAGATCATCTCCGGTGCCATCTTGCCCTCGTCCATCAGCCTTCCGACCCGCAAGCTGGCCTGCAGGCCCAGCGCGATCTCGGTCTGCATGTCGGCGAGCTTCTTCTGGAACAGCTGCGTGCCGGCGAGCGGCTTGCCGAACTGCTTGCGGTCGAGACCATATTGCCGGGCCCGGTGCCAGCAATCCTCGGCCGCGCCCATCGCGCCCCAGGAAATGCCGTAGCGCGCGCGGTTGAGGCAGCCGAACGGACCGCCGAGGCCCTTGGCGTTGGGCAGCAGCGCATCTTCGCCAACCTCGACGCCTTCCATCACCACTTCGCCGGTGATCGACGCGCGAAGGCTGAGCTTGCCGCCGATCTTCGGTGCCGAAAGCCCCTTCATGCCCTTTTCCAGCACGAAGCCGCGGATTTCGTCCTTGCCGTTGTCGCCCTTGAGCTTCGCCCAGACGACGAACACATCGGCGATCGGCGCGTTGGAGATCCACATTTTCGAGCCGGAAATCCTGTACCCGTTCGCGGTCTTCTCGGCCCGCGTCTTCATACCGCCGGGATCGGAACCCGCATCCGGTTCGGTCAGGCCGAAGCAGCCGATCCATTCGCCCGAGGCCAGCTTCGGCAGAAATTTCTTGCGCTGTTCTTCCGAGCCATAGGCATGGATCGGATACATCACCAGCGACGACTGCACCGACATCATCGAGCGGTAGCCGGAATCGACCCGCTCGACCTCGCGCGCCACCAACCCGTAGGTGACGTAATTGGCGCCGAGCCCGCCATATTCCTCGGGAATGGTGATGCCGAGCAGGCCGGCCTCGCCCATCTCACGAAAAATGCCGGCGTCGGTCTTTTCCTCGAGATAGGCCTCCTCGATGCGCGGCGCGAGCTTGTCGGCGGCAAAGGCGGCCGCGCCATCGCGCACCATGCGCTCATCCTCGGAAAGCTGGTTCTCGATCAGGAAGGGGTCTTCCCAAACGAACGCGTTCTTGTCGGCGGCCATGGCTTCGCTCTCTCCCAAAATCTTGAAGTGCTCGGGCTTATCCACCTCCGCTTCGGAAAAATCAAACAAAATTGCATCACAGATCAATGAGGTTTAGTAATGGGTCATGAACGTCCAACGCCGGCTTTTACCCAGCACCAGCGCCCTTGCCGCCTTCGAGGCCGTGGCCCGCCTTGGCTCCTTCACCGCTGCCGCCCAGGAACTCGATTTGACCCAAGGGGCCGTCAGCCGCCAAATAGCACTTCTGGAGGAACAGTTCGGCCGCCGGCTGTTCGAGCGCGACAGCCGCAATGTTCGGCTGTCCACGGCGGGCGAAATCTATGCCGAAGCCGTGCGGGCGGCACTCGGGCAATTGCGCGACGCCGCGCTCGGATTGATGAGCAATCGGCATAGCGGCATGCTGAACCTCGCCATACTGCCGACCTTCGGCACGCGCTGGCTGATGCCGCTGATCCCGGATTTCGTCGCAGAAAACCCTGACATCACCATCAACTTCGTCACCCGCATCGGCCGCTTCGACTTCGCCCGCGAACGCCTCGACGCCGCTATCCATCATGGCCAGCCGGACTGGCCGGACGCCGATTCCACATTGTTGATGCGCGAAACCGTGATGCCGGTGGTTTCGCCCGACTTCCTTGCCAGCCGCGATATCACCACGGCGGCCGACATCAGCCGCCTGCCGCTGCTGCACATGGCGACGCGCCCTGGCGCCTGGGGCGAATGGTTCGAGGAACAGGGCTTGAGCGCACCGATCGGACCCGGCATGCAGTTCGAGCAATTCGGCACCGTTGCCCAAGCCTGCATGGCGGGGCTTGGTGTCGCGCTCCTGCCGCAAGTTCTTATCGCCGGCGAATTGCAGCGCGGTCAGCTCGTGCCGGCGCCGGGACAGCCGATGCAAAGCCGCAGCGCCTACTACCTCGTCGTCCCGAACGACAAGCGCGGCCACCCGCCCGTCGTCAGCTTTCGCGACTGGCTGCTGGGCCAGGTTGAGAAGGAACCGGCCGTTCTGGCCTGGTAGCTACTTCCGGCTCGGTTTCCGGCTGGAAGCGCAGCGTTTTTGCGACTTGCGTTCGGCAACTTTCGCATCGAGCTTGCTTTTGATCCGGGCGAAAGCCTGGTCTCCATCGACCGAACTGCCACTCGCCATGCCCTCGTCCCAAAGACGCCCCAACTCTTGGACACTCACTTTCTCGAAACTTGCCATATCGCGCGTATCTCCACACAAGGATGGTAGATAACGCTCTAGCGATTGCAGGAACCATTCGAGGCTACTTCCGCTTCAAGGCATCGGCCAGTGCTGCGCCAAACGCGCCTTGCTGTGCCGGTCGTTCCGGCTGACGCTGCGGCATCGGCGAAGGTTGCGCCGGCTTGCCGCCGCCATTGTCGCGCGGCCCCTTCGGCGTCCCGCCCTCGCCGCCGTCCTTGCGCATGGACAGCGCGATGCGCTTGCGCTTGATGTCGACATCGACGACCCGCACCTTCACCACGTCGCCGGCCTTCACCACCTCATGCGCGTCCTTGATGAAACGATCGGCCAGTTGCGAGACATGCACCAGCCCGTCCTGGTGCACGCCGATATCGACGAAGGCGCCGAAGGCAGCGACATTGGTAACGGTGCCTTCCAGAAGCATGCCGGGCTTCAGATCCTTGATGTCGTCGATGCCATCGGCAAAGGTTGCGGTCTTGAAGCCGGGGCGCGGGTCGCGGCCGGGCTTTTCCAGCTCGGCAATGATGTCGCGCACCGTCGGCAGGCCGAAGCGTTCGTCGACGAAGACTCGCGGATCGAGCGCCTTGAGCGCTGCGCTGTCGCCCATCAGCGAGCGCACATCGCGGCCGCAGGCAGCGACGATCTTCTTGGCCACGCCATAGGCTTCCGGATGGACCGACGAGGCGTCGAGCGGCTCGCTGCCATTGGCAATGCGCAGGAAGCCTGCGGATTGTTCGAACGCGCGCGGTCCAAGCCGCGCCACCTTGAGCAGTCCCTTGCGGCTGGCGAACGGCCCGGTCGCATCGCGATGCGCGACAATGGCATCGGCAAGCGACGCGCCTAGGCCTGACACGCGGGCCAAAAGCGGCGCCGAGGCGGTGTTGAGATCGACGCCGACAGCATTCACCGCGTCCTCCACCACCGCCTCCAGCGAGCGGCCAAGCCGGTACTGGTCGACATCATGCTGGTACTGGCCAACGCCGATCGATTTCGGCTCGATCTTGACCAGTTCGGCGAGCGGGTCCTGCAGGCGCCTGGCGATCGACACCGCACCGCGCAGCGACACGTCGAGCCCGGGAAACTCAGCCGCCGCTGTCGCGGAGGCCGAATAGACCGAGGCGCCGGCTTCGCTGACGATCACCTTGAGCGGCTTTGGCCCACCATCCGAAGGCATGTCGGACAGCATGTGGGCGACCAGCTTTTCAGTCTCGCGGCTGCCGGTGCCGTTGCCGATCGAGATCAGCTCGACCTTGTGCAGGCGGATGAGCTTGGCGAGTTCCGCCTGCGTGCCGCGCACATCGTTCCGCGGCGGAAATGGATAGACCGTCGTCGTCGCCAGCACCTTGCCGGTGCCATCTACCACCGCGACCTTGACGCCGGTGCGGATGCCGGGATCGAGCCCCATGGTCGGCCGCGATCCGGCGGGCGCTGCCAGCAGCAAATCCTTGAGGTTGCGTGCAAAGACATGGATCGCCTCTTCCTCCGCCCGCTCGCGCAGGTCACGCATCAAATCGAGCGTCAGGTGCAGCGAAAGCTTGATCCGCCAGGTCCAGCCGACGACTTCCATCAGCCAGCGGTCGCCCGGCAGGCTGCCGCCGATGGCGTAGGCATTGGCGATCATCCGCTCGACCGGCTTCACCGGCGAGGCATCGTCGGCATCGACCTCTATGTCGAGCGACAACACCTCTTCGTTGCGGCCGCGCAGCATGGCCAGCGCACGGTGGCTCGGAACATTGGCCCAGCGCTCGACATGCTCGAAATAGTCGGAGAATTTCGCCCCGGCCTCCTGCTTACCGTCGACGACACGGGCACGCATGAAAGCGCGCTCCTTCATGTAGGTGCGAAGCTTGCCGACCAGATCGGCATTTTCCGCGAACTGTTCCGACAGGATGTCGCGTGCGCCTTCCAGTGCGGCCTTGGCGTCGGTCAAATCCTCGGTCACATAAGCCAGCGCCGCCTCGGCGGGCACCAACGACCGGTTGGCCAAAATAGCCTCCGCCAATGGCCCCAGCCCGCGCTCCCGGGCGATCTCGGCCTTGGTGCGGCGCTTGGGCTTGTAGGGCAGGTAGATGTCTTCCAGTTCAGCCTTGGTGGCGGCAGCCACAATTTTGGCCTCAAGTTCCTCGGTCAGCTTGCCCTGCTCGCGGATCGAACCGAGAATGGTATCGCGGCGCGCATCGAGTTCGCGCAGATAGGCCAATCGCTCGGCAAGGTCGCGCAATTGGGTGTCGTCGAGCCCGCCGGTGACCTCCTTGCGGTAGCGCGCCACAAACGGCACCGTCGCGCCCTCATCGAGCAACCCTATAGCTGCTGATGCTTGCTCCGGCCGCGCCCCGATCTCTGCCGCGATGATGGATGCGATGCGTTTGCTGTCTGCTGCCATGCTGGTCCCTGTCGCAAAGAGCGGCGACCATAGGCGCTGATGTCCGTCACGCCAACCGCAGTGTTCTCAAGCGTCAAAGAGGTCCACAGGAAAGCGCCTTGCCTTGGCTCGTCCTCAGACCATCCCGCTCAGCGCCTCGAAAAAGGCAACGATCTCGCGTTCGAGCGGATAATCTTCAGGCACCGGCTGCGACCCCATTTTTGCAATCACCACTTCCGTCTTCGGATCGACGTAGAGCCATTGGCCATGGATGCCGATGCCGCAGAAAGCACCGTTTGCCGCACCCGTTTGGTACCACTTGTTGCGATAGCGGCCCTTCGGGAACAGATGCACCATCGTGCCGCGCTGCCAGGCCTCCGCGCTGCCGCCGGCAACGGTCGTATCGCGCACCCAGCCTTCCGGCACGATGCGCCGGCCATTGGCCGTGCCGCCCTGCCGCATCATCTCGCCGATACGCGCCAGGTCGCGCGGCGTCACCGAAATGCCGCCGGCGGTGCGCGCCGTACCTTCCATGTCGACGCCGATCGAAGCCTCGCTGACAGCACCCAGCGGCAGCCACAGTTTCTCGCGCATCAGGTCGGGGAAGCGCTGGCCGGAAGCTCGTTCGAGCAGCAGGCCGAGCAGATCGGAATTGGGCGAACGGTAGCGGAAGGTTTTGCCATGCGGTTCTTCGAGCCGCTGCAAGGTCAGAATGAATTCGCGCAAGCTTTCAGTGCCGCCGCCCGGATTCCACAGCGTCGCGCGGCGGTAACGGGCAAAGGCGCTTTCGGGATCGAGATAGGCCTCCTCGAAATCGAGGCTGACGCTCATGTCGAGCACATGCCGGCAGCTTGCATCGGCATAGGCCGAGCCGGCGGCTTCCGGAATGTAGGCCGTCACTGGCGCTTCCGTGTCGAACACGCCCTCGCCTTCCAATATGCCGGCGATGATGGCGGTGACCGATTTGCTGATCGAAAAGACGATGTGACGGGCGCCGAAATCCATAATGGGCGCAAACCAGTCGCCGATGACCTTGCCAGCCTTCAGCACCGTCAGCGCGTCGCTGCTCGAACGTGTGAGGAATTCGGCCACCGTTTCCGGGGCGCTGGCGATCGAAACCTTTTCGCCGAGCAGGCCGCTCAGGTCCCGCACCGGCGCTTCGACGCTTCCCGGCGTCGCCCCCACGGGAGCGGTCGGCACCAGTTCGCCAAGGTTCTGGAATGACCAGCGGTTGAAGGGGTTTTCGCGCCAGTTGGAGAGCAGCACCTCATTACGGGCAAAGCCGTAGCGGATCTCGAACGCAGTCTTGCCAGTCATGAACGTTTCCTCGGAGGGATGATTTGTTGTGGGTCAACCAAGCTTCTTGGCGATGGCGTGCACCGCCTTCAGCGTTGCCACCGAATAGGCGACATTGCTGAAATCCGGATAGCTTGAAAGCTTGACCACGACCATGCCGGTGTCCCAGTCGATATGGATCATCTGCCCGAACACGCCCCGGCACATCAGTGCGCGTGAGCGCGGGTTTTCGATCCAGAACTGGTTGCGGTAGCTGCCCTCCGGCAGGCTCGGATTGAAATCCGGCGCATGCCTGCCGTTGCGCGTCGCCTCGATCCAGTCGGCCGGCACGATGCCGCGGCCATTGTCGAGGATCAACTGGCCGAAGCGGGCGTAGTCTCGCAGCGTCGCGTTGAAGCCGCCATCGGCCAGCGCATAGCCGGCGCTGTCAACCGTGAAGCAGGCGCTCTCGTCGGCGCCGAGCTTTTGCCACAGCTCCTCGGACACCAACTGCGCCAGCCGTTTACCGGTGACCCGCTCCATGATGAAGGCAAGCACGTCGGTCTCGATCGAGCGGTACTCGAACGCGGCGCCATGCGGCCGCACCTTGTCCTTCAGCTGCAGGATCAACTCGAACAGATGCGGCGGCCATTGGAAATCCGGATCGCTGTCCGGCGGCACCGGCTTCCAGCCGGTGGCGACATCGACCTGGCCGATATCGGAATAGCGATCGGTGTATTCCTCGGAAAAGCGAACACCCGTCGTCATGTCAAGCACATGCTGCACGCTGGCGCCGTCCCAGCCGGTCGCGCCGAGCTCCTGCAGATAGGCGGTCACCGGTTTGGCCGGGTCGATCAAGCCGCGCCCAACCAGAATACCGAACACGGTGCCTGTTACCGACTTCGCCATCGACTGCGACAGATGCAGCGTGCGCTCGGCCATGCCGTTGAAATAGCGCTCATAGGCGACCTTGCCGTCTTTGAGCACCAGGAAGCCGTCCGTGTAGGTCTCGTCGAGCAGGCCAACGAGCGTCGTCGGACGGCCCTTGCTGTCTTCCACCGGCAGCGCGTCGAGATCGGTCTCTGCGCGCTCAAGACGATGGCGATGGCCATTACCGCGCCAGACCTCGATGGTCGGCAGGAATTCGCGGATGTGTTGGAAGGCCCAGCGATTCCATGGCGGCCGGTCCCAGTCGAGCTTCGGCAGCACCATTTGAGGCGGCGAGCCCTGCATGATCGGCGGCCGAGGATCGCTGTTGCGATAGGAGTCCATGAAAGCCATTCCGGAAAAGAAAAGACCCGGCGGCGCATGCCGCCGGGTCTGTCAGACTGCGGTTATTTCTGCAGTTCGGTCCAGATCTTGGTGTAGATGTCCTGAATCTCAGGCGCGCACATCTTCTGGAATTCGCCCTGTGCCTTCGCAGCCTCCGGAATGACGACTTCCGGCGCATCCTTCATATCGGCCGGCATGTATTTGTCCGAGCCGGTAATGGCGTTTGCGTAACGGTGGAAGGCCGAGAGGCCGGCCGCGTTTTCCGGATCCATGATGAAGTTCTGGAACAGCTTGGCGTTCTCGACATTCTTGGCTTCCTTGAGAACGACGACGTTATCGCTCCACAGGCCGTAGCCTTCCTTCGGATAATTGTAGTGGATGGCCGGATTGGCCAACCGCTGGCGTAGCGCCGAGCCGTTCCAGTCGCTGGTCGCCTTGAAGTCGCCGGCGCCCATCTTTTCGATGGTGTTGTATTCCATGGCGATCCAGTTTGGCTTGGCCGCGACAAGCGTGTCGCGCACCTTCTTCAGCACCGTCTTGTCGTCGGTGCACTGCTGGCCGCCGACATATTTGATCGCCGCGAAGATAACGTCATTCATCTCGGGAACGACATTGGTCTTGCCCTTCAGCTCGTCCGGCGTGTTGAAGATGATGCCCCAGCTGTCGGCTGGTCCCTTGTAGGCATCGGTGTTGACGACGACGCCGACGGTGCCCAGCGCCCACGGCACGGAATATTTGCGGCCGGGGTCGAAGTCTGGATTGGCCCATTCCGGCGCCACGTTCTTGAAGTTCTCCATCTTGCCCGGATCGGTCTCCTGCACGAGGCCCTCCTTGATCCAGATCGGCACGTAGGTTTGCGACGGAACGGCGATGTCGAAGCCGGTGCCGCCCTGGCGTACCTTGGCGAGCGCCGTATCGTTGGAATCGTAATCGGTGATGGTCACCTTGACGTTGTATTTGGCTTCGAACTTTTTGATCACGTCGGGGCTGGTATAGTTGCCCCAATTGTAGATGTTCAGCTCGCCATCGGCGCTGGCCAGGCTCGTCGTTGCGAGCAGCGCCAACCCCATGGCGGCTGTCGTTGTTTTCCAGTTCATGGTTTTAGCTCCCATTTGTCGGTTCAGTCTCTTTTCCTGCTGACGAAGAAAAACAACGTGACGATCGCGACCGAAAGCAGCAGGAAGGCGGTCGATATCGCGTTGATCTCAGGCGTGATGCCGCGGCGGATCTGGCCGAGCATGTAGGTGGGCAGCGTATCCTGGCCGCCCGATTTGACAAACTCGGTGATGACGACGTCATCGAGCGAGATGACGAATGCCAGCATCAGTCCGGCCAGTATGCCGGGCCACAAAAGCGGCAGCGTGATGCGGCGGAAGGTCTTCCAAGGCGTCGCGTACAGATCGGCGGCCGCGCGCTCCAGCGTCAGGTCCATGTTTTCCAGCCGCGCCCGGATCGGCAGATAGGCGAACGGGATGCAGAACGCCGTGTGCGCGGCGATCAGATAGCCAATGCCGGAATAGCCGGTGAAGATCTTGATGCGCGAGAAGAAGATCAGCAGCGCCACGCCGGTGACGATCTCGGGCACCATCAGCGGCTGGTTGATCGCCGCATATTTGAAGGTGAGGCCCGGATAGGACGCGGTGCGCGTGGTGGCGAGCGCGGCCATGGTGGCAAAGATTGTCGACAACACCGCAGCGACGGCGCCGATCTGGAACGAGCGTAGCGTCGCGTCGATAACTTGCACGTTCTGCCAAGCCGACTGGAACCAGCGCATCGAAAAGCCGCCCCATTCGGACGTCGAGTTCGCCGCGTTGAAGGCATAGGCGACCAGCACGATGATCGGCAGATAGAGCACGATAAAACAGGTCGCAGCGATCACCGTGAAGCCGGTCTGGTGCTTGATGGAAAAGTTCTTAGCCATGCCGCACCCCCGACTTGCCGGCATTGCGCACATAGGCAAGCAGCGCCACCATGACGATGATCATCACCGTGATCGACAGCGCCGAGCCGAGCGGCCAGTTGCGGCCTTGGCCGAACTGCAATTCGATCAGGTTGGACAGCATCATATTCTTGCCGCCGCCAAGCACGCTCGGCGTCACATAGGCGCCAAGGGCTGGAATGAAGACCAGGATGGAGCCGGCAATGACGCCGGGTTTGACCAGCGGGAAAATGATCTTCCGCAATACCTTGAATCGGGTCGCGTAGAGGTCGTAGCCCGCCTCGACGAGGCGAAAATCAAGCTTCTCCATGCTGGCATAGATCGGCAGCACCATCAGCGGCAGATAGACATAGGCCATGCCGATCAGAATCGCCGTGTCGGTGAAGAGGATCTGCACCGGCGCCGAGACGATACCAAGCTTGATAAGGATGGTGTTGATGATGCCTTCGTTGCGGATGATCTGCAGCACGGCGAAGGTGCGGATCAGAAGGTTGGTCCAGAACGGAATGGTGATCAGGAACAGCCAGAGATCCCTGGTTTTCTCGCTGCGCGTCGCCATGAAATAGGCGGTTGGAAACCCCAATGCCAAAGTGGCGATCGTCGTTATCACCGCCAGCTTGATCGAGCGCCAGAAGATGGTGACATGCGCTGCCGCAAGCGAAAGCGTATCGTCGAAAATGTCGCGTTCCATGAACACCGACAGCCAGGCATCGGGCGAGAACTGCCACTTCACATCGCCATAGGGGCCAGGCGTCAGGAACGAGTAGATCAGCACGATCAGCAAGGGGCCGGTCGCGGCGAGGAAGATCACCAGCAAGGCTGGCGCTGACAGCAGCCAGCGGTCGCGCACATCGCGTCGCTGCGCTGCCTTGGCGACTTGTTCCGCGGTCGCCATGATCAGTCCTTCAGCACTTGCGCGGCGTCGTTGCCGATCGTGATGCCGATCTGGCCGCCCTGCACGAAGCCGTCACCGGCGCCGCGGCTGTTCTGACGCCGCACGATGAACGGCTCGCCACCGGCAAGGCGCAGATGGAAGTGCGTGTCGGTGCCGAGATAGACGATGTTTTCGACGGTGCCGGACAGCGAAGCGCTCGGGCTGGCCGTGCCCAACTGCGCATGCTCTGGACGCACGACGATGGTGACCTTGCCGCTGGGGCTGAAGCCTTCCGGCAGCGAGGCTGGGATTTCCACACCAGACGGCAGCTTCACCGTCGCCCGGCCACCAGTCGCGCTAACCACATCCGCCTTGAGGAAGTTCGACTCGCCGATGAAGTCGGCGACGAAACGCTCGGCCGGCCGGTCGTAGATGTCGCGCGGCGAGCCGACCTGCAGGATTTTGCCCGACGACATCACCGCGATGCGATCCGACATGGTCAGCGCTTCCTCCTGGTCGTGGGTGACGAAGATGAAGGTGATGCCCGTCTCGTGCTGCAGCCGCTTCAATTCGATCTGCATTTCCTTGCGCAGCTTGTAGTCCAGGGCCGAGAGCGGTTCGTCGAGCAGGAGCACCTTGGGCTGCGGCGCCAGCGCCCGGGCGAGCGCCACGCGCTGCTGCTGGCCGCCGGAGATCTGGCTGGTGCGGCGGCCCGCCAGCGCCTCCATCTTCACCAGTTTCAGCATCTCGGCGACGCGCGCCTTGATCTCGGCCTTCGGCTTGCCCAGCATTTCCAGGCCAAAGCCGATATTGTCGGCGACCGTCATATGCGGGAACAGCGCGTAGGATTGGAAGACGGTGTTGACCGGTCGCTTGAAGGGCGGCAACGGCGCGATGTCCTGGCCGTAGAGGAGGATTTCGCCGGCGGTTGGAAAGTCGAAGCCGGCAATCAGCCGCAGCAACGTGGTCTTGCCGCAGCCGGATGGTCCCAGCAGTGTAAAAAACTCATTCTCGCGGATAGATACCGAGACCGTATCGAGGGCAGCGACCTGCCCCTCACCCGATCCGAAAATTTTACTGACGTTTACGACTTCAATTGCATTCCGATCCGGTTTTTCCGGCACGATACGCCTCACTGTTGACCCCGCTCTTGCTGGCGGAGTTTTTCCCCTGTTCGATGTGACCACACGGCCGGTAGGTTGGCAAGTCCGGCATTGAATCACAGTTCAGTCGGTCATTTCGTCTTGCAAGCGGCAAGCTGTGCAAGCCGCATGCCATTGTCAGGCCTGGTAGGTGACCTTGCCACCGCAGACCGTCGTCACCGGCCGCAGCTTGTGTAGATCGGCCGGCGCCGTCTTCTCGATATCGGCCGACAAAACCACCAGATCCGCCATATAGCGGGGTTTCAGAACGCCTTTGCGATGCTCGGCGAACTCGGCATAGGCGCCCTCGACCGTGTAGGCGGCAATGGCTTCCTGCAGCGAGAAACTCTGGTCAGGATCGCCTTCTGCCCATGGTTTGCGCTGCACTGCCGCCTGAATGCTCAGGATCGGGTCGATCGCCGCCACCGGCCAGTCCGAGGCGAACACGACATGGGCGCCGGCGCTTTTCAGGGTGCGCCAGGCATAGCTCAGCGGCCAGCGGGCCGGTCCGATGCGTGACACCGTCGGCTCCAGTGGAAAATCCATGGCGCCGGGCGGATGCGACGGCTGCATCGAGGCGATGACGCCGAGTTCGGCAAAACGCGGCACGTCGGCTGCTGTGGTGACCTCGATGTGCTCAACCCTGTGCCGGCTGTCGCGCTTGCCATTGAGCTTCTGCGCCGCCTCGTAACCGTCGAGCACTGCGCGCACCGCGCCGTCACCGATCGAGTGCACCGCGATCTGCAGCCCGCGTTTGTCGATAGCCACGGCGAGATCGATAAATTGCTGCGGCGTGAACAGCGGCTCGCCGACCCAGTCGGGACGATCCGCATAGGGTTCGACCATAACAGCGGTCCAGGAATCGAGCACGCCGTCATAGAACACCTTGACCATGCCCGATGACAGCCACTCACTGTGGTAGCGCTCGGCCATGACGGACGCCTTCTCGAGCATGTCGAGCGTCATGAAATTCTTGTAGTGGAACGGGATCTTGACGCGGCAGGGCAATCCCTCCTCGGCCTCGATCTCGGAAAGCAGTTCGAGCTGGTAGAGATTGCCGTCCATGTTCTGGATCGAGGTGATGCCGTGGCGCGCGCACCATGCAAGCCCGCGCCGCATGATGTCACGGTCAGCGGCCCGCTCGGCGGTCGACGGCATTGGGTCGGGCTCACCGCCGGTCGACAGCCCCAGCCGCACCCGGCTTTCGCCGGCAAGGTCGAGCACCGGACCGAAGGCCTCGCCCTCGCGCAATTCGCCCGCGGCCAGGCCGTCGTCACCCATCACGATCTCGTTGCCCGGACCGAGCGTGCGTCCCTTCAGGATGCCGGCCATCTCCAACGCCTTGGTGTTGGCCCACATCGTATGGTGGTCGGGTGCCGCCATGCAGAAGGGGCGGTCGGGCAGGATGGCGTCGAGATGATGGCGTGTCACCCGCTCGTCGCCGAGCACGGTGTAGTCGACGCCCTGTCCCACAAGCATCTTCGCCTCGGGCCACGTCGTGGCGTAGTCGCGGATGGCGCTTTGAAGCGCCTCGAAGCCATGGATACCGCCGAGTTGAAGATGCGCGAGCTCGGCCCCTCCCGAGAACAGATGCATGTGGGCTTCGATGAAACCGGGCAGGACCGAACCGCCCTTGGCGTCGATCACCTCTGTGGTCGTTCCCTTGAGTTTTTCGATGGCGGCGTGGTTGCCGATGGCGATGATGGCGCCGTCCTTGACGGCAATCGCCTCGGCGGCGGGATTGTCATCGTCCATGGTCCGCACGCGACCATTGATGACGATCAGATCAGCATTTTGACCCGCACCCGTGACAGACATCGCGACTCCGCGCTTTTGACGACTGGCTGAGACCGACAACCCTCTTGTCCGACAAGCTGCCACTCCGCTGGAGCGGCGTTATCGGACGAAAACTGATGCCAGTGCGCTGTTTCGAAATTCCCCTTGTGATCTCTCAAAACAGCGTGGATAAAAGAATGCGACTAATTATTCGCGTTTGTCAACGTGCCGAATTTCGAATGTATTGTGGACAACACACCACGCCAATGTTGAGACCGGGACCTGTGTTGAAACCGGCAGGGAACGAAGGCATCAATCCGTGAAGCGCAGTCTCAGCCGCGAAACCAGGATGGCGCTCGAACCGCGCAAGCAGCCGCGGCAGGAACGGTCGAGCAAGGTGGTCGACCGGATACTCGACGCGGCTTTGATCCTGACGCGGGAGCAGGGAACCAAGACGCCGACGACGCTCGCCATTGCCCGGCGCGCGGGCCTGTCGGTCGGTTCGGTCTACCAGTACTTTCCCAACAAGGAAGCCATTCTCCTCGACCTCGCCCGGCGCTGGCTGTCGTCGTTTCCCGAGGTGATCGCCAGGCGCATCGAGGTCACCCCACCCACCAACCGCGACGAGTTTCGGCAGGAGGTGCGCAAGCTCTTCATCGATACCTCCAGAATATATCTCGAAAACGCCACCCTGATGCCGGTGATCGAGGCGATATCCGGCAATGCCGACCTCAGGCCGATCCAAGACGAATATGACGAGCAGATCATCGCGCTTTACGCCGCATGGCTGCAGCATGTGAACCCGGCCCTTGAAGACAAGATCGCCAGCCGGCTCGGCGTGCTGATGATGGATGTCGGGCACGCCTGCCGGCTTGTGGGGTTGAAGCGGGATCGCAAGACATACGACCTCATCGAGGACGATGTGGAAAGAATGTGGCTCGCTTTGGTCACCCCCTATCTCAACCTTGACTGATTTCGCTATTTCGAGAGGAAATTCATGAAGACTGTCTATTCGCCGCTTCATGCCGGCCATGCCGGCCAGATGGAACTGGTCACGTCGGCAATCGTGCCGGGTTTCGAAAAGCCGTCGCGGGCCGAGTTCATCAAGGCGCGGGTCGAGAGCGAGAAGCTGGGGCCGATCATCGGACCGGTCGAGCACGATCTCACAGCCGCCAAGCGCATCCACAAGGCCGACTATATCGACTTCCTGCCGACCGTCTGGCCGGCGTGGAAGGCCGCCGGCTTCGAGGGCACGGCGATGCCCTTCACCTGGCCGACGCGCGGCCTGCGCGGCGACGTGCCACCCAAGCGCGTCGACGCCTTGCTCGGCTACTATTCCTTCGACGCCGGCGCCACCTTCGTCGAAGGCACATGGACCGCCATCAAATCATCCTATGACGTGGCGCTGACGGCGGCGGCCTTGGTCAAGGGTGGCGAGCGGTCGGCCTTCGCGCTCTGCCGCCCGCCCGGCCATCACGCCGGTGCTGGGTTCATGGGCGGCTACTGCTACATCAACAATGCCGCGGTCGCCGCGCAGTGGTTCCTCGATCAGGGCGCAAAACGCGTCTCGATCCTCGACGTCGACTATCACCACGGCAATGGCACGCAGGAGATCTTCTATGAACGCGCCGACGTGCAGGTTCTCAACCTGCATGGCGATCCCATGGTGGAGTATCCGTTCTTCCTCGGCCATGCCGATGAACGCGGCGCCAGCGCCGGCGAAGGTTTCAACGTCAATTATCCCATGCCCTTCGGCACCAATTGGGACGCCTGGAACGCCTCGCTGGAGGATGCCTGCGTCAAGCTCGCCGCCTACGCCCCCGATATCGTCATCGTCTCCCTTGGCGTCGACACCTTCGAGAAGGACCCGATCAGCCAGTTCAAGCTGAAAAGCCCGGACTATCCGAAGATCGGCCATCGCATCGCCAAGCTCGGCCTGCCGACGCTGTTCGTGATGGAAGGCGGCTACGCCGTCGAGGAGATCGGCATCAACGCCGTCGGCGTGCTCACCGGCTTCGAGGACAAATAAGAAAGCAATTCCAGGATAAGTGTGAGGCGGTTTTCCGGCCGGAATTGCGCCAAAGAGATATGGGGCGGCTCCGGCCGCCCCGACCATCTAGGCGGCCGCAGCCGGGTTGGGTGCAACCACCGGAACGGCTGGCCTTCGCAACCGGCCGATGCGGTAGACAATCACCGCCGCAATCACGCCTGCCGCCAGGATGGCCACCGCCAGCAACGGCCGGTACCAGAACCAGGCAATCGCAATCGTCACCGTGCCGACCAGGATCGCCAGGACGAAGGCGATGATGCCGGTGCCCATCCGCGCCATGCTGCCGAGGAAGGGTATGACGTCGAGGATCACCCCGATCGGGCTGAGGAACAGCGCAAAGCCTATGGTCAGCAACAGCAAGCCGGCGCCGCGCAGCAGCCAGGTGATCAGCGTGTTGGCGCTGACCGCGTCGGCGAACATCTTTTCGGCCGGGACGTTGCCGGTATCGACCATCAGCAGCGCATCGCCGGCTTGCGTCTGGTAGGGCTCGAAGCGGCTGCCGGCCTGGCGCGCGATGATACTGATCACGCCCAGCGGCGCCAGTTCGTAGCCGATTCGATAGTCACCCAAAGCGGGCGTCGTGTTGTCATTGCCGAGAAAAATCTTGCCATCGACGATGCTGAGCGGTTTCGTTCCGGTATAGGCAGCCTTTATCGCCGCCGACTGGTCGGCTGAGAGCGAATAGTCCTTGTCACCCTCGATACGGTCCAGCACTGGCGTATCGAGATCGAAGGCGACAAGCTTGCCCTCAGGAATCTGGAAGGTCCGGCCGTGGATTTCCATGGGCGGATTCTGGTGGCCGTCCGGCTTCTTGAAGTCCGACGAGTCGATCTGGCTGTCGTCCCACACCTTGGAATAGCTGTAGGTGGTCACCGTCTCTTCGCCACCGCCGAGCTTCTTGGTCGTCTCCGACTTGGACTCTTCCTTCCACTGATACATCTCGACACTGCGCGACAGCCGCAGCCCTTGCGTGGCGATGCCGAAATCCGGATCCGCCAGGCCGCTGTCCGCCGTCACCAGTCCGCTGACATGAACCAGCTTGCCGTCATTGGCGGTATCGACGCTGTCGGCGCCGACCGAAACCACCGCTCCAGAACCTTCGGCCAGCGAGCGCGCCGTCTGCACGGCGCGGCCTTCGTTCCAGAACAGCCCGATCACCATCAGCACGATCAGGATAAGGCCGAAGATGACCCCGCCGACCGCGCGCTTGATCCGCCCGAACCACGAGACGGATGTGACTTCCCGAAATGAATCGCTCATCGTTTCCCCCGAAACAAAGTTGCCCAAGATTTAAACGCGGCCGGCGGCCGCCTCGTATCGATCAGTCGGCGTGGATCTGCGCGCCGCAGTCCCTATCGCCTGTACAGGAATGCACCGCCCGTGTCGTGCCGCCATCGCCAACCCGCCACGGCGAGGCCGACAGCGGCGCCTGGCGATTGCCCCCGAGAAGATCGAGCGCCCGCATCGCCGTCTCTTCACCAGCCTCGTCACGCTTGACGATCTCGACGTCCTTGAGGCCGATCGCGGCAAGCTGCGGCATCACCACATCGGGGTCGCCCGCCACCACGATCAGCGACGGATCGAGCGACGCCAGGGCCAGCGCCTGTTTCTGAACCGCATCGAGCGTCAGCTTTGTGCGCGCCGCCATGCGGGTTTGCTGGTCCTCCAGCGTCGATCCGCTGCCGACCGCGCCAATCAGCGAGGAGAACAGACCAGCCGACGTCTCGGCCGATCCAGCCAGCGCCCGGCGATAGACAGTCACCGTGCGGTCGACTTCGTCCTGCGCCACCGGCAAGGTGGTCAGGCCGGCAAATCCTTTCAGGATTTCGGTAATCGCCGGCCCGGTGTTGGCGCGCTCGACGGTGGTTGCCACGACCAATCCCGAGCCGGCCTTCATCGGGCTCATCAGATAGCTCGACACGCCATAGGAGTAGCCCTTCTCCTCGCGGATCACCGAATTCAGCCGGCTGGAGAAATCGGCGCCAAGCAGGTTGGAGACCGCGGTCGATTCAGCGCGCTCGCTCTCGTCGGTGCCGGGCGCCGGCCGCGCCACGAACAGCGCCGACTGGCTGGCGCCGGGTTCGGGCACCAGCAGCACTTTCTGTCCCCCGTTGAAATGCGCCGCCGGCGACGGCTCGACGGCATAGCCGGCGGTGTCGCTTGTCCACGCGCCGAATGCTTTTTCAAGGCTGGCGGTGACGGTCGCGACCGGCATCGGGCCGACGCTGTAGAAGGTCACCGCCTTCGGCGTGAACTCCGCCTTGAACGCGTCCCTCGCCCCGTCGAGCGAGATCGAGGCCAGCGCCTTTGCCGACCAGTCCACCGCTGCCTTGCCCGGCACCTGCGGGATCAGCGTCGCCTTTGCCACGCGGCCGGCAACGCCGGGCAGATCCGCCTCGCGGCCGTTCAGCCAATCGACTGTCTGCGCCATCAGCACCGTCCATTCGGTCTTGTCGAAACGAGGCTTCAGCACCGCGTCGGCGAGCAGGCCAATACCCTGGTCGAGCTTTTCCGGCGGCACGCCAAGCGTCATCATCGTGGTCAGCGTTCCGGCCTGGTGGCCGACGCCGGCGCCGATGTCGCTGGCCACCTTGGCGAAATCAGCCGAGCCGCGATCGGCGGCCCCGCGTGTCGCCATGCTTGCTGCAAGCTCCAGCAATCCCTCCTTGCCTTCCGGCACGCTGTTCCAGCCGCCGGCGGCACTGGCCGCGACATACACCATCGGCGCTTCCGGCATTGTGTAGTGGACGAGTTTGATGCCATTCGAGAGCGTCGCCGTTTCCATGGCGGGCAGTGTTGCCGAAGGCGCTTGCCCGGCCGCATGCTTCGGAATGTCGATCGCCGGTCGCTCCGGCGCGGTGAACGGCTGCGGTGTGCCGGACGACCCGATCAGTGCATCGGGATAGCCGCCGCGCGGGCCGGGCTTCAGCACCAGTATGCTGGCGTCTTCCGGTTTCAACAGCCGCTTCATCGTTGCCTCGACGCCCGCCACGCTGGCGTCCTTCACCCGCGGGTCGTCGACCAGCGCGCTCTGCGCATCGCCGAGCACGTCGGCATTGTAGGAGACGACGCCGGCGCGATCCTTCAGTGCTTCGCTGTCGAGCCGCGCTGCCTGCAAGATGCCGGTGCGCGCACGCTCGACATCGACCGGATCGAGCGGGGTCTTCAGGAAATCCGCAAACGCCGTTTTCATCGCGCTTTCCAGCGCTTCCGGCGCCACACCTTCGGCGGCACCCGCCTCGAAGGTAAAGCGGCCACCGAGCAGACCGCCGGTCCAGCTCGCGCTGGCATAGGTGGCAATGCCCAACTGCGAAACCAGCCGGTTGCGCAAAAACCCATATTCGCCGTTGCCGAGCAGTTCGGCGGCAATGCTGAGCGCACCATTGTCGGGCGACTGCGCCACCGGGCCACTGAAGCCGACCACGACGATGGGGCTTGGCACACGATCCTCGAGCACCAGCTTGAGCCGGGCCTGCGTCGGTTCCGGCACGGCGGGCCGCGCCACATCGGCGCCGCGCGCCACGCGGCCGAACGTGTCGGCAATCAGCGCCTTGGTGTCGTCGATCTCCAAGTCGCCGACCAGCACCAGCACCGCATTGTTGGGCAGATAGTAGCTGTTGAAGAAACCTCTGACATCGTCGAGCGTCGCCGCATCAAGATCGGCGACCGAGCCGATGACCATGCGGCTATAGGGATGCGGCTTCGGGAACAGCCCGGACCAGAAAGCTTCCCAGCCGGATGCGCCGGCCTTGTCGAGCACGTTCTGGCGCATCTCGTTCTTGACCACCGAGCGCTGCAGATCGAGCTTGGCCTGAGTCACCGAGCGGCCGAGATTGGCCATGCGGTCGGCCTCCAGCGACAGGATCATCGGCAGTGACGACGACAGCCCGTCGACGTAATAAACGGTGCCGTCTTCGGTGGTCCAGGCATTGATCTCGTTGCCGAGCGCGGCGTGCGCGCCGAACACGTTCGGCCAGGCCGGCGTGCCGGAAAACATCAGATGTTCGAACAGATGCGCAAAGCCCGAGCGTCCCGCGGGTTCATTCATCGACCCGACGCGGTAGCGCAGGTTCATCACCACCTTCGGCACGCGATGGTCGGGCACCAGCACCACCTGCAGCCCGTTGTAGAGCGCATAGGTAACGGTCGGCTCAGCCTTGGCGGGCGCTTCCATGCCGGCAAGAACCGCAAGCACCACCGTGAACGCCAGGAAAACCTGCTTCATCATGACCCCCGATGCTGATGGCCGCGAGCAAGCGCCGCCAAATCCGCCGTATGACCGAAGGGATGCCCACCCCTGCCGGCTGCCGAGACCCTATCGGAATCGATCGGCCCTCGATACGGCAGTATCGCAACACCCTCTGGCTTTTTCGTGTCGGCGTTTCAGGCCTTTTGCGGCGGAAAAGGCCGCGGAAGCCGCCCCTGAGTCGCTTGAGTCCAATAATATTGATTTTGTCAAATCGCGTTTGATGTCGGATTCATCTGCGGGTAGATTAGACCCGAATCAGCCGGTCCTTGGGGGGCGCGGCGACCACCCAAAGTCTTAAGTTCCGGCCAATGACCGGCACCAGACGCGGACGGCTTCGCGTTCCCTGAATGGATTCGGCGATCAGCGCGACCGCCGCGCCGTGTGAGTGCTTCGTAAACGTGATGCGTCTTCAAGTTCGGCCGCTGCTAACCCCAGCGTCCGGGCTCAAGAAAAGACTCCGGCCATGACATACAACCAAAGCATCCAATGAGCAGTTCCGCCGCGCTTCTCCAATCCGATACGTTAGGCTCGCGCCTTGAATCGCGCGGCGATCTCACCTCCTTTTTCATGCAGCTTGCCGCCGAGATCGGCGCCGACAGCTACATGCTCGTCGCCATCGTCCACGACCAGGACCGCAACGACGCCCGCATCGTCTCATCCAACTGGATCTTCGACGCCATTGAACTGATCGGCAAGCGGCTGATCGCCGGCCTTGCCCAGGGACCGCTGACCGTTGCACCTGGCATCCGCCCGAGGCCCCTGGTCGCCGCCGCGGCACCCGACGCCGGCGGACTGCTCACAGGCGAAGAGGCGCGCCTGCTCGACGTGCTTGGACATGCCGAAGTCTATTCGTTGCGGCTCAATGTCGGCCGCCAGCGGCTGTTTGCGCTTTTCTCGGCGGCCGAGGCCGGCAGTATCGACCAGCCGGCGCTGATGAAGGCTCAGTTGAAGTGCTGTTACGCGCTGTCCGCCATCCCGCAATTGATCGCCGCCGTCGCCATGCAGGACCCGCTGTCCGACCGCGAGCGCGAATGCCTGTTCTGGGTGTCTGAAGGCAAAACCACCGATGAGGTCGCAGTGATCCTCGGGGTCTCGTCCAACACCGTCAACAGCTACATCACCCACGCCATCCAGAAATTCGCGGCCTCGAACCGCGCGATGGCCATCGCCACGGCGATCAGGAGCGGCATCATTTGAAACACGCTGACATCAAGGCGGCGGCCGAAGCCCTTTTCAACGAGCAGCGCAATCCGTTCGGCGCCTTCTCCATCGGTTCCGAGACGCACCATGCCGTTACCATCCCGGACGCGGTGCGCCGCTGCCGCTGGATCGCCGTCGACATCAACGCGTCGGCGTTTGGCCTCTATTTCGTCAGCCCCTCGCCGGAACGGGCGCGCCTGGTGCCGAGCTTCGATTCCGACTATCCAGCCACTGCGGTGACAACCAAGTTCATCGCCGGCGCCAATGGCGAGGAGATGGTGCGCCACAGCGGCGCCTCGACAGCGCCGCGCTGGTGGGCCGATGACGGCATCGCCGGCTCGGACGCCGTCTTCCAGAACCTCGCCTGGGCGGAGCGGACGGCGCCGCTGGCGCCGGGCACCAACGGCATTGCCTTTCCCGTCCATGCCGATCGCGGCCATTGCGGGCTGGTGGTGTTCCTCGGCTCGACGATCGCTCTGCCGGAGGACACGCTCTACGAAATCCACGCCCGCTGTTTTTCGCTGTTCGCCGCCGTCGCCCGCATTCGTCCGAACGATGCCGGCCGGATGCGGTCGATCTCCAAGCGTGAACTGGAGTGCCTGAAGCTGACCGCCAACGGCAACACCAGCGAAGAGATCGCCAGGCTGCTGAAGCTGTCGGTCCACACCGCCAACCAGTATCTCACCCAGTCGACGCAGAAGCTCAACGCGGTCAACCGCAACCAGGCGGTGGCCAAGGCGCTGCGCCTGGGGCTGATCGAGTGATCCGAGTTGCGTCCGGCGATTGGGATAAGACAAAAGATCAGCGATAGGCGAGCGGCTCGGTCCGGCGAATGCGCGCCTCTTCGATCACCGTCTCCAGCAAGGCGGTGTTGTGCTCGGGGTCCTCGCCGGGCTTTTCGAACGACACATAGTTGACCGCGACCGAAGACCTCTCCTCGCTCAGCGTCAGCTGGAAATAGACGGTGACGCCCGGCGGCCGAAGCTCGAGATCGAGCACGATGCGCGGGCTGCCGCTCCAGTCGACATGTGCCTCGCCGCCATGGCCGAGCCTGAGCGTGCCCGGCAGGAAAAAAAGCTCCACCGCCGAATCCACCAGATCCGACAGGCAAGCGAAATGCTCAAGCCGGATGAAGGCGATGTAGTCGGCGACATCGATCAGCCGCAACTCGTCGACCACCTGCTCGATGGCCTTGGCGACGATGAGTTCGCGGGATTTTGCGTGCGGTTGGCGGTTCATGAAATTTGTCTCCGCTCAGCCTTTTTGGAGTAGACGATCCGCACCAGTTCGGCGACGGCCTGGTAGAATTGCGACGGGATCACGCTATCAACCGAAACTTGCTTGTACATGGAGCGGGCGAGCGCCACGTCCTCGAAGATCGGGATGTTGTGCTCCTTGGCAATCTCGCGAATCTTGAGCGCCACAAGGTCCTGGCCCTTGGCCAGCACCAGGGGCGCTGAATCCTCGTCGCGAACATATCTGAGCGCGATGGAAAAGTGCGTCGGATTGGCGATGATCAGCGTCGCGCGCGGCACCGCCGTCATCATCCGCTTGCGCGCCCGGTCGCGCGCCAGCGAGCGCAGCCGCGACTTGATGATCGGGTCGCCCTCGGACTGCTTGAACTCGTCCTTGACCTCCTGCTTGGTCATCCGCAGATCCTGCTTCCAGTGGAAGCGCGACCAGACGACGTCGACCGCCGCGATCAGCCCCATGACGAAGACGATCGCCACCAATATGTCGACGGTGATGCTTTTGATGACGAGGCCGAAAGCGACGGGGTTGGTGATCATGCCGGCCAGGAGCTGGCGGTAGTCCTGCGATAGCGTGAAGTAGAGCACGATGCTGGCGAAGCCGAGCTTGCCCAGCGACTTCAGGAACTCGACCCAGCCCTGAATGCCGAACATCCTGGTCCAGCCTTTGGCTATCGAGATGCGCGACAGTTGCGGCCGGATCCGCTCGCCGACGACTTGCGGCATGTTCTGCAGCACCGAGGCGCCGATGCCGGCCACCACCAGCAGCACAAGCAGGCTGACGACGGCGTTGCCTATTTCCATCATCACGGTCTTGTAGAGCGCGATGACGTCGGTTTCGGTGTCCATCGGCCACGCCTCGGGCTTCTCCAGGAACATCGACAAGAACATGCCGAGATTGACGACCGCGTCCTTGGCGTAGAAGACGGTGAACACCAGTATAGCGATGAAGGACGCCAGAAGTGCGGCCTCCCTGGAATGGGGCAGCTTGCCCTGTTCGACGGTGTCGCGGATCTTCTTTTCGGTCGCGTCTTCGGTTTTGGAGTCTTTGTCCGCCGCTTCAGCCATTCAGCGCTCGGCGTTAAGCCGCTTCGCTCTGCTGCGATGAGGGCAGTTCGAAAGCCCCCTCGCGCGAAAGCCGGATTGTCGCCACCGCGATGTTCTTGCGCGCCGTCATGATGTCGGCAAGCTGAATGCCTTCCGAGCCCTGTCCGAGCTCGGACTCGATCATGCGCCGCGACCGTGCGCCGATCGCCGAGAGCGCCGATTCCGTCAATGCGGGTGGTGCACCGCGCAGCGACAGCGTAATCAGTTCGGTCGACAGCCCGTCGAACAGAAGCACCCGCGCCTTCTGCGTCAAAAGCGGCAGATCGTCGAAGGCAAACAACCTGGAGCGGACACCGCCGAGGTCCGGCGTGCCGGCCTCTTCCAGATCCTGCATGACCTCTTCCAACTGAGGCTTGTCCATCTCGTTGAGCATACTGGCGACGCGCGCCTGTCCCGCCGAGATGTCCTTGGTCGCTGTCTGCGCCAGCACGCTGGCGCGCAGCTGGTTCTCGATGATCCTGGTGGCCGCGTCCGGAATGGTCGCCATCGTCACCATGCGCTTGATGATCTCGCTGCGCATCGGCTTTTCCATGGTCAGCAAAATGTTGGCGGCGGCTTGCGGCGCAAGCTTCGACAGCACCATGGCCGCGGTCTGGGGATGCTCGGCGGCAAGGAATGTGCCCAGACGCGTCGGTTCGAGCTTTTCCAGCTCCGGCCAGATCGGCGGTGGCCCTTCCGGCGCAACCTCGAAGCGCTTGTCGCCCATGATGGCGCTCATCTCTTCGGGCGACAGCGATTCATTGAGGATCGTGTCCATCCGGTCGGCGGAATCGAGCAGGCCCGCACCTTCGGTGAACTCGGCCTCGAATTCGGCGACGATGCGTTCAAGATCGCTTTGCGGAATGGTGCGCAGCAGCCGCGCCCCTTCGATCAGTGCCTTCAGTTCTTCCTGCTTGAAGAATTTCAGCAGCCGGCTGGCCGAAGGTTTGCCCATCGCCACCAGGATGGCGGCGGCCTTTTGCGGGCGCGTGAGCGTCACCGGCGTCGTCATGGCATCCGCTCCTGCTGAGACCGCATGTCATTCATTGCTCAAGCGCCCTTGGTCGCCGCGATAATTTCGGTCAGCCTGATGCCGAAGCGCGACGGATCGCTTTCCAGCACGGTGATCTCGCCGCGGGCGATCTTGCGGCCGTTGACCACGACATCGACCGGTTCGCCGATGCGCCGGTTAAGCGCCACCGTCGAGCCCTTCTGCAGCGCCATCAGGTCCGACACCGGCATTTCCGTACTGCCGAGGATGATCTGCACATCGACCGGGATGCTCATGATGATGTTGGAATTGGCGCCGGACGTGGCAGCCCGCAAGGCGGCGTCGGGGCGCTTTTCCTCCTCCTGGAGGACACCGCGCAATTCCTCGATGGCGCGGTCGAGCTGTTCGTCCGGCTGGTCGATATTGGCTTCCACCTTGGTCTTGGCCATCAGTCGTCTCCAAATGCTTGGGCTTGCCCGGCGTCAGCCCGGCATGAGCCCATCGATAAAATCCTGACCGGCATCGTAAGGATGCCTGATCCGGACGGTGTAGTTCTGCCCGAGTTTACCGAACTCGCAGACAAACAGCGTCTTGTCGCGCGCGCTCAGCTTGGCTTGGGACTGCGCCGTCTCCTCGAGCTCGATGATCTGGCCCGGCTCGAAGCCGGCGAGGTCGCCGAGCGTCAGGCGGGCCAGCGGCATGGTCGCTTCGAGCGTCACCGTCGAGCGCATCACTTCTTCGGAAAAACGTGCCCGCCAGTCGGAGGTCGTGCCTTCGCTGTCGTGGACATCGGCGATACCGCGTGTGGCCAGCAGGATGCGCTGCGGGATCATCACCGTGACCGTTCCGCTGTCGGTCGGCGTCGAGATGCCGAAGACGATGCGCACCGCCGCGCCATCGCGCAGCACGCGGCGCTTGGCTTCGCTGCCCGAAAGCGCCCGCGGCACCGGCAGCCGCAGCTCGAGCGAGCGCCGGCCCGATCCGTTCAACGCCTGCGCAACTTCCTGGAAGACCGTGGTCGCGACATCGGTCTCGATCTGCGACAGAGCGCGCTCGATCGGCGAAACCGGCTGATCCGGATCGCCGCCGAACAGCGCGCACACCATCACGGCGATGGCCGGCGCATCAGCCACCAGCGTCATCGCATCCGAAGACGTCGGCGATGCTATGATGGCCATGGCAAAGGCATCGCCGGCATTCGTGCGGGCATCGGGAACACGGCTGATCTCGACCGTGCGCAGGTCGACGGTGACCGGTGCACCGAGCTCGCCGGCCAGGCTCTTCTGCAGCAGCGGCAGTGCGCGCTCCCCCATCGAGCGCCCGGTGCCGATGACGTGAGCGGCCTCACCGCTGTCACCGACCAGACGCTCGATGATCAGCGAGCGGGCTTGCGAGGGGCTGCCAGGACTTGTCATGACGGCGTGCGGTCCTGTCTGTCGTCATGCATGGCTCAAGCCGCTTTCTTCTCGGCGGAAGCTGTGTTCATCGTGCTTTGCTCGACGGCATCGATCGTCGGCCGCTCATAGGACGAGATGGTCTTGCGGCCGAACTCGATCGCCACCTGCGGCAGAGCGCCGTTCATGTAGGCAAGCAGCGTCTGCTTGACGATGATATAGAGGCGGTTCTTCTTCTCGCGCACCGTCTTGATCTTGGTGGCGACCGGCCCGACCACCGCATAGGACAGGAAGATGCCGAGGAAGGTTCCGACAAGGGCGGCGCCGATCAGGCCGCCGAGGATTTCGGGCGACTGGTCTAGCGCGCCCATCGCCTTGACCACGCCGAGCACGGCGGCGACGATGCCGAGCGCAGGCAGACCGTCACCCACTGCCACCAGCGCGTGGTAGGCCTTCATCTTGTCGGACTTGATGGTCTGGATTTCCTCGTCCATCAGCGCCTCGATCTCATGCGAGCGGGCATTGCCGATGATGATGATGCGGCAATAGTCGCAGATGAAATTCGTCAGGTCGTGGTTCTTGAGCACGGTCGGGAACGCCTGGAAGATTGCCGACTCCTCCGGATTGTCGATATGCGCCTCGACCTCGCTGCGCGACTTCGAGCGCAGTTCGCGCATCAGGCTGTGCAGCACGCCCAGCGTCTCCAGATAGTCGCGCTCTTTCGGCACCGCCTGCTTGAACGCTTCGAGGATACCCCTGCCGGTGTCCTTGACCGTCTTCATCGGGTTGGCGACGAGAAAGGTGCCGAGTGCGGCGCCACAGATGACCACCGCTTCCCAAGGCTGCATCAGCACATGCAGATGGCCGCCCATGGCCATGAAGCCGCCGAGAACACAGCCGAGCGTCACCACAAGTCCGATCAGAATGCCCACGCCAGATCCTTCCGCATCACGTCAGGCCTAACCGATAGCCCCCGTGCCTTGTGTGAGGCTTGAATCAAGCGAAGTGAGGCGATTCAGCCTCGCGCAAGCAAGTCCGCATAGTCTTGCTTTTGAAGCTGCGACCGGAGGCATGTCGTGTTGAGCACTTTTACCAGCTACCAGCTCATCGCCAGGGACATCCCCAAGGCGATCGACCGCATCGAGGCGGAGCCGATCACCAAGCGCGACACCGACTATTATCTCGCCAACATCGGCAGCGTGAAATCGATCGACGATTTCGTCAAGAACGACCGGCTGTTCAAATATGCCATGAAAGCTTTCGGTCTCGGCGACATGGCCTACGCCAAGGCCTTCATGGTCAAAGCCCTGAAGGAAGGGGTGTCGGATTCCGACAGCTTCGCCAACAAACTGAGCGACAAGCGTTATGCCGAGTTCGTGTCGGCCTTCAATTTCGCCGCCCTGGGCCCTAATGCCACGAGCTACAATTCGGCGCAGCAGGGCGTGACCAACAATTACGGCCTCCAGGTCTCGGTCGGCCCTTCGCAGAACGGCTTCACCTACTACAAGGGCGAAACCTCGTACTACCTGAGCAACATCTCCAACGTAAAATCGATCGACGACCTGATGGGCAACGATCGCCTGCTCACCTATGCGATGGCCGCCTTCGGCCTCGACGCCGACGCCGAGCCGGCTGCGACCGTGCGGGCCATGCTGGAAGGCGGCGTCACCGACCCGAACAGCCCCGCAAACACGTCGACAAACAAGGGCTATGCGGCTTTCGTCGCGGCTTTCGACTTTGCCCAATATGGCGACCAGGCAACGGCGCGCGACGCCGTCCAGCAGGCGGTCCCAAAAGCTGTGATCGGCGGGACCGGGCTGCTGCTCGTCAAGCCGACCGCGCAATACATCAAGGGCGAGGCCGACTACTACGCAGCCAACATCTCCAAGGTGAAGTCCATCGAAGACCTGCTGAAGGACAAGCGCCTGCTGACCGTCGCCATGGCTGCCTATGGGCTTGATGCATCGACCCAGACGACGAAGCAGATCCGCACCATGGTCAATGGCGGCGTCACCGATCCGTTGAGTCCCGCCAACCTGTTGACCGACAAGAGCTACGCCAACTTCGTCAGCGCCTTTGATTTTGCCCAGTATGGCGATCAGACGACCACGCGCGACGCGGTGCTGAAGACCACGCCGAAGCTCTACACGACCGAGTCCAGTCTTGGCCTCATCAAGCCGAATGCGGACGCCGTCCAGGCCGAGACCAGCTACTACCTCACCAACATCACCAAGGTGAAATCGGTCGACGACCTGATGGCCGACAGCCGCCTTTATAACTATGCTCTGTCCGCAAGCGGGCTCGATCCGGCGACCACCAACAAGGATCTCGTCCGTGATGTCCTTGAGGGCGGTGTCCGCGATCCCGCCAGTGTCGCCAACAAGCTCTCCAACAAGGCCTATGCCAGGCTCGCCACCTCGTTGAATTTCGAGGCCTACGGCGAAGCGGCAACGACCCGCAGCCCGTCGCAGCAGCCGGTGGTCGACAAATACATGCGCCAGACCCTGGAAGAAGACGCCGGCAAGACCAATGAGGGCGTGCGGTTGGCGCTCTATTTCGAGCGCAAGGCCTCGACCATCACCAACTGGTACGACGTGCTGGCCGACACGGCCCTGGCCAGCGTGGTACGCACCGCCATCGGCCTGCCCGATTCCTTCGCTGCCGCAGATATCGACAAGCAGGCGCAGGCCTTCGAGGCAAAGCTCGACCTCACCGATTTCACCGACCCGGCCAAGCTCGAGAAATTCCTCACCCGCTTCACCAGCCTTTGGGAAATCAATCATCCGACCTCGACCGCCCAGACATCGATCGGTGTGCTGTTTGCGCAGCCGACCACCGTCGGCATCTCGACCGATCTGATGATGGCCATGCAGAAACTGAGATTCTGAGAACACCATGCAGGACAGCCTTTACGTCGCCCTTTCCTCGCAGATCGCGCTTGAGCGCCGTCTCGACACCATCGCCGATAATGTCGCCAACGCCTCGACCATCGGCTTTCGCGCCACCGGCGTGAAGTTCGAGGATGTCGTCTCCGGCACAGGTCCCAAGTCCGTGTCCTTCGCGTCCTCCGGCAAGACCTATTTGTCCGGCGCCCATGGCGCGATGACGCAGACCGGCAACCCGTTCGACTTCGCCGTCCAGGGCGATGCCTGGTTCGGCATCGACACTCCGGCCGGCATCGTGATGACGCGCGACGGACGGTTTTCGATCAACGAGAACGGCGAACTCATGTCGCTCGAGGGCCATCCGGTGCTGGATGCCGGCGGCGCGCCGATCCAGCTCGACCCGCGCGACGGTCCGCCCAAGGCGGGCGCCGACGGCTCGCTGCGCCAGGGCGACAAGCTTGTCGGCGCCATCGGCCTGTTCAATTTCGACCCCGGTCCGAACTTCGTCCGCTACGGCAATTCTGGCATCGTGCCCGCGCGTGCGCCCGAGCCGGTCACCGACCGTTCCGATCTCGGCGTCGCGCAGGGCTATGTCGAGGAATCCAACGTCAATCCGGTGCTGGAGATGACGCGCCTGATCATGGTCCAGCGCGCCTTCGAGAACACGGCGGCGCTGATGCGCCAGACCGATGCCTCGACCGACGACGCCATCAAGACGCTCGGCTCCAAGTCGTAGCAGCATGTCGAGCAGCAAATCATCGATACGCGCGCTTGAACGGCAACCGGAGACAGCACCGGAAAACCGGCTGGCTGCGCTGGAGCGGATCTGGCGCCGCTTCGATGACACCGAGACGTTGCTGCGGCGCGGCGGCCGTGTTTCGGAGGTTTCGCCAACGCATTACAAGGTGCGCGGCCTGTCTGAAGTCGCCAGGCTTGGCGACCTCGTCGAACAGCGCGGCAATGCCGGCACGCGCCGCGGCGAGATCGTCAGGATCGGCCGCGACGAAGTCGTCATCGCCCCTTTCGAACGCAGCGCCGACGCCGGCATCGGCGACGCCGTGTTTCGCCGCGGCCCGCTGACGGTAACGCCGCATGCTTCGTGGCGCGGGCGCGCCATCGACGCGCTGACCCGCGTCATCGACGGCGGTCCGCCGCTGATCAGGATCGGCGAGGCTGCGAGCGGCGACGGCACAACGCCCGGCGCCATGGCGCGGCAGCGCGTCGGCACCGCCTTCACGACCGGGGTCAAGGTCATCGACATCTTCACGCCGCTCTGCCTCGGCCAGCGCCTCGGCGTCTTTGCCGGTTCCGGCGTCGGCAAGTCGACGCTGCTCGCTATGCTGGCCGGCGCCGACGCCTTCGACACCGTGGTCGTGGCGCTGATCGGCGAGCGCGGCCGCGAGGTACGCGAATTCCTCGAAGACACGATCGGCGCAGAGAGCATGGCCAAGACGGTCGCCGTCGTCGCTACCAGCGACGAGAGCGCCATGATGCGCCGGCGCGCGCCGGATACCGCCATGCGCGTTGCCGAACATTTTCGCGACCTGGGCCATCGCGTGCTGCTGGTGCTGGATTCAATTACCCGCTTTGCCCATGCGCTGCGCGAGGTAGCGACCGGCACCGGCGAGCCGCCGGTCGCCCGCGGCTATCCCGCTTCGGTTTTCACCGATCTGCCCAAGCTGCTCGAACGCGCTGGCCCGGGCGCTGAAGGCCCCGGTATCAAAGGACAGGGATCAATCACTGCCATCATCTCGGTGCTGGTCGACGGCGACGACCACAACGACCCGGTCGCCGATTCGGTACGCGGCATCCTCGACGGCCATGTCGTGCTCGACCGCGCCATTGCCGAACAGGGCCGCTACCCCCCGGTCAATCCGCTGTCGTCGATCTCGCGCCTCGCCGACAAGGCATGGAGCCCCGAGCAACGCATGCTGGTGACCAGGCTGAAATCGATGATCTCGCGCTTCGAGGACACCCGCGACATCCGCCTGCTCGGTGCCTATCAGGGCGGCGCCGATGCCGAGCTCGATATTGCCGTGCGCCAGGTGCCGCTGATCTACGAGGCGCTGACGCAGTCGCCCAGGGATCGCGCCTCGAGCGACGCATTCTCCGACCTCGCCCGTCATCTGAAAGGCAAGCAAAGTGTCGATGCAGGAGACTGAGCTTCAGTACACCGAGCGGCTTTTGCGCGAGATGATCGCAGAGGCCAGTGCCGCCGAGGAAGCCCGGGCCAACGAAGCGAGAGCTGTCAGGGCAAAGGCCGATCTCGACAAGGCCGCCAAGGCTGAGGCCATTCTGGCCAGGGCCGCCAGGCCATTCTTGCCCAGGGTAGCCAGCGTAGCCGAGTCCACTGTGCCTCGCTTGGCCGAGCCTGCCTTGCCCAGCGTCGTCAAGCCTGAATTGCCAAGGACCCCTCGCGCCGGCCCCAAAGAAGCGATCGAGACCAGTCGTGACTCGCTTCTCGACGGGCTGTTCCCGGTCACCGAATGGCCGCAGCCGCCAAGGCCGCAATATCCCAGGCTCGACAAGAAATCCGACCGCCGCAGCGATATCGTCTTTGCCGCGCTCGGCATCACGCTTGGCCTGATCTGCGCGCTGTTTCCCTGGTATATCTTCTTCAATCAGGACCAGTTCGGCGTGCAGGCGATCAAGTTCGGCGGCAGCGGCACCAATGCAGGGCGGGTCAGCGGCGGTTCGCAGATGGAAAACAGCGGTCAGCCGCTGACGGCAAACGATGTTCCCGATGTCGACCTGTTCGCCACCGGCACGCTGCAGGACCCCGAGGACAAGACCCAGCCTCCCGGCGTCGACGAGCAGCCCTTCCCGGCGGATCCCAAATTTCGCATGGTTCATGTCGCCAATGGCCGCGCCATGATCGAGGACGATGCCGGCCTGTGGATTGTCCAGCGCGGCTCGAAGCTGCCTGACTCCAGCGTCGTCTCGTCGATCGAGCAACGCGGCGGCAAGTGGGTCATGGTCACCAGCACCGACCAGGTGATCGAACTCTCCAAATAGCGGCACACCGGCTTACGCCTGGCCCGCGCAAGGTCCGCGCAAGACTGGCAGCCTAGTCTTGTACGTACCAGCCTGGAGATCCCCATGGAGCCCATCAACCTTTTCGATCTCGCCGCCAAGCAGTCGCAATGGCTGTCGGTGCGGCAGTCCGCAATTGCCGGCAACATCGCCAACGTCAACACGCCCGGCTACACCGCCGGCGATGTCGAGCCGTTCGAGAAGGTGCTCGACCGCACGGCAGTGTCGCTGACCGCCACCCAGGCAGGCCACCTCGGCACTGCCGCCACTAATGCCGGCTTCACGGTCAAGCCAGAAGAGACGACCGGCGCCATCATGCCCTCGAAGAACACGGTGGTGGTCGAGAACGAACTGATGAAGGCCGGCGAGGTCCGCCGCTCCTTCGAGCTCAACACCGCGATCGTCAAGGCCTTCCATTCGATGATGATGATGGCGGTGAAGAGCTGACAATGGACGCCTTGACCTCAGCCCTCAAGATCGCCGCGTCCGGCCTCAGCGCCCAGTCTGACCGTTTGCGCGTCGTTTCGGAAAATCTCGCCAACGCGCAGTCGACCGGCAACACCCCGGGCGCTGACCCCTATCGCCGCAAGACCATCAGTTTCGTCTCGGAACTCGACCGTGCCTCGGGTGGCACGACAGTTGAGGTCAACTCCATCGACCGCGACCCCAGCGACTTTCCCGTCGAATTCCAGCCCGGCAACGAGGCCGCCGACGACAAGGGCTACGTCAAGATGCCCAATGTCAACGTGCTGGTCGAGATGGCCGACATGAGCGAAGCCAACCGCTCCTACGAAGCCAACCTTCAGGTCATCAAGCAGGCGCGTGATCTGATCTCCATGACCATCGACCTGATGAGGAACCAGTAATGATCAGCGGCATTGGCGGTATCGGATCGCTTCCCCTCAAGCCGGAGATCGGCGGCGCCGATACCACGACCGACCTGTTCCAGGGCACCAGGGCGCCGATGGCCGGCAGCGAAATCGGCACCACCTTCGCCGAAGCGCTGAGCCAGGCTGCTTCAAAGACCGTCAACACCTTGCAGAATGCCGAGCAGGTGTCGATCCAGGCGCTGAGGGGCGACGCCGACACCCGCCAGGTCGTCGACGCCGTCATGAGCGCCCAGCAGGCCCTGCAGACCACGATCGCCATCCGCGACAAGGTCGTCTCCGCCTATCTCGAAATCAGCCGTATGGGCATCTGAGGAGACTTGCCGTGAAAGCACTCGCCATCGCAGCGACCGGCATGAATGCCCAGCAGACCAATCTGGAAGTCATCGCCAACAACATCGCCAACATCAACACCACCGGCTACAAGCGCGCGCGCGCCGAATTCTCCGACCTGCTCTACCAGGTCGACCGCACGCAGGGCGTGCCCAACCGCTCCAATTCATCGCTGGTGCCGGAAGGCGTGTCGATTGGCCTTGGCGTCAAGACGACGGCGGTGCGCAACGTCCATACCCAGGGCGAACTGACCTCGACCGGCAACAGTTTCGACATGGCGCTGACCGGCCGAGGCTGGTTCCAGATCGAGGGCGCCGACGGCGGCACACTCTACAGCCGCGCCGGCGCCTTCAACACCAACGCCACCGGCCAGCTGGTGACCGTCGACGGCGCCAATGTCATCCCGGCCATCACCGTGCCGACCGATGCCATCGAAGTCGTGGTCAACAAGACCGGCCAGGTCTTTGCCCGCATCGACGGCCAGACCGACCTCCAGCTGCTCGGCCAGCTGCAACTCGCCAACTTCGCCAATGAAGCCGGCCTGGCGCCGCTCGGCGATAATCTGTTCCAGGAAACGCCGGCCTCGGGCCCGGCCAATGTCGGCGTGCCCGGCGATCCCGGCTTCGCCTCGGTCGAGCAGGGTTATCTCGAGGCCTCCAACGTCGATCCTGTCAAGGAAATCACCGAGCTGATCTCGGCGCAGCGCGCCTATGAGATGAACTCCAAGGTCATCCAGGCCGCCGACGACATGGCCTCCGTCGTGTCCAAGAACATCAGGTAAGGTTTGATGCTCTCTCCGGCCTCCCGCTCCGCGCTTTGCCGCACCGCGCTGATGCTCGCGCTGGTAGCCGGCGGTGTGCCGGCGTTTGCCCAGGAGAGCGCAGACCAGCAGACCAGCACCCACGTCGCGAGCAGTCAGGCAACCGGCGAGATCGTTCTGATCCCCAACCGGGTCATTTATCCCGGCGAGATGATCGACACCGGCGTGCTGAAACCGGTGACGCTGCTCCCCGGAAAGCACAGGCCGGATGCGGTCGCCACGCAGGCCATGGAACTCCAGGGCAAGGTCGCCAAGCGCACGCTGCTGCCCGGCCGCTACATCCCGGCCGCCGCCATCCGCGACGCCTGGCTGGTCGAACAGGGCGCCGCCGTGCAGGTCTATTTCATCGCCGACGACCTCACCATTTCGGCTACGGCGGTGTCGCTGCAGCCGGGTGCCGCCGGCGATTTGATCAAGGTCCGCAACACAGACAGCGGCAAGATCTTTTCCGGCACGGTGATGGCGGACGGCACCGTCCGGGTCAGCGCGTCATGAGACGCGGAGCTGCCCTTCTGCTCGCGACCGTTGTCGGCCTGCAGCCGGCGCTGGCCGACGGTCTTACGCCGAAGCAAAAGCGCGATCTTGCCGGCCAGAATGGCGGCGCCTTTGTCGATCCCGAATATGATCCGGCCACCACCAACCGCATGTTCAGGGTCTCCAACGGCCCAAGCTCTCTGCCACCCGGCCAGGTCGCATCGCGCATCAAGGACATTGCGCAGCTGCAGGCTTCGCGCGACAACCAGCTCGTCGGCTACGGCCTCGTCATCGGCCTCGCCGGATCGGGCGACAGCCTGCGCAATTCGCCCTTCACCGAACAGTCGATCCGCGCCATGCTCGAAAATCTCGGCATCGCCACCGAAGGCGGCAGCGCGCGGGCCAAGAACGTCGCCGCCGTCATCGTCACCGCCAACATGCCGCCTTACGTGCAGTCGGGCGCCCGCATCGACATCGACGTCTCCTCGATGGGCGACGCCACATCGCTTGCCGGCGGCACGCTGATAATGACGCCACTGAAGGCGGCCGATGGCGAAATCTATGCTGTCGGGCAAGGCTCGGTCATCGTTTCCGGCTTCACTGCCCAGGGCGATGCCGAAAAGCTGACGCAGGGCGTGCCGACGGCCGGCCGCGTGCCCAACGGCGCCATCGTCGAGCGCACTGTGCGCGCCGAATTCGAGGACCAGGCGCTGCTCACCTTGCAATTGCGCAACCCCGATTTCTCCACTGCCGTTCGCATCGCCGACGCCATCAACGGCTACACCTCGCAACGCTTCGGCATGCGCGTGGCGGCGGAGCGCGATGCACGTACCGTGCAGATCAGGCGGCCGAAGAATGTTTCGGCGGCGCGCTTCTACGCCGAGATCGAGAATTTGGTGGTCGAGACCGACACGCCGGCACGCGTCGTCATCGACGAACGCACCGGCACCATCGTCATCGGCAACGAGGTCAAGATCTCGCGGGTGGCGATCAGCCACGGCACGCTCACCGTGCGCATCACCGAACAGCCGAAGATCGTCCAGCCGGAACCGTTCTCCAAGGGCGTGACAGCGGAGGAACCCTTCACCACCATCGACGCCACGCGGCCTGACGCCCGCGTCAATGTGCTCGACGGACCGAACCTCGAAACGCTGGTGTCGGGCCTCAACCGTCTCGGCGTCAAGCCGGACGGCATCATTGCCATTTTGCAAGGCATCAAGTCGGCCGGCGCTTTGCAGGCCGATCTGGTTCTCCAATAGGCCATGCCGATGATCGATTTCTTTTCCCAAAAGCAGCACCGACGCAGCGCAGCCTTGGCAGCTTGCGTCATCGCCGCCACCGTCCTTGCCGGCGGCACTGTCCGCGCGGAAGAAGCGGTGCGGCAGGTTCTGCCTGGCGGGCAACAGCCGGCGGCAGTGCAGCAGCTGGTCCGCGAGAAGGTGCCCGATGAAAGCGAGATCCAGCGCTTCTGCTCCAACATCGCCGACGCCGCCCGCGACCGCCGTTACGCGCTGCAGGCCGAAGAACTGAAGCAGCTGCAGGCCGGCATCGACCTCCGCATGAAGGCGCTGGACGACAAGCGCGCCGAATACGAGCAATGGCTGAAGCGGCGTGAAGTCTTCCTGGCCCGCGCCGAGGATGGCGTCGTCAAGATCTATGCCGGCATGAAACCGGATGCCGCGGCCGAGCGCCTGGCCATGGTCAACGCCGATCTCGCCGCCGCCATCCTGATGAAACTCGATTCGCGCAAGGCCGGCGTCATTCTCAACGAAATGGACCAGAAGGCGGCAGCCACGCTCACCGGCATTATGGCCAGCGCGGCGCGAAGGGTAGACCCGTCATGAAGTCGCATATACTCGCCCTGGTCGCCACCGCTTCACTTGCCGGCTGCGCCTCCGACCCCAGGGAGATCGGCAGGGAGCCGGCGCTGTCGCCGGTTGGCACCGGCATTACCGGCAGCGTCAATGCGCCCTACTCCTATCCCGAAACGCCACCCGCGCCGGTGAAGAAATTCTCGCTGTGGGATGATCGCCAGAGCCGGTTGTTCACCGACCCGCGCGCGCTGCGCGACGGCGACATCCTCACCGTCAGGATCAAGCTCAACGACAAGGCCAACTTCAAGAACCAGAACGACCGCAGCCGCACCGCCGGGCGCAAGCTCGGCTATGACGTCAACCTCGGATGGGAAGGTGCCACCACCAGCGGCAAGGGCGACGCGGGGCTGAGCTCCACCACCGAAACCAATGCGGACGGCGAAATCAAGCGCTCGGAGAACCTCGAGCTCAACGTCGCCGCCGTCGTCACCGAAGTCCTGCCCAACGGCAATCTGATGATCCGGGGCTCACAGGAGGTGCGCGTCAATTACGAGCTCAGGGTGCTGACCATCGCCGGCATGGTGCGTCCATCCGATATCGGCGCTGAAAACACCATCTCTTATGAACGCATCGCCGAGGCGCGCATCTCCTATGGCGGCCGCGGCCGCGTCAGCGAAATCCAGCAGCCCGCTTACGGTCAGCAGATCCTCGACCAAGTCCTCCCCTTTTAGGACTGGAGAACGGCGCCGTGGCAAATGTCGAACAGGTTCAGCAAAAAAAGGGCCCGTCGCTTGTCATCCAGCTTGCGATGCTGCTGGCGGTGACGGGCGCCGCGATCGGCATGGGCTGGATGTCCGGCGGCTATCTGAAGGGCGTCGGGGGACCGGTGCCTGTGCCCGCCGCACCGGAGAACCAGTCCAATGCCGAGCAACCGAGCAAGGCGGCCGAACATGCTCCCGGCACGGGGCCGACGCTTGTCCAGCTGGCGCCGATCACCACCAATCTGGCTTCGCCTGCTGACACCTGGATAAGGCTGGAAGCGTCGGTGGTCTACGATGCGCCGCAGCCGCCGGAACTTACCGAAAGCATTCACCAGGACCTGCTTGCCATGGTCCGCACCCTGAAGATGCATCAGATCGAAGGCGCCAGCGGCTACCAGCATTTGAAAGCCGACCTCGAGGAGCGCGCCGCAATCCGCAGCGGTGGCCATGCCAAACAGGTTCTGATCAGGACATTGCTGCTCGAATGAGAAAACTCGTCCTCGCCGCCGCGATCGTCGTCGCCGCCACCTCTGTCGCCGCCGCCCAGCAGCTCGATCTCGGCGGCATCGGCAAGGCCGACGGCGCCACCGTCGGCTATATCATCCAGATGTTCGGTCTGCTCACCGTGCTGTCGGTGGCGCCGGGCCTGTTGATCATGGTGACGAGCTTCACCCGCTTCGTCATCGCCTTCTCGATCCTGCGCGCCGGCATCGGCCTGCAGTCGACGCCGGCCAATCTGATCCTGATCTCGCTGTCGCTGTTCATGACCTTCTACGTCATGGCGCCGACCTTCGACCAGGCCTGGAACACCGGCGTCAAGCCGCTGATGGACAACCAGATCAGCCAGACCGAGGCGTTCGAAAAGATTTCGGACCCGTTCCGCACCTTCATGCTGCACAATGTCCGCGACAAGGACTTCGACCTGTTCGCCGATCTCGCCCGCGAACGCGGCCAGGTCGTTGCCAGGGACACCGTCGACCTGCGCATCCTGGTTCCGGCCTTCATGATCTCCGAAATCCGCCGCGGCTTCGAGATCGGCTTCCTGATCGTGCTGCCGTTCCTCGTCATCGACCTGATCGTCGCCACCATCACCATGGCCATGGGCATGATGATGCTGCCGCCGACCGTCGTTTCGCTGCCCTTCAAGATCCTGTTCTTCGTCCTCATCGACGGCTGGAACCTGCTTGTCGGCAGCCTGGTGCGCTCCTTCACCTGACCGTCCGCGCGCCCTTGGCGCCTTGCTAAAATTTTATGCAATATATTTCCGGTTAACCGTCCCGTTTAGTCCTTTGGTAGGGACTTGCCCGCATATTGCTCGCAGATGGCGGGTGATCGGGTCTCACGATCATTGGCATGATGCCGCTCCGTCATACCGGAAAAGCCGGTATGTCAAAAACACCCTGTAAAAATCAAGGTACGAGTAGCCATGTCCAGTATCATGACGAACGCCTCGGCGCTGACCGCGCTGCAGAGCCTGAACAACACCAACAAATCCCTCGAGCAGACGCAGGCCCGCATCTCGACCGGCTACCGCGTTGCCACCGCTTCCGACAACGCCGCTTACTGGTCGATCGCGACCTCGATGAAGTCCGACAACAAGGCCAACTCGGCCGTGCAGGACGCCCTCGGCCTCGGCGCCGGCAAGGTTGACACCGCCTACACCGCCATCAACGACGTCAAGGACCAGGTCGACCTGATCAAGACCAAGCTGGTCACTGCCCGTAGCGCCTCGAAGGAAGACCAGCAGAAGATCGCGACCGAAATCAACGCCATCCAGGCGCAGATCAAGTCCTCGGTCGCCAACGCCAACTTCGCCGGCTCGAACCTGCTGCAGAACGACGCTGCCGCTGCGTCCGACCTGAAGATCGTTGCGGCTTACAACCGTACCGGCGCGACTGTCACCATCGACACCATCGACGTCAAGGCTGCCGATACGCAGGTTCTCGATGTCGCCGGCACGGGCGGCATCGTCGGCGGCCTGCTCGCCGCTGCCTTCTTCGACCCGAGCACCACGGCGGTTACCCCCGCCGCCATCGACACCGCGCTCGGCACTGTTGAAACCGCGCTTGCCAAGCTGTCCACCGGCGCTGCCTCGCTCGGCGCCGCCAAGTCGCGCATTGACACCCAGAAGAGCTTCCTGTCGAACCTGTCGGACTCGATCGACAAGGGCGTCGGCGCTCTGGTCGACGCCGACATGAATAAGGAATCGACCCGTCTGCAGGCCCTACAGGTCCAGCAGCAGCTCGGCATCCAGGCGCTGTCGATCGCCAACGGCAACTCGCAGTCGATCCTGTCGCTCTTCCGCGGCTGATCTCTCGACATTACGACTGACACCATCCGTCGGGCCGCGCCAACAGCGCGGCCCATTTCTTTTTGCGGCTGTTGATTGTCTTGCTAAATGGCTGCCGATTTTTGCTCTTGGCCAGCGCCCTGAATGGCTTGGTTTAACAGGCCGTTAACCATATCCCGGTAGTCATGGTTAACCATTCCATGGCGGGCAGACCATACGGTCGATGGGCTTATGCCTACCCCCTTGATGAAGTTGATCCGGCGTGTTCGGGACACGCCAGTGTTTGAAAAGGGGTAAATATCTTGGCTAGCATCATGACGAACGCTTCGGCTCTGACCGCGCTGCAGAGCCTGAACAACACCAACAAGCAGCTTGAAACCACCCAGTCACGCATTTCGACCGGCTACCGCGTCGCCACCGCCAGCGACAACGCCGCCTACTGGTCGATCGCCACCACGATGAAGTCCGACAACAAGGCGCTTTCGGCCGTTCAGGACGCGCTTGGCCTCGGCGCCGGCAAGGTCGATACCGCCTACACCGCCATCACCGACATCAAGGACCAGGTCGACCTGATCAAGGCCAAGCTGGTCACTGCACGCAGCGCCAGCAAGGACGACCAGCAGAAGATCGCCACTGAGATCAAAGCTATCCAGGACCAGATCAAGTCGTCGGTCACCAACGCCTCCTATGCCGGCTCGAACCTGCTGCAGAACGACGCTGCCGCGACCTCCGACCTGAAGATCGTCGCGTCCTATAACCGCACCGGCACGACCGTCGCCATCGACACCATCGACGTCAAGGCGGCCGACACGCAGGTCCTCGATCTTCCCGGCACCGGCGGCATCGTCGGCGCTCTGCTGGCGACGACCTTCTTCGATCCCAGCACAACCCAGGTCCTTCCGGCAGCCATCGACACCGCACTTGGCGCCGTTGAAACGGCGCTTGCCAAGCTGTCCACGGGCGCTGCCTATCTCGGCGCCGCCAAGTCGCGCATCGATACCCAGAAGAGCTTCCTGTCGAACCTGTCGGACTCGATCGACAAGGGCGTCGGCGCGCTGGTCGACGCCGACATGAACAAGGAATCGACGCGGCTGCAGGCCCTGCAGGTCCAGCAGCAGCTCGGCATCCAGTCGCTGTCGATCGCCAACGGCAACTCGCAGTCGATCCTGGCGCTGTTCAAGCAGTAAGCCTGACCCGGCTTTCTCCTTCTTGAATTGAAGGGCCGCGCCGACAGCGCGGCCCTTTCGCTTTGTGGCTGTGTTTTGACGCATGTCGTTGACCCGGAACCGCTGCACTTCCGGGCGACATGCTCTATCATCTTCGCACAAGCTTCGCGGTCTAGTGTTCCCACGGAATATCATGCTGGGAGCGCTTGAATCGTGCCGCAACAGATCCAGAGCATCATCTCGAATCTCAGGGCATTTGGCGTCAGGCGCCTTGCCATGCTGGCCGGCATTGCCGCATTGGTGATGGCCGTCATCGGCATCGGCTCGGTCTATCTCAACCGCCCGGCCTATGAGACGCTCTATGTCGGGCTCGATCGCTCCGACGTGAACCAGATCGGCCTGGTGCTCGGCGAAGCCGGCATCGGCTTCGACGTCGGCTCCGACGGCACCTCCGTGCTGGTGCCGGCCGGCACCACCGCGCAGGCGCGCATGCTGCTCGCCGAAAAGGGCCTGCCGACCAGCGCCAATGCCGGCTACGAACTGTTCGACAATGTCGGTTCTCTTGGCCTGACCTCCTTCATGCAGCAGATCACCCGCGTGCGCGCGCTGGAAGGCGAGATCGCCCGCACCATCCAGTCGATATCCGGCATCAAGGCCGCCCGCGTTCACATCGTCATGTCCGAGCGCGCCAATTTCCGCCGCGACGAACAGCAACCCTCCGCCTCGGTGGTCATCCGCTATTCCGGCATCGACGCCGAAAAGAGCGCCATGTCGATCCGCCATCTCGTCGCCGCCGCCGTGCCGGGCCTGTCGGCCGACAAGGTTACCGTGCTCGATTCCAACGGCAACCTTCTCGCCGCCGGCGACGATCCCTCCAACACAAGTGCTGCCCGCACGCTCGGCGTCGAGCAGACCGTCGAGGCGCAGATCGGCGACAACATCCGCCGCGCGCTGACGCCTTATCTCGGCCCCGACAATTTCCGCGCCAGCGTCAAGGCCGATGTCAACACCGACACCCGCCAGACCGAAGAGACGATCTTCGATCCGGAGTCACGCGTGGAGCGTTCCGTGCAGTCGGTGCGCGCCAACGAAAACAGCAATCAGAGGCAGGCCTCGACCCCGGCCACCGTCGAGCAGAACCTGCCCGAGACCCAGGCGAACAGCACCGATGGTCCGCAGACGTCATCGGAGAATGATCGCAAGGAGGAGATCACCAATTACGAGATCAACTCCAAGAAGATCGCCACAGTCTCCAACGGCTATTCCGTCACCAAGATGTCGATCGCCGTCGTCGTCAACCAGCAGCGGCTGATGACCATCCTCGGCAAGGACGCCACACCCGAACAGATCGCCAAGCGCGTCGCCGACATCCAGAAAATGGTCGCCTCGGCCACCGGCTTCGACGACAAGCGCGGCGATATCATCGATGTCTCGGCGGTCGAGTTCATCGACGGGCTGGACGGCGAGCCGGTCGAACAGCCGGGCATAATGGCGTCGATCGGAACCCATGCCGGTACGATGATCAACGCCGGCGCGTTCATCGTCGTGGTGTTCCTGGTCGCCTTCTTCGGCCTGAGGCCAATGGCCACCGCGCTGAGCGCGCGGCCGACGCCGGCACTTGCCGGTCCGAGCTTCGACGACGTCCAGCGTTCACTGCCGACACCCGAAGCCGCCGGCGCCGACCCGGCGCCGGCTGCCTTGCCCGGCAGCCGCCCAGGCCCGACTCCACTCGACGATCTTCGTCAGAAGATCAGGCCGGCGCCGCAGGAGCGGCTTGCCCGCATGGTCGACATCAATGAGGAGCGCACCGCGCAGATCCTGCGCAAATGGGCGGCCCAGGAAGCAGCGGTATAGACCATGGCCTCGGCAGCGCTTTTCGACCTTTTGCCGGATTTCGGCGCACGCAGCCAGCGTGCCGGCCAGCCCTCGCTCGCGGCCATGGCCGAGCCAAGGCCGGAGACGTCGGCGCCGCAGGCCGACATCGGCGCGCTGATCGCCGAAGCGGTCATCGATGCCGAAGCCGCCCTTGAAGCCCGCCTTGCCATCGCCCACCAGGCAGCGCTCGAGGCACAGAGACAGGCCAACGCCGATGAAGCAAAGGCCTTTCTGGAAACTTTCGGCGGCGATGTCGGCGCGGTCGTCACTGCCCGTATCGAGATCATGGAGGCCAAGGTCAGCGACCTCGTCGGCGCCACCATTGCGCGCATCATTGGCGGCCTTGTCAGCGACGATCTGCAGAAGCGTTCGCTGGAAGCCCTTGCCGGCACGATCCGCGAAGCCGTCGGCGACAGCGAGGCGGTGCGCATCGCCGTGCGCGGACCGCTGTCATTGTTCGAGACGCTGAAGGCTTCGCTCGGCCCACGCGCGGCCAATCTCGATTTCGTCGAGGCACCCGGCTTCGACCTTACCGTCGCCATTGACGAGGCGGTGTTCGAAACCCGCATTGCCGAATGGTCGGCCGCCTTGTCGGAGGCCCTGTCATGAGCGAGGGCCCTCTTATGAACGAGTGGACGTCATGAGCGTTGCCGACGCCGCTGAGCCCAGGCACGAGATCATCATCGTGCGGCGCAATCACGACGACCACGACGACGCCCACCACGGCGGCGTCTGGAAGATTGCTTTTGCCGATTTCATGACTGCCATGATGTGCTTCTTCCTCGTCATGTGGCTGATCAACGCCGCCAACGAGCAGACCAAGGCCGCCGTTGCCAGCTATTTCAACCCGGTCAAGCTGGTCGATCGCAACGCCAGCCGCAAGGGCCTCGAAGATCTCGGCGATGGCCCGAGCAAGGTCGGGCTGACGGCCGACGACCCGCGGGACAAGACCAGCAAGGCCGGACAGGACGGCGTCGGCGGCGCTGGCACTTCCGACAAGAAGCAATCGAAGGAATCGGCGCCGAAGACCGATCTTTCCGACGAGCATCTGTTTGCCGATCCCTATGCGGTGCTGTCGGAAATCGCCACCGACACCGGCGTCATGCAAAATGTCAGCGAGAAGGGCGATGGCGGCGCGCAGGCGTCCGGCCCGGCTACCGGCGCATCCGGCGGCCAATCCTACCGCGACCCGTTCGCGCCGGATTTCTGGTCGCAGCAGGTGGCTGCACCAGGCGCCGAAGCCACCGCCGAACGCACCAAGATCGAAGGCGATCCGCTGAAGCCGGGTGCCAAGGCGGCACAGACGCAAGTGGCGGAGGTGAAGGCCGTGCCGGCCGCGCCGCCAGTGACCGCGGCGCCGCTCGAGCCGCTGGCGAAATCCGTTTCCGATAAGCCGCTGACCAAGGCTGAAGCCAAGGCAGAGGCCAAGGCTGAAGCAGCGAAGGCCCAGATTGCAAAGGCCGAAGCCGCCGAAGCACAACCCGCACCCAAACCCGAAGCCGCGGAAAAGGCGCCGACGGCCGCCACTGTTAAAGCCGCGGCGCAGGTCAAGCAGGAACTGGCCGAGGCCTTCAAGCCAGGCGACAAATTGCACGATGGCGTCTCCGTCGAAGCTACCGACAAGGGTGTCGTCATTTCGATCACGGACCAGTTCGATTTCGGCATGTTCGAGATCGGATCGGCGGTGCCTAGGCGTGAACTGGTGCTGGCGATGGAAAAGATCGGCCGCATCGTCAACGAGCAGAAAGGCACGATCAGCATCAACGGCCACACCGATGCGCGGCCGTTCCGCAGCGACACTTACGACAATTGGCGGCTGTCCACGGCGCGCGCCCATTCCGCCTATTACATGCTGGTGCGCGGCGGCGTCGACGAGCGCCGCATCACCGAGGTCGCCGGCTTCGCCGATCGCGAACCGAAAATTGCCGCCGACCCGATGGCTGCAGCGAACCGCCGCATCGAAATCCTGATGGCGACCGACGGATGAGGCGCGCCGCCATTATCGGCCGCGCCGTCGGGCTGCTGCTGCTGAGCGCTGTCCATCCGCCATCGGCCTTCGCCGAGGACGCATTGCAGCCCTATCAGTTGGTGCGCTCGCTGCAGCTTGTGCAGGACCGCATAGCCGCCGGCGATCACGCCGCGCTGCCGATGCAGGCCAAGCTGCTCGAAATGGCCGACACAAGGCTGCGCGCGGCGGACGCAGATGATTTCAGCGACCCGAAGAATTTTCGCGCTTTGCTGGTCTATGGCATGAGTGGCGGCAACCCCGTCACCGTCGAGGCGGCGGTGTCGCGCGCCAAGGCCGACCCGCAAAGCCTGGCCATCGCCAAGGGCATTGTCGATTATCTGAACGGCAGGCCGGCGGCTGCGATCGAGGCGCTGAAGCCGATCGATCCGATGACCCTGCCCCCCGATCTCGGTGCCTTTCTGGCGCTGGTCAAAGGCTCGCTTCTCGCCACCGAGCAACCGGTCAGCGCGCTTGCGCTGCTCGACGATGCTCGCCTGCTCAGCCCCGGCACGCTGGTCGAGGAAGCAGCGCTGCGCCGCTCGGTCGGCATCGCCGCCGCGCAAGGCGACGGTGCGCGTTTCGCGCTTGCCTCAACCCAATACGTCGAAGACTACCTCTATTCGCCCTATGCCAGCCAGTTCGCCGACGCCTTCGTCTCCGGCGTCATCACGCTGCACATGGCGATCAGCCAGGACAAGCTCGCCGACATCACCGCAATGATGGATCCAGAACGCGAGAAGGTGATCTATCTGCGCATCGCCCGCCGCGCCGCGATCGACGGTTTTGCCGATCTCTCCGCCTTTGCCTCGGCCAGGGCTGAACGGGGCCGCGACGGCATCCACAATCAGGACGATCCGCGCGCCCAGCTCTATTCCAGCCTGTCCACGGTAACGTCCGGCACCATCGGCGAGGTCCGCGCCAAGCTGGACAAGATCGATCGCAACCAGCTTTCGCAAAGCGACCGCGACCTGCTCGATGCCGCGCAGGCCGTGGCGGGTGAAGTCATCGCCCCGCCGGCGCCGCTGCCTACCGAAAAGCCCGCACCTGCCGCGGCCAGGCAGGAGCCGGTCAAGACCGCGGCAGTGGAAAGACCCGACGAGCCAGAGCTGCCGCCGGTCGAAGGCGCGATGCCGGAACAGCCAGCCGCCACAACGTCGAGTGAACAGCCCGCAACCGACCTACCGAAGGCGGCAAGTGAACCGGCCGCGCAGGCACCAAGCACGCCAGAGGCAAAGGCGGCGGAAACGCCTGCAGTCGCCTCGGCCAGCGATGCGGCTCCGGTCGTGCCGGCATCGGTGCCGGCCCCCGCCGCAGTAGAGCCTACCGATCCCACCGACGCCGCCATGGCGAGGACGCGTCGCCAGCTCGATTTGATCGACCAGATGCTTGGAGCAGCCCCGAAATGACCACCAATGTTGGCCAGGCCCTGCCGGCTCCCGCGCACGCCGGATCGAAGCAGTCGGCCTCAAACGCCAAGGGCGGCGACAAAAGCTTCGGCGACATGGTGCGCGGCGACGACGATGCGCCGACACCGATAGGCCAGGGAGCAATTGAGGCCGCATCGCACGAGCCGCATTGGGCCAAACGCAGCCCTGCCGGTCCCGGCAAAAGCGAAATCCCACACACCCAGTCTGGCAAAACGGGGACGAAATCCGCTGCCGGCAAGGCCGCAAAAGAACATGCCGATAGTGGCCCGGACAAACCATCCAAGGACGCTGAGGTGGCCGGACGAGACGCGGATGCAGGATCGCTGCAGGATCATTTGCCACTGGTGCTGGCGTTGCACGATATCAGGCATTTCTCAATGGTCCGGACAAGCGGGAACGGCATCGCGACGAATGGACAGACTGGGCAACCGGCGCCCGCTGGCGAGGCCATTTCTGCACAGACGTCGCCTCTGAAGAGACACCGCGCAGCGTCCGGCATTGACAACAGACTCGACACGACGACGCGATCGGAACGGGCCAAGCCCGGTACCAGCGTTTCCGCACAGGATCAGGGGCAAAAGCTGCCCGCGATCGGGCTCCAGTCCGGCAAACTGCCGCACCAGGATGGTCCGACGCCTCCTCTACCGGCGGACCAGACGGCAAGCGACGTTTCGGCACCCGCGGCAAAACGGTCCGCGCCGTCGGCGAAGTCCGTCGATGGAGCCCATTCCGCGGCATCGTCCACACAGGGAAAACAGCCGCCATTCGCTGCGCGCGTCGACATTGTCGCCGAACAGAGCTTCCCCGCGCCCGCGCATAGTCCGATAAACCAAACGACTTCGGCGCTTATCGACGCGCTGGCTTCGGATAACGGCCTGCGGCAAGCGGTTTCGACGCCGTCGACGACCGCCCAGACGGCCGGTTCTGTTGCCGTTCCGACACATATATTGAAGATCGAGCTTCACCCGGCAGAGCTCGGCATGGTCACCGCCAGTCTCAGGCTTTCCGGAGAACAACTTTCGATAGAATTGAAGCCCGAAACCCATGAGGCTTACCGCCGTCTCGCCACCGACAGCGACGCCATCGTGAAGTCGTTGCGCGGGCTCGGCTTCGATGTCGACAAGGTCACCATCCTGCAACCCTCGATAGCGATCCACGCAGCGGCCCGCAGCGATGCAGCGAACTCGCATCCAATGCCGCAAGGCCGCGACCAGTCCGCTTTTCAGCCCGGAAACTCGAGCGGCAACAATACGGGTTCGGGCGGCCAGCAGTCGGGAAGAAACCGCAATGACGATGCCCAGGAATTCGGCCGCGCTGGCGCGCCTGCTCGCGAGCGCGCTGGCGACGATATGTTTATCTAGCCTCGCCACCAAGCCGGCCACCGCCGCCACCAACCCTTGCGAGCCCGAGATCTTGCGTGCCGCCGACCGCTATGGCGTGCCCGCCGGCATCCTCTATGCGGTCGGGCTGACCGAGACCGGCAAGAAGGGTAGCTTGCAACCTAACGCATTGAATATAGAGGGAAAAGCGGTATTTCCAAAGAGCCGCACTGAGGCCCTGGCCGCCTTCGAAGCAGCCCGACGTGAGGGCAAGACGCTGATCGACCTCGGCTGCATGCAGATCAACCATCACTATCACGCCGCGCATTTCCGCAGCGTCGACGACATGCTCGACCCGCGCCAGAATGTCGACTATGCCGCGCGCTTCCTGGCCAGCCTGCATGCGCGTCATGTCAGCTGGTCGATGGCCGTCGCCCGCTACCACGCCGGCCCCGACAATGACCCCGCGCAGAAATTCTATGTCTGCCGCGTCATCGCCAATATGGTCGCCGCCGGCTTCGGCAAATGGACCCCGAACGCCCGCAACTTTTGCAACCCTTAGGTGAATCATCTCTTGCGAACGGCTGCAAATCCACGCCCGGCGGGTGACGTGCCACGTCACCCGTTCGGCAACCAACGATACAACCTCCTGATTGCGGTTATTTCGAAACTCGAAATAACTCCCAAGAAAATAGCTACAAGAAATGATGGTTGTTCAGGATTCCCGGCACCGGTTACGGCTCTTCCCACGGGGCAGATGATCTGATTCGGAGGCGGGGCCGATGATTGTAATCGTTGACGAGCGTGAGCTCGTAACTGAAGGCTATAATTCACTTTTCGATCGTGAGGGCGTCGCCTGTGCAGGCTTCGCGTCCGGTGAATTCGGCGAGTGGGTGACATCGGCCGCCGACACGGATTTGCGATCGGTCCGAGCCTTCCTCATCGGCGACTGCCGCGAAGGCACCATCTCGCCACGCCAGATCCGCGACCGCACCGGCGCTCCGGTCATTGCGCTGAGCGAACAGCACTCGCTCGAGAATACGCTGCGGCTGTTCGAGAGCGGGGTCGACGACGTCATACGCAAGCCGGTCCATATCCGGGAGATCCTGGCCCGCATCACCGCCATCCGCCGCCGCGCCCATGAGGACGTCAGCTACACCGAGATCGGCGCAATGCGCATCTTCATGGATGGCCGCGATCCCGAGATCGATGGCCAGCCGCTGCCTCTGCCGCGCCGCGAACGCCGCATCCTCGAATATCTGGCGAGCAACCGCGGACGCCGCGTCACCAAGACCCAGGTCTTCAACGCCATCTACGGCATCTTCGACGAAGAGGTCGAGGAGAACGTGGTCGAGAGCCACATCTCCAAATTGCGCAAGAAACTGCGCGAAAAGCTTGGTCAGGACCCGATAGATTCCAAGCGCTTCCTCGGCTACCGGCTGGTGTTCTGATGGCGGTCTGCGCCAGCCTCGCGCAAGACAGAAATTATATCCTCGCGACCACAGATGGGCCCAACGATGTTGGGCATTGAGGAGACGTTCGATGAGCCTTTACGGAATGATGCGGACCGGCGTTTCCGGCATGAACGCGCAGGCCAACCGCCTTTCGGCCACAGCCGACAACATCGCCAATTCCGACACCACCGGCTACAAGCGATCCTCGGCCGAGTTTTCGACGCTGATCATGCCGCAGGTCGGCGGCGCCTATAATTCCGGCGGCGTCAACACCACCATCCGCTCGGCCATCAGCGCCCAGGGCGTGCTGCAGTACACGACCTCGGTTTCCGACCTTGCGGTCAACGGCAACGGTTTCTTCGTCGTCCAGGACCCCAGCGGAACGCCTTTCCTCACCCGCGCCGGCGCATTCGTTCCCGACGCTCAGGGCAGACTGGTCAACGCCGCCGGCTACCAGCTGATGGCCTACAGCTACGCCAACGGCACACCGGCTGCCACCGCCAACGGTTTCGAAGGGCTGGTGCCGGTCCAGATCTCCGACCAGGAAATGACCGCGACGCCCAGCACCGCGGGCAACTTCAACGCCAATCTGCCGGCCGGCGCCACGCCGCCCGCCGGTCCGCTGCCGTCCACCAACAGCCCGACGGCGGAATACACGTCGAAATCCTCGATGGTCACCTACGACAATCTCGGCAACAAGAAGCTGCTCGACCTCTATTTCACCAACACCGGGACCGGCACCTGGTCGGTCTCTGTGTTCGACCAGTCCCAGGCGACGCCGGGCACATCCTTTCCCTATACGGGCGGCGCGCTGGCCACGGCCAACCTGACCTTCGACACCACCACCGGCAAACTCACCGGCGCCGTCGATTCGATTACCATCCCCGTACCGGGCGGTGCGTCGCTCGACCTCGATTTGTCCAAGCTGACTCAGCTCGGCACCGGCTTCACGGTCTCCGAAGCCAAGGTCAACGGCAACGCGCCCAGCACGATCGAAAAGATCCAGATCGGCGAGGACGGAGTCATTTACGCCCAGTATCAGGACGGCTCGACCAAGCCGCTGTTCAAGATCCCACTGGCCGACGTCCAGAGCGCCGACAACCTCACCGCACTGCCTGGCAATGTCTATGCGCAGTCCACCGACTCCGGCACCGTGCGCATCGGCTTCGCCAATGAAGGCAAGCTCGGCAGCATCATCTCCGGCGCGTTGGAAAATTCCAACGTCGATATCGCCGAGGAATTGACCAACATGATCGCGGCGCAGCGCAGCTACACCGCTAACTCGAAAGTGTTCCAGACCGGTTCCGACCTCATGGATGTCCTTGTCAACCTGAAGAGATAAACGACGGGCGCCAGGGGAATGAACCCAAACCAGAGCAGCGCGGTGCGCGGATTTCGAATTCAAGGCCACACCGGCAAACCGGCCGGGGTGGTCTGGAATTGCAGGTTTCCGAACGCCGACGCCGCCGACAGGGCAGAGACGTCATCCCCTCCCCACTGGCCTCGTGAAAGACCCGCATGTCGCTGACTTCCGCATTGACCATAGCCCAACAGTCGCTTCAGACCACATCGAAGCAGACCAGCGTCCTTTCCCGCAATATTGCCGACGCCAGCAACCCCGACTATGCCCGCCGCACGGCGGTCGTCGTCAGCAGCGCGCCCGGCGCCCGCTCGGTCGAGATCCAGCGCGCCACCAACGCCCTGCTGTTTCGCCAGAACCTTAGCGCGCAATCGGCATGGAGCGGCCAGAGCACGCTTTACAGCGGAATTGACCGCCTCGCCGTTGCCGTCAACGGCGTCGACAACGCCTCCTCTGCCTCGACCGCGATCGGCAAGCTGCAGAACGCGCTGCAGCTTTACGCCGCTACGCCATCCAACCAGAACCTCGGCTCCAGCGTCATCGACGCGGCCCAGCAGGTGGTGCGCGCTCTGAACGACGGCACCAACGCGATCCAGGATTTCCGCACCCAGGCCGATGGCGAGATATCAACGGCGGTTAACGATCTCAACTCGCTGCTTAGTCAGTTCCAGGACGCCAACAAGGCGGTCATCTCCGCAACCCGTTCGGGTACCGACGCATCCGACGCGCTCGACCAGCGCGACGCTTTGCTGAAGAAGATCGCGGACTATGTGCCGGTGTCGACCTTCACGCGTGGCGACAACGACATGGTCATCACCACCAAGGATGGCACGACACTGTTCGAGACCATTCCGCGCTCGGTAAGTTTCACCCCGTCGGCGGGCTACACGGCCGGCACACCAGGCAACACCATCTACATCGACAATGTGCCGGTCAGCGCCGGGGCTGGCGGCAACACCAGCGCCGACGGCAAGCTCGCCGGGCTCATCACCTTGCGCGACGGCGTCGCGGCGACGATGCAGAGCCAGCTCGACGAAGTGGCGCGCGGCCTCATCACCGCCTTTGCCGAAACAGCACCTTCGCAGCCCGACCGAACCGGCCTGTTCACCTGGTCGGGTGCGCCCGCCATTCCGGCCGCCGGCACGCTGATCGACGGGCTTGCCGGCTCGATCAAGGTCAACGCCGCAATGGACTCGAGCGTCGGCGGCAATCCGGTGCTGCTGCGCGACGGCGGCGCCAATGGTGCGGCCTATATCGCCAACACCGCCGGCAACGCCTCCTATTCGCAGCTCTTGATCGGCTATGGCGACAAGCTCGACAAGCCGATGCCTTTCGACGCTGCGGCCGGCATCACCGTGACGTCCAGCGTCTCCGACTACGCCGCCAATGCCATTGGCTGGTTCGAAGGCCAGCGCCAGCAGGCCTCGAGCAATGCAGACGCCAAGGAAGCGCTGGCATCGCGCACCGCCGAGGCGCTGTCCAACGACACCGGCGTCAATGTCGACCAGGAGATGTCGCTGCTGCTCGACCTCGAACACACCTATCAGGCCTCGGCGCGCATGATGAAAACCGTCGACGACATGCTGTCGGCCCTGCTCGATGCCGTGGGATAAGCCATGAAAGCCACATCCGTCTCCTCAGCCGCTCTCTCCAACGCCGCGCGCTATCAGCAGATGCGCATGCAGGGCGAACTGGTCAAAGCCACTAAGGAATCGACGACCGGCACCGTCGCCGATGTCGGTCTGGCGCTCGGCGCGCGCACCTCGCAGGCGGTCACCTTCTCGCGCGACCTCGACCGGTTGAACGTCATCATCGATTCCAATTCGCTGGTCACCGCTCGGCTGTCCTCGACGCAGGCTGCGCTTGGCCAGCTTTCCGACACTGCGCAGAATTTGCTGACCGCACTGACCGCCGCCGGCAATTCCTCGAGCACCATCACGCAGCAAGCCGGCAAGGCCGCCGTGCAGCAGATGACCTCTATCCTCAACGCCAGCGTCAACGGCGAATATCTGTTTGCCGGCACCAACACCGACGTCAAGCCGATCGACGATTTCACCGCCGCGGGCTCGCCGGCCAAGGCGGCGTTCGACGCTTCCTTCTCGTCGTATTTCGGCTTCACGCAGGCCGATCCGCTCGCTGCCAACATCACCGCCGCCCAGATGGACGGCTTCATCACCAGCAATGTCTTGCCGCAGTTCATGGGCTCCGGCTGGCAGGCCAACTGGTCGAACGCCACCGACCAGCAGATCGTCAGCCGCATTTCGCTGGGCGAAACCACCCAAACCTCGGCCAGCGCCAATGACGACAGCATCCGCAAGCTCGCCATGGCTTCCGCCCTGATCACCGGCCTGCTGTCCGGCAATATCAGCCAGGCGGCGAAGACCACCGTTGTCGGCCGCGCCCAGGCGATGGTCGGCGAGGCGCTGGGCGGGCTAGGGCAACTGCAGGCCGAGACCGGCCTTGCCGAGAAGCGGGTCTCCGACGCCAGCGACCGCATGAAGACGCAGGTCGACCTGTTCGAGCGCCATATCCTTGATCTGGAAGGCGTCGACCCCGCCGAGGCAGCCACCCGCGTCGCGGATCTGACGCAGCATATCGAGACGTCCTTCGCGCTGACCGCGCGCCTGCAGCAGATGAGCCTGCTGAACTACCTGACCTGACAATCTCAACCGCAACGGTAGAGCCAAACGATGTACCAATTCTCCTACGCCGACATCCAGACCGACTCCGTTGCCGATGCGAAAGATCGCGAGCGGCAGCTTTTGACCCGCTCGATCGAAATGCTGGCGGCGGCGGCGGCGGTCGGCCACACCTCGATGGAGGCGGTCGAAGCGCTGCACTTCACCAACCGGGTCTGGACCACCTTCGTCGAGGATCTCGGTTCCAGCGACAATGTCCTGCCCAAGGAACTGCGCGCCAACCTCATCTCCATCGGCCTGTGGCTGCTGCGCGAGGCCGAGGACATCCGCCAGGGCCGCACCGACAATTTCGAAGGGCTGATCGAAGTGTCCCAGATCATTCGGGACGGCATTCAATGACCAACACGCTGAAGATATCGCTGAAGCCGAACGAGAAGATCTACATCAACGGCGCCGTCATCCGCGTCGACCGCAAGGTCACCGTCGAGCTGATGAACGACGTACAGTTCCTGCTCGAGAACCATGTCATCCAGGCCGACGATGCCTTGACGCCGCTCAAGCAGCTCTATTTCATCCTGCAGGTGATGCTGATGAACCCGGCCGGCGCCATCGAGGCGCGCGCCATGTTCCGCCGCTCGCTGCCCTTGCTTTTGGCAAGCTTCGAGGATGAGCAGATCAGTGGCGCGCTGAAGCAGATCGACCGCATGGTCGGCGAAGACCATATCTATGAAGCGCTGAAGGCTATCCGTGCGCTTTATCCGCTCGAACGCCGCGCACTTGGCGGCAATGACGATGTTCAGGGTGCGAAGCGCCCGCTGGCCGTGGGAGCACAATACTGATGAATGTGGACATGACGACGACGATCCCCACGGGCGCCAACCAGGGCACCCAGCAGACGTCGAAGACAGCGGTCGACTACCAGTCGTTCCTGAAGCTGTTGATCGCCGAGATGAAGAACCAGGATCCGACGAAACCGATGGATTCGACGCAGTATGTCGCCCAGCTCGCCACCTTCTCGCAGGTAGAGCAATCGGTGCAGACCAACACCAAGCTCGACCAGATCATGCAGTCCTCGGCGCTGTCGCAGGCCGATGCCTTGATCGGCCGCTCGATCACCTCGGCCGACGGCAAGACGACCGGCGTCGTGGCCTCGGTCAAGCTTGCAAGCAACGGCGTGATCGCCGTGTTGCAGAACGGCACCGAAGTGCCGGTCGGCGCGGGCGTTTCGATAAAGCCGGCCAGCTAGACAGTTCCATAGAGGCGCGCTCACATGAACGAGGCCGACGCACTCGACATCGTCCAGTACGCGGTATGGACGGTGCTTGTTGCTTCCGCGCCGGTGGTGCTGGTCGCCATGGTGGTCGGCATCGGCATTGCCCTGATCCAGGCCCTGACCCAGATCCAGGAAATCACCCTGACCTTCGTACCCAAGATCGTAGCCATCATGCTGGTCGTGGCGCTGACCGGTCCGTTCATCGGCAGCCAGATATCGGCCTTCACCAACGTCATCTTCGAACGCATCGAAAACGGGTTCTAGGCAGCGCTTGCAGGCGGCTGTGTTCCGGCTAGATTGCAGGCCATGACTCAGGCAGAACTCACCGGCAGGCCATGTGCGGAATAGCCGGCGTCTGGCGCAAACGAAACCCGATCGACGCCAACGACCTGTCGGATGTCGCCAGCATGATGCAGGCGCTGGTACATCGCGGCCCCGACGATCATGACAGCTGGCACAACAATCGGCTGGCGCTCGGTCACCGCCGGCTTACCATCATCGATCCCTCGCCCGCCGCCCGTGAGCCGATGCTGACTTCTTCCGGCGATGGCGTTCTCGTCTACAATGGCGAGGTCTACAATTACCGCTCGCTGCGCGAAACGCTGCAGGCGCAAGGCGTCGTCTTTCGAACCATCTGCGATGCCGAAGTGGTTCTCGAAGCCTTGCATCACTGGGGTCCCGAAAAAGCCGTGCCGCTGTTCGACGGGATGTTTTCCTTCGCCTATTTCGACGCTCGCAGCAGTGCGCTGTGGCTTGCGCGTGACCGTCTTGGAATCAAGCCGATGTCGGTGGCCGACACGCCGGAGCGAATCCTGTTCGCCTCGGAGGACAAGGCGATCCTCGCCTGCGACGGTTTTCCGCGCGACATCGACAGCCGCGAGATCACCTTGCGGCTTGCCTGGCAGAGCCGCGATTCCAGCTACAGCCTGTTCGACCGCATCGAGCGCCTGCCGCCCGCCGGCCTGTGGAAGATCACCGATGGCGTTATCGAGAAGCGCCGCTTCTGGCATGTGCTGGACGTGCTGGAGACCGCGCGCATTACCGGCGATGCATCCGCTGATGCTGAACACATGGCGACGCTCGAGGCGTTGCTCAAGGACAGCGTCGGACTTCACTGCATCGCCGATACCAGCGTTGCCACCGCCTGCAGCAGCGGTGTCGATTCCGGCCTGATAACGGCGCTGGCAAAGCGGTTCAGGCCGGAAGTCCACGGTTATGTCGTCGACCCGCAGCTCGGCAACAGCGAGGCCGAAGACGCCGAACGCACCGGCCGCCATGTCGGCGTGCCCTTGCGCCGGGTGCCGGTCGACAGGAACCGGTTTTTCGAACTTTGGCCAAGGGTAATCTGGCATCTTGAAAGCGATGGCTGGCACGCCAGCCATGTCGCACTGCTGGCGCTTGCCGAACGATGCCGGGCCGATGGCGTCAAGGTGCTGCTCACCGGCGAAGGCGCAGACGAATTGTTTGGCGGCTACCCCTTGCAGGCCTTGAGCATGAAGAAGTGGCGTTCCTGGTCGTGGCCCCGGCGCCTGGTCCATTCGAAGCGCTCGCTCGACCGGAGATTCGAGCAACAGCGTCATGCCCCCTACAAGGTCTCGGCTGGAAGCCACTCACAAATGGATCGCAGCATGGTCCTGCGTGCTTTGTCGCCGGAGCTGAATTTTCTGCAAACCGAGATCTTCGACCGCCTGGAGCCGGTTATGCCGCCCGCGGATCGCGCCTTTCTCGGTAGTTGCCTCTACGACCTCTATTCGCATCTGCAGGACATCCTGCACCGGCACGACCGGCTGAGCATGGCGGCGTCCGTGGAACTGCGGGTCCCGTTCCTGGAAAACCGCCTGATCGACTTCGCCATCCATTTGCCGAGGCGGCAGAAATACCGCGACAAAACAGGAAAATGGCTTTTGCGAAAGGTCGCTGAAAAGCATATTCCGCGCCAGAACGTCCAGGCGCGCAAGATCGGCTTCGAGATGTCGTCGCAATTTTCGGCCGGCACGGAGACTTTGCTACGCGGCGGTTTCCTGCGCGATGCCTTGAAATGGCCCGCCGCGAATTTGGAGGACATGGTCCAGTTGGCGCGGCGCGAGCAACCGTCCAGGCTGCGGCTTGTCGGCATGGAGCTTTTCCTGCGCCTTCACGCCGGCGGCGAGACGACAGGCACGCTGACCGAAGCCTTGCATACCGCTGCCCGGGACAGAAGCTGACTTCGCGCGCGGCCGACAGCCCCGCGCAGTGGACCAATGAGAACATCGCTCTGGGTAGCGGACCATTCCCGGCTGACGTATTTTCGCCTTGCTATCCTGTTGTTGGACCATGATCTTTTTCGAAGACGCGTTCGCCCTTTTGGATGTCGTGCTCTATTTCAAACGGATGCCATGATTGTCGTCCCCGCGGACGAAACCAGCACGTTAAGGTGGGACAGGTCTGATGATCGATGACGAGCCGGACAGCGAACGCGTTTCGGCGCTGGCGCCGTTCCGGCACGGCATCTTCCGCGCCGTCTGGTCGGCCAGCCTGGTGTCGAATTTCGGTGGCCTGATCCAGGGCGTCGGCGCCGCCTGGATGATGACCACCATCGCCACGTCGCCCTATCAGGTGGCGCTGGTCCAGGCCTCGGCCACTCTGCCGATCATGCTGTTTGCACTCGTCGCCGGCGCCATCGCCGACAGCTTCAACCGGCGCAAGGTGATGCTGATCGCCCAAATCTTCATGCTGGTCGTCTCTGCACTTCTAACGCTGTTCACCTGGAACGGCTGGATGACGCCGTGGACGCTGCTTGCCTTCACCTTCCTAATCGACAGCGGCACGGCGCTCAACAACCCGTCCTGGCAGGCATCGGTCGGCGACATGGTGCCGCGCAACAAGCTGCCGGCCGCGGTTGCACTCAATTCACTGGGCTTCAACCTGACACGCAGCGTCGGCCCGGCGATCGGCGGCATCATCGTTGCCGCCGCTGGTGCGGCTGCTGCGTTCGCCGCCAATGCGCTGAGCTATATAGGTCTCATCATCGTGCTCTTCCGCTGGAAGCCGGAGCTGCCGGTCTCGACGCTGCCGCGCGAGACGCTGGGCGCCGCCATGGGCGCCGGCCTGCGCTATGTCGCCATGTCGCCCAACATCGGCAAGGTGCTGGTCAGGGGCTCCGCCTTCGGCTTCAGCGCCGGCGCGGTTTTGGCGCTGCTGCCGCTGGTGGCGCGCGACGTCGTCAAGGGCGATGCCTTGACCTACGGCATCATGCTCGGCGCCTTCGGCATCGGCGCCGTCGGCGGCGCGCTGATAAGCGTGCGTCTCAGACAATTGCTGTCCAGCGAGACGATGGTGCGGATGGCCTTCGCCGGCTTTGCCGTCTGCGCCTTCAATGCCGCCATCAGCCTCAATGCCTGGCAGACTGCGGCGGGTTTGCTCATCGGCGGCGCCTGCTGGGTGATCGCGCTGTCGCATTTCAACGTCACGGTGCAGATGTCGACGCCGCGCTGGGTCGTCGGCCGGGTGCTGTCGGTCTACCAGACGGCGACCTTCGGCGGCATTGCGCTGGGCAGCTGGATCTGGGGCGTCGTTGCCGATGCGCATGGCGCCGAAACCGCGCTGATTGCGGCGGCCATCGCGATGCTTGTTGGCGGCGCCATCGGCCTGTTCCTGCCGCTGCCGCAGCAGACGACTCTCAACCTCGACCCGCTCAACCGCTTCAAGGAGCCGCATCTCGGCCTCGACCTGAAGCCGCGCAGCGGCCCCATCGCCATCATGATAGAGTACATTATCCGCGACGAAGATGTACCCGAATTCCTCGCCACCATGGCCGAGCGCGGGCGCATCCGCCGCCGCGACGGCGCCCGCAACTGGACGCTGGCTCGCGACCTAGAAAATCCCGCAGTCTGGATCGAACACTACCACACGCCGACCTGGCTGGAATACATCCGCCACAACCGGCGCGCCACCCATGCCGACGCCGTCGTCGGCGAGCGGGTGCGGGCGCTGCACAGCGGCGACGAACCGCCGCGCGTGCGCCGCCTGATCGAGCGCCCGACGACCGCCGGCACCGCGCTGGTCTCGCCGAAGGGGCCGATCGATCACTGAGCTCGCCATAGCCGTAGCGCCGGTCAGCCGGCGCTCTGGATCATGTAGAGCTTGCGCGTGGTCTCGCGTATCAGCCACTCGCCCTTCCAGCCCTGCGGCAGGACGAGGAGATCGCCCGGACCGAGTTCCCGCACCTCGCCATCGATGCGGCTCAGTTCCACGCGCCCCGAAATGATGTGGCAGATCTCCGACGAGTCCGAACGATCGGCGGTGAAGCGGCCGGGCGTGCATTCCCAGATGCCGACATCGACAGTCCCGTCAGGCGATTGAAAGAACGAGCGCACGGCCTCGACCTGATCGCCTTCAATCGAGCTTGGCTTAGGAGAGAACGCGCCGATCTCGGCCTTGGCGAGATCGTGGAAGGTCGAAAGATCGATCAAGTCTAGCTCCATGGATAAGAGCAATTCCAGGAAAGGGGTCTGCCCCGGAATTGCGTGAGAACAAATGGCTTTAGTGGCCGGTGATGCTGTCGGCCAACGCGGCCAGCTTCGAGGTGCGCGCAAGCCCTGCCGCCTCGCGGCCATCGGCAATGCGATAAAGCTGGTACATCGAATGCACGCCCAGCCAGCGGAAGGGCTCCGGTTCCCATGGCCTGACCTTGCGGTTGACCCAGGGCAGCTTCGTCAGCTCGGTGTTTGCCCCGAGAACAAGGTCAGCCAGCGTGCGCCCCGAAAGGTTGGAGCTGGACACGCCGAGGCCGACATAGCCGCCGGCCCAGCCGATGCGGGTCGCGGGATCGAGGCCGACCGTGGTGCACCAGTCGCGCGGCACGCCGAGCACGCCGCACCAGGCGTGATCGATGCGGCATCCCTTGGTCTGCGGCAAGAGCGTCGTCAGGATCGTGTGCAGCTGGTCGATCGTGGCCTGCTGCGTCTGGCCGTTGACGTCGGTGCGCGAGCCGTAGCGATAAGGCACGCCGCGTCCGCCCATCGTGATGCGTCCCTCACGCGTGCGCTGGGCATAGCAATAGGCATGCGCCGCATTGCCGAGCAGTTCGTGCCCTTCCCAACCGATGTCGCGCCACAGGTCGGCAGGCAGCGGCTCAGTCACGATCTGCGCGCTGTTGAGCGCCAGCCAGGTCCGCTCCTCGCCGGGGATGCCTGATGTAAAACCCTCGGTCGCGCGGATGATCGTCTCCGCCTGCACCGTACCGCGGTCTGTCGTCACGCTGCCCTTGGCGATGCTTGTCACCGTCGTCTTCTCATAGATCGGCACGCCCAGCCGCTCGACGGCATCGGCAAGCCCGCGCACCAGCTTGGCCGGCTGCACCCGCGCCTGGCCATGGACGACGAAGCCGCCCATGACGTTACGGATGTTGATGCGCGTGCGCGTTGAGGCGGCGTCCAGCATCTCGACGCGGTTCGGGTCGACATCCCAGGAACGGATCGTCTCGCATTCTTCGCGCACGCGCTCCAACTGCGCTGCGTTGGTGGCCACCGTCAGATTGTCGACGCGGCGAATGTCGGCGTCGATGCCTTCCTCGGTCGCGACCCGGATCACTTCATCAACGCAGCCTGCCATCGCCGCCTGCATCGCCATCACGCCTTGGCGGCTCGATGTCTTGAGATATTTTTCGCGCGACCAGCTGAAGCCGCCCGACAGCCAGCCGCCATTGCGCCCCGAAGCGCCGAAGCCGGCAAATTCGCGCTCGACGATCACGACGCGCAGCGATGGCTTCGCCTTTTTCAGATAGTAGGCGGTCCACAGGCCGGTATAGCCGGCGCCGACAATGGCGACATCGGCCTCGATGTTTCCAGGCAAGGACGGGCGCGGAACGGGAACCGCCCCCAGATCCGCATACCAGAACGATATGTCGCCGTTGCGCTTGGCTTGCATGGAATGACTTTCAGATGAGATCAGGCCAGATGGGATCAGGCCAGATGGAATCAGGTGAGTGTGGTGTCGGCGCTTGCGTCGTCCGCCAGCAGCTTGGCGTCGCTGCCGTCGAAGCAGAGCTCGACCTTGTCGCCGAGGCCAAAACTCTCGCCGGTCAGCGGTGAGCGCACGATCGCGGCCGAGCCGTCGGCGAGCTTAACTTCGTATTTCGATTCCGAGCCGAGATAGATGGCTTCCGCGATCGTCCCCGACAGGCGGTTGGCGCCATTGGCAGCACTTTGGCCGGCTCTTCGGATCGCGAGCTTTTCGGGACGCAGCAGCATCACCGGGCTGGCTTCTCCCGACAGCTTACGCGGTACCGTCACCGTCTCGCCGGCGATGCTCAGCGCGGTGCTGTTGCCATCGCTGCGCGCCTCGCCGCGCAGCACGGTGGAATCGCCGATGAAGCGGCCGACGAACAGCGTTGCCGGCTCGTCATAGAGCTGGCGGCCGGTGCCGACCTGCTCGATGTGCCCGCGGTTAAACACGGCGACGCGGTCGGACAGCACCAGCGCCTCTTCCTGGTCGTGCGTGACATAGACGAAGGTGGTGCCGAGCTCGCGGTGGATGCGCTTGATCTCGAGCTGCAGCCATTCGCGCAGCTTCTTGTCGAGCGCGCCGAGCGGCTCGTCCATCAGGAGCAGCGGCGGGTCGAAGACGATGGCGCGCGCCAGCGCCACGCGCTGCTGCTGGCCGCCCGACAATTCGCTGGGATAGCGATGCGCGAAATCGCCCATCTTGACCATGTCGAGCGCCCTTGCCACGCGTGTCTGCCGCGTCGCCTGGTCGACGCCGCGCAGCGTCAGCGGATAGGCGACGTTGCGGCCGACGCTCATATGCGGGAACAGCGCGTAATGCTGGAAGACGACGCCGATGTTGCGCTTGTGCGCCGGCACGCCGACGACGCTTTTTTCCCCGACCAGAAGCTTGCCGCTGGTGACATCGGTGAAACCGGCAATCACGTTGAGCGTCGTCGTCTTGCCCGAGCCGCTGGGGCCGAGCAGCGTCATGAACTCGCCGGGCTCGATGCGCAGCGACACGCCGTCCAGCGCCTTGAAGCCGCCATAGGCCTTGCTGATCGCTTCGAGATCGATCGCCGCGCCCTTGCTTGTCGGCTTCGGATTCATTGGCGTCCTTTCCGCTCGCGGCCAAGAAGGAGCATGCCGCCGCCGATCAGGATCGTGGTCGCGAAAAGCAGGATCGTGCCGACAGCCGCCACCGTCGGATCTGCGTCGCGCGTGATCGAGGCAAAAATCTGCACCGGCAATGTCTTGAGATAGGGGTTGGTGATGAACAGCGACACGACAATCTCGTCGAACGAGGTGGCGAAAGCGAACAGCAGGCCGGAGAGCACGCCCGGCGCGATCAGCGGCAGCGTTACCGTGCGAAACGTGGTCAGTGCGCCGGCGCCCAGGCTGGCTGCGGCTGTCTCCAGCCGGCGGTCGAACACTTCGAGACTGGCCGAGACCGCGATCAGCACGAAGGGCAGCGCAAGGATGGTGTGGGCCAGCACGAAGCCGAGCAGCGTCCCGACGAGCTGCGTGTCGAGATAGACGGCATAGATGCCGATCGCCAGCACCACGCCCGGCACCACCATCGGCGTCAGCATCAGCATACGCAAAAGGTTCGCCGGCCGCGCCTTCATGCGGTCGAGGCCGAAGGCGGCAAGCGTGCCGAGCACCGTTGCCACGACGGCAACGATGGAGGCGACTTTCAGCGAGTTCAGGAAGCTGTTCGACCAGTCCGGATTGGTGGCGAAATTCTGGTACCACTGCCAGGAAAAGCCTTGCGGCGGAAACGCCAGCGATTTGTTTTCGTTGAACGACATCGGCACCACGACCAGCGTCGGCGCCACCAGCCATATCGCCACCAGCAGGCAGACGAGCCCGAGAAGAACGCGGGTGAGCGGCTTCATCTCCATTAGCGCCGCCCCGCTTCCCGATGCCTGGACCGCATCACGGGTGCTGCCAGCGCCAGCAGCACGAAGGTGGTGACCAGCAGAACGACGCCCATGGCGCCGCCCCTGCCCCATTGCAGCAGGCTCAGCACCTGCGTCTGCACCAGCGTCGACAGCATGGTCGAGCGCGGGCCGCCGAGCAAAGCAGGCGTGATGTAGAAGCCGAGCGACAGGATGAAGACGATGATCGCGCCGGCATAGACGCCGGGCAGCGACAGCGGCAGATAGACGGTGAAGAACGCGCGCGACGGCCGCGCACCGAGGCTTTGCGCCGCACGCATCAGCCTGAGGTCGATGCCTTGCATCACGGAATAGAGCGGCAGGATCATGAACGGCAACAGCACCTGCGCCATGCCGATGACAACGCCGGTCTGGGTGCGGATCAGCTTGACGCCGCCGAACCCGACCGAGCGCAGCAACGAATTGATGACGCCCGAATCCTGCAGCAGGATCACCCATGACAGCGTTCGCACCACACCACTCACCCAGAACGGGATCAGCACGCAAAGCACAAGCACCAGCCGGACGCGCGGCCCGACCGCGGTCATCAGATAGGCATAGGGATAGGCCGCGATGACGCAGACCAGCGTCACCCAGGCCGAAATGACGAAAGTCCGCTGCAGCACTGTCAGGTTGACCGGCGCGCCGAAGAACCAGGCATAGTTCCGCAGCCCCCACTCAGGTTCCGACAGGCTGCGCAGTACGATGGTGAGCAGCGGGTAGCCGATCACCGCGACAAGCAGGATGAGCGCCGGCGCCGTGAGCGCGAACGGCCATGCCCGACCCGGCCGCGCATGGGCGGCGGGTTGGGCGATGGGTTCGGACGCGCTCACGGCCTGGCTCTCACTTGGCTGTTCAGTTGCCTGCCATCAGCGCCGACCACTTCTCCTGCGCCACCGGGAAGTTCTCGACCCAGAACTTGATGTTCTGCTTGTAACCCTGCTTCTGGCGCTCGGGCGTGTTGGTCAGGAAGGCGGCGACCGACGCATCGACCTTGGGCTGCGCGTCATTGTTGATCGGCGTATAGGAGGTCTGCTGCGCCAGGATCTCCTGCGCCCCCTTGCCGAGATAGGCATTGAGCAGCGCATAAGCCGCATCCGTATCCTTGACGCCGACCGGAATGGTCATCTGGTCCATCACCACCAGCCAGTCCTGCCAGGCCGGCGCATATTTGGCGCCGTTCTTCACCGCCGTCATGGCACGTCCGGTCCACATCATCAGCATGTCGGCTTCGCCAGATTCGGCAAGCTGCTGCGATTCAGCGCCGGTCTTCCAATAGATCGTGTCGGGACCGAGCTTGCGGATGACATCGATGGCCTTGTCGATGTCGGCCACCGTCATCGCCTTCGGGTCGCCGCCAGACGCCTTCAACGCCTGCTCCAGCAGGCCGCCCGTCGGGTCGCCCGAACCGTCGAGCGCGCGCGTGCCGGGGAATTTTGCCGTGTCGAAGAAATCGGCCCAGTTCTTGGGCGGGTTATCCCCATACTTCTCCTTGTTGTACATCAGCACGACGCCGTAGTTCATGGCCGGCACCGAGCATTCGCCGACCTGGCCCTCGGGCACCTTGGAGACGTCGAGCTTGCTGAAATCAAGCTTCTGGAACAGCTTGCCGCAATAGACGTAAGGCGGCAGGTCGGCGGTGTCGACGACGTCCCAGGTGACGTTGCCGGATTCGACCTGCGCCTGCAGCTTGGCGATCTCTGTCGGCCCGTCATTGAGCAGCGTGGCGCCGGACTTTTCGACGAACTCCTTGAGCGCGGCGGCCTGGCCGTCCTGGTAGATGCCGCCATAGGAGACGAGCGTCAGCGTCTTGCCCTTGAGCGAGCCTTCCTTGACCTCACCCGCGACAGGCTTTTCCTGCGCGAACGCTGCGGTTGCCAGAACGCCGAGCGCCAGCACGGCGCCAAGGCCAAGATGTCTTGTTTTCAGCATGATTATTGTTCTCCCATTTGACCCGCATGGATTGAACCTACCTGGCTGCGAGCGGTTTCCAGGCCCTGTATTGATCGAGTTCGGCGCGCACCGAAGTCGGTGGCGCAATGATCCACATCACCTCGGCTCGGCCACTGCCGATGTTCTCTGAGCGATGTGCTGTCGATGTCGCGTATTCGATGCTGTCGCCCTCTTCCAGCACATGCCTGACATCGCCGAGCGAAACCTCGACGATGCCGCGCAGCACGACGAGCATCTCGTGCGCGTCGCCATGGGTGTAGAGCGCTGGGCCGGTCGAGCCGCCGATTTCGAACTCGCCGACATAGACTTCCATGTCGCTTAAAGGGGGACGCGAGAGCAGCATCTTGCGGCAGCCGTCGCTGGGCGGCAGGCTCGGCCGCTCGCTGCGCAGCAAGACCCCGCGCTGCCCGGCGGCACTATCCTCGAACAGCATCGCCACGCTCACCCCAAGCGCCGAGGCCATCTGGTTGAGCGAGGCGGTGCTGGCGCCGGTCAGGCCGCGCTCGAGCTGGCTGATGAAGCTGGCGCTGGTCCCGGTCAGCTCGGCGAGTTCGCGCAGCGAAAGCCGCCGGCCGAGACGCAGGCTCTTCAGCCGCTGGCCCAGCATCTGATGGGCATGCGTCGCCGTCGAGGCGACGCCGTTCTTGACCGGAGCCTGGTCGGTGCTCATCCCGTCTTTTTCTCCCACTGAACAATTTGTACAGTGACACTGTACACGTGGCAAGCGCCGGGACATTTTAAAATGCCGGCTGAGGCCTGTTCTTCGCCCGACAGGTCGCGCCGCGCCTTGTCGAGTTCCTCGGCGTAGCGTCGCATCAGATGGCCCTTGGTCAAAAGCCCGACAACGACCCGGTTGTCGAAATCCTCGACCACCGCCAGTTCCTCGGCGACGACGCGCTGGAAGGTTTCGGCGGCCGACTGGACGTTCATGGTCGGCACCAGCACCGCATCCCGGAATTTGGCCAGGGCCAGCACCGGCGTCTCACCATCGGACGGATCGCTGTGCAGTTCGGCGACGATCAGCACGCCGACATAATGCCGGCTGCTTGCGGCGCCATTCTGGCGCTGAGGCGCAGTCAGGCTTGCCGCCCCGCTTCAATTCCCCGCGAGCGTGTCGAGGTATATGAGCGATCGCTTACGCAATCGACGCAGCTGTGTTATTTTTGGCCGTCTCCATTTCCCTCAAGGAGGAGAAGATGAGTGCGCGGGGATTTTTTTCATTAGCTGTTGGCATGATTTTTTTGAGCTCGTCTGCGGTGAGCAATTCAAGCATGGATATGCCGGTTAGGTCTGTTGTGTCACACCCGATGTCTCTTTTTTTGGCGGGAGGCAATCCGGAAAACCAAAGCCGGCCGGCAAAGGAATTTATCCAGACTGCACAACAAGATGTTTGCTGTCCTGGCGGCTACCCTTGGTATCGCAATTCGACGAACACCTGCTACGGCAGCTATGAAGACTGCCACGATACCGATGGCGGCGGATGGTCCTGCAGACAGGTCAACGCCTGCTAGACTTTCTTGGGCCTACGCCTTCTTGACTGTGCCCGGTCCTCAGATCGGCTTCGGCTCGCCGGCCTCGTAGAGCATGAGGTTGCGCTCGCCTATGCCGAGCGATGCCCAGCTCGCCCGCCAATCGGCGATGTGAGGCGAGCGGAAATGCGCGTCGAGCGCGGCCCTGTCGCTCCACACCTCGATTACATGGATGAGCCCGGCGTCGAGCACGTCCTGCGCGTAGGAGTATTCGATGCAGCCGGGCTCCGCCCAGCTGCCCAGTATCATGCGCCGCATGGCCGGCCTTGCCTCGTCGAGCCGTTCCGCCGGCAAGCGAATGGTGCCGATGATCACCAGCATGATCTCTCTCCTCAAGGCCTCTGTCGTCCTGGCAACTAACCAGTCCTCCCACCCTCGCGCAAGCTTGACCGGTTAGGCTCGAAGGGCTGTCGCGTGCTCGGCAGGCTTGTGATTGGGGACGACATGGCAGTCAGCGAAAGCTTAGCGACAGGAACAGTGGCCAAGAACGGCCGCGATGTCTTCTTCGCCATCGGCATCGTCATCATCCTGGCCGTGCTGTTCCTCCCGATCCCGGCCTTCCTCATCGACATCGGCCTCGCCTTCTCGATCGCATTGTCGGTGCTGATCCTGATGGTGGCGCTGTGGATCCAGCGGCCGCTCGATTTCTCGTCCTTCCCGACCGTGCTGCTCATCGCCACCATGTTGCGGCTGTCGCTCAACATCGCCACCACGCGCATGATCCTGTCGCATGGCAATGAGGGCACGCACGCCGCCGGCTATGTCATCGCCGGCTTCTCCAAACTGGTGATGGCCAGCGATTTCGTCATCGGCCTGATCGTCTTCATGATCCTGATCGTAGTCAACTTCATCGTCATCACCAAGGGCGCCACCCGTATTGCCGAAGTCGGCGCCCGCTTTACCCTCGACGCTATCCCCGGCAAGCAGATGTCGATCGACGCCGACCTGTCCGCCGGCATGATCGACGACAAGACAGCGCAACTGCGCCGCAGAGAACTCGAGGAAGAATCGTCCTTCTTCGGCTCGATGGACGGCGCCTCGAAATTCGTGCGCGGCGATGCCATTGCCGGCCTCATCATCACCGCCATCAACATCGTCGGCGGCATCGCCATCGGCTACATCAGGCACGGCATGGGCATGGGCGAAGCCGCCGATGTCTTCATCAAGCTGTCGGTCGGCGACGGCCTGGTCACCCAGATCCCGGCGCTTATCGTTTCGCTCGCCGCCGGCCTGCTGGTGTCCAAGGGCGGCACGCGCGGCTCGACCAACCAGGCGGTGTTCGGCCAGCTCGGCGCGCATCCGCGCGCGCTCTATGTCGCGGCCTCGCTGCTCGTCCTGCTCGGCCTGATGCCCGGCCTGCCGTTCTTCCCGTTCTTCACGCTGGCTGCAGGCATGGCCGGTCTTGGCTACGTCATCCCGATGCGCGCCAACCGCGAGGCTGCCGCCGCCGAAGCGATCAAGGATCTGGAGAAGGCGAACAAGGTCGAGGAAGAGAAGAACTCGGTCAAGGCTTCGCTGACCACCGCCGAGATCGAGCTTCTGATCGGCAAGCAGCTGTCGACGCGGCTGCTGGTGTCGCATCAGGAACTGGTGTTCCGCATGGCCAAGATGCGCAAGAAATTTGCCACGCAATACGGCTTCGTCGTGCCGGAAGTGCGCGTCGCCGACGATTTCGGCATCCCGCCGAAAAGCTATCAGATCAAGGTCCACGGCACCGTCGTCGCCGAATACCAGATGCGCGTCGGCGAGATCATGGTGCTGCTGGGGAACCGGGATTTGCCCGACGTTCCCGGCGAGGAAATCCGCGAGCCGGCCTTCGGCATGCGCGCCTTCTCGGTGCTCGAAACCTTCGCCGAGGATCTGAAGCGTGAGAACTATACCTTTGCCGACAACATGTCGGTGCTGCTCACCCATTTGTCCGAGGTGATCCGCAACAACCTGCCGCAGCTTCTGTCCTACAAGGACATGAAGGCGCTGCTCGAGCGCCAGGATCCGGAATACCGCAAGCTCGCCGACGAGATCTGCACCTCGCACATCTCCTATCCCGGCCTGCAGGCGGTGCTGAAATTGCTGCTGGCCGAACGCGTATCGATCCGCAACCTGCATTTGATCATCGAGGCTATCGCCGAGATCGCGCCGCATGTGCGCCGCACCGAGCAGATCGTCGAGCATGTCCGCATCCGCATGGCCCAGCAGATCTGCGGCGATCTCTCCGAGGGCGGCATGCTCAAGGTGCTGCGCCTCGGCAACCGCTGGGACCTCGCCTTCCACCAGAGCCTCAAGCGCGACGCCAAGGGCGAGGTGCGCGAATTCGACATCGACCCGCGCCAGCTGGAGGAATTCGGCCAGGACGCGACCAAGGCGATCCGCAAGCATCTCGAGGCCGGCGAGCGTTTTGTCCTCGTCACCGCGCCCGATGCTCGCCCCTATGTGCGCATGATCATCGAGCGCCTGTTCACGACGCTTCCCGTTCTCTCCCATGTCGAAATCGCCAAGGGCGTCGAGATCAAGGTGCTCGGGACGATCTCGTGAACATACTGTCGCAAGGCGTCGTCATCGCCGCCTTCCTCGCCTTCTGTCGCATCGGCGCCTGCTTCATGCTGATGCCGGGCCTGTCCAGCGCCCGCGTGCCGGTCCAGGTCCGGCTGTTCGTGTCGATCGCCGCCACCGGTGGCCTGCTCGCCTTCCTGTGGGACAAGATCTTTCCCTTCGTCGATGCGCGTCCGCAGGTGCTGGCGCCGATGATCATCTCCGAACTTTTGGTCGGCGGGCTGATCGGCGCGATGACGAGGCTCTACATGGAGGCTCTGCGCTTCATGGGTTCGGCCATCGCCATGCTGATCGGCTATGGCGGCACCGGCGGCCCCGCCATCGAGGAGCCAGAACCGCAGGCGGCTCTCGCCGCCATCATCTCGTTTTCAGCGTTGCTGCTGCTCTTCGTCTTCGATTTCGACCACGAGATCATCCGCGCTCTGGTCGCCTCCTACACGGTGGCGCCGGTCAACGTCTTCTTCAATCCCCAGGCCGCCCTGGTCGATCTCACCGACACGGTGTCGGACGCCTTCTTCCTGGTCATCCGGCTCGGCAGCCCGTTCATCGCCTATGCCATTCTCGTCAATTTGACGATCGGCTTCGTCAACAAGCTGACGCCGCAGATCCCGGTCTATTTTATCTCGCTGCCTTTCGTCATCGCCGGCGGCATGATCATCTTCTACTTCGCCATCGGCACCATGCTGTCGCTGTTCGTCGACGGCTTTGTCGACCTGACGCTGGCGAGGTGAGATGAGCACGCGCAAGGAACGGCTGAAGAAACTGGTCAAGGTGCAGGAGCAGTTGAAGGCCCTGCACGAGACGCGCCATGCGGCCTTCCTGGCGGCAGCGGCAACCGCCGAAACCGAGGCCAGGGAACTTGTCCAGCATTTCGACGCCGACCAGTCGATGGCGGTGCTGTTCCCTGACCTCTACCATCGCCGCATCGCCAATGCGCTGGTCCGGCAGGAAGCGAGCCTGGAAGGCGCCAGGCAGGAGGTCACGCTCATCGCCACTGCGACGGCGCGCACCAACATGGTCGAGCGCGCCTACAAGGACGTGCGCCGACAGGACGAACGCGAACGCTCCGACCGCGACCGGCTCGATCTGATCGCGCAGAGGCGAGGGCAGGAATAATCGGAAGTTAGAGCCGGGTCACCTGCGGACGGCGTTCGGTTTCGTTCCGTGCGGCGGGCTGTGTTGGGTGTACGGCGCCGTGTTCGGCCTCTGCGCCTACGCCACCTACGATCTGACCATGGCGACGCCGGCAGCGCCCACCGCAAACGACCAGATCGCATCGACCCAGCCGGAGTTGCCGCTGCTGATAGCAATGGCCTAGCATCCGGCGAAGGATTTCGAGCCGGCAAGCCTGCCACAAGCTTGCTGCGGCATGGTCGCTCAGGAAACCCGGCAAAGAGGCGGACTTTCTTGGCGATTTCTCCACCCAGCGACATCGTTCTCGATGTTGCCCGAGCCGTCGACCCGGCGGATATCGAGGCTGCCCGTGCCGCGCTGGCCAAGCGGGCCAACGGCGTTGGCGGTAATTTTTCTGTCGACATGGCTGCTTCGGTCGATGCCGGCTCGATCCTGTCGCGCGCCACCGCCGACAAGGCCGCCGCAAATGCCGATCCCGCCAGCAAGTTCAAGAAGTTCGAGGCGATGGTCTTGCAGACCTTCATCCAGAACATGCTGCCCAAGGACACAGAGGGCGTCTACGGCAAGGGGCTGGCCGGCGACATGTGGAAATCGCAGCTTGCCGAGCGTGTCGCCGACGTCATGGCCGAGCGCGGAGGGATCGGCATCGCCAAATCGCTGCTCGCCGACCACTACAAGGACGGCAAGCGCACCGTGCCGATCGGCCCGGTGTCAACCGGGCCGCACAAGACCGAGATCGACCAGCAGACCCGGCTGTCCACCTCGCTGGTCGAGGAATTGCAGCGCAAGGCCGCACGGTCGATGACCGGCGACGAGACGACCATCAAAACCGAAATCAAGATCTAGACCAGGATTTTCAATGGCCGATTTTTCAAAATACTCTTCCAACCTGCCGGCGCGTACGTCCGAAGCGCCGATCCCGTTTGCACGGCCGGGCAACCTTGCCGCCATCATCGGCCGCATCGAGGAAGCGGTCGAGGAAGAGACGGCCGGTTTGAAGAACGACACCAGCTATGACCTCAAGGCCTCCAACGCCCGCAAGAGCCGCTACCTCTATGAGCTGACCCGCGCCATGAAGGGCGCCAACGAGATCGAATTCCTGGAACAGCATCGCGACAGTCTGGCGCGGCTGCGCCAGAAGCTCGCGAAAAACGAGGCTGCAATCCTCGCCCACCTCAACGCGGTCAACGAAGTCGCCACGCTGTTGAAGAACGCCATTCAGCGCGCCGAAGCCGACGGCACATACTCGGCCGGCGAATTCGGTTGGGCGAGCTGATGATCTCGGCAACAGGCGGGAACAACCGGTGATCAAATTCATCGCCGCCGCGATCTGGATCTGCGCCGCCACGCTTGGCGCGGTGTTCTATTCGTTCCAGGCGGCCGGTGAGCGCGGCGTCGGCGAGACGCCGAAACCGATGCTGGGTGGCCTCGACTACGTCAAGACCGACATCATCTCGGTGCCGCTGATCCGCGATTCCAAGATCGACGGCTATTTCCTCACCAAGCTCGTCTACACGGTCGAGCCGGCCGAGATAAAGAAGATGTCGATCCCGGCCGAAGCGCTGATGACCGATCAGGTGTATTCCTATCTCTACTCCAATCCTCAGATCGACTTCACCAAGAAGGAAACCATCGATCTCGATGCCTTCCGCAAGGCCATACGCGACACCGTCAACGCTCGCGTCGGCGCCGACCTGGTGCATGAAGTGCTGATCGACCAGGTCAACTTCCTGACCAAGGACGAAATCCGCGACAACGCCATGCGCCGCCGCAAGGATCCGGCCACGCCGACCGAACCGGCCCCGGCGGAATCGGCCCAGGCCGAGGCGGCGAAGCCCGGTGCTGAACACTAACCTTCGTCGCACGGCGAATGTTCTCTGCCGCATTCCTTCCGACTGAAACGAGATGACGCATCGCGCGTTGACGTTTACGTCAACTCGAAGCTATATGCGCCAAGCGACCCGGATCGCGGTACGCGCGAGACAGTGACTTCGGCGGAGGCCGGTCACTGAAGCGCGGCAAAACGCAACGAGACCAGGAGAACAGTCATGAGCGTTCAGGACATTGCCGAGAAGATGAGGTCGCGCGTGGCGAGCGCCGGGTTCGAACATTCCGTGAAGTTCGATACCGGCAGCAACGGCGTCATCGTCATCGACGGCGCAACCGTCTCGACCACCGACGCGCCGACCGACTGCACCATAAAGCTGTCGCTCGACGATCTGGATTCGCTGATCGCCGGCGACCTCAACCCGACCATGGCGTTCATGTCCGGCAAGATAAAGGTCGAAGGCGATATGTCGGTCGCCATGGCGCTCAGCCAACTGATCGGCTGAGCCCTTCGCAAAAACAAAACGCCGCCCTCGCTGAAATGCAAAGGACCGGCGGCGTTTGTTTTTGGACAATCAGGCGGCCAGCGACAGCCTCTGTGCCTTGAGCTTGCGACCTGCAGCCCTCAGCGTGCCACGCGCGCCGTCGAGCGCACCATCGATCAGTTCCAGCGCCAGCAGGCGGTGCCGCTCGTACGGACCAGGCATGGCGAGCGCGCCGGTCTTCTCCGCCGAGAAGCCGAAGCGGCCATAGTAAGGCGCATCGCCGACCAGCAGCACCGCGGCATGGCCGAGACGCGCGGCCTCGGCCAAAGCATGGCGCATCAGCGCCGAGCCGATGCCGGCGTTCTTCAGCGCCGGATCGACGGCGAGCGGTCCGAGCAGAAGTGCTCCCGGGCCGCCCTCGCCCAGACGTACGTCCCACAGCCGCACCGTGCCGGCAACCGCGCCGGCGGCATCCCGCACGACAAAAGCGAGACCTTCGGAAGGCCGGCGGCCACGCCGCAGCTTCTCCGACGATTTCTTGCGCCGCATCGGCCCCATGGCGCGATCGAGCAACGCTTCACGCGATGCAATGTCTGCCGCAGTTTCGGCGACGATGGGAATGGCGCCGGCAATCTCCCCCCTCGAGGGGGAGAATCCAATGCCGTCAATGTAATTTACAATGTCCATTTCCGCGATCCTTCACGAGCGGAGCTTGTTCCACAGGCGAACCCGAGCGGACGCAAACGTCCGTCTGAGGTGATCTGAAGGCCGAAGCCGTCAGATCACGTAGGATCGGAGAGGCTCGAAGCCGTTGAAGGCGACCGCCGAGTAGGTGGTCGTGTAGGCGCCGGTGCCTTCGATCAGCACATCGTCGCCGATGGTCAGCGACAGAGGCAGCGGATACGGCGTCTTCTCGTACATCACATCGGCCGAATCGCAGGTCGGGCCGGCGAGCACGCAAGGTGCTGTCTCCGAGCCGTCATGGCGGGTGACGATCGGATAGCGGATCGCCTCGTCCATCGTCTCGGCCAGACCGCCGAACTTGCCGATGTCGAGGAACACCCAGCGCACATTGTCGTTTTCGGCCTTCTTGGAGATCAGCACGACTTCCGACTTGATGACGCCGGCATTGCCGACCATGCCGCGGCCCGGCTCGATGATGGTCTCCGGGATGGCATTGCCGAAATGCTTGCGCAGCGCCGAAAAGATCGCCTGGCCGTAAGCCTGGGCCGCCGGCACGTCCCTGAGGTAGCGCGTTGGGAAACCGCCGCCCATATTGACCATCTTGAGGACGATGCCTTCATCGGCGAGCGTGGCGAACACCTTCTTGGCGTCGGCCAGCGCACGGTCCCACGCCGCCAGGTCGGTCTGCTGCGAGCCGACATGGAACGACACGCCATAGGCGTCGAGGCCGAGCGTCCTGGCATGGCGCAGCACGTCGACGGCCATCGCCGGCACGCAGCCGAACTTGCGCGACAGCGGCCACTCGGCGCCTTCGCCGTCGGTCAGCACGCGGCAGAACACGCGGGCGCCGGGAGCGACGCGGGCGATCTTGTCGACTTCCTCGACGCAATCGACGGCAAACAGCCGAATGCCGAGCTGGTAGGCGCGTGCAATGTCACGCTCCTTCTTGATGGTGTTGCCGAAGGAGATACGGTCCGCCGGCGCACCGGCGTCCATCGCCATCTCGACCTCGGCAACGGAAGCGGTGTCGAAGGATGAGCCCATCGCAGCAAGCAGGCGCAGGATTTCCGGCGCCGGATTTGCTTTCACCGCATAGTAGATCCGGGAATCGGGCAGCGCCTTTTCGAAGGCGCGAAAATTGTCGCGCACGACATCGAGGTCGACGACGAGGCAGGGGCCGGACGGACGTCGGGTGGCGAGGAAGTCGAGGATGCGCTGAGTGGCCATCGGGGTCTCTCCATTAACGCCTTGCGGCGCGCAATAAGGCTGCGGACGCGGGCTCTCGGCCTCGCGACGCGCGGTCAAACAAAGGCGGGACGGAAATTCATGGAACCAGCCGGTGGAGACCCCGGAACCATGAAACGCCGTCTCGCGGCGGTGAACCTTGGCCTTGCCCGGCCTCGGTTCGCTTTGTCTGCCTTGGCTTGGATGGGAGACCCGTCCGCACTGCCGGCAATGAAGGTGTGCCTCTTCAGTAACCCCGGTCTTTGGACGACCGGCAGAACACCAGAAAGGCCCGCACCGTCGTTGCTTCAAGGTGTCCTCGGGCTGGCGGTTGGCCGCTAGACCGACTGGAGGGGTTAGCTCCAGTTACCTTACCGATTTCCCTCACCATTCGAGGATCGGCGGACACCCACAGGCACGTGCGACTTTGGGCAAGCGCGATATAAGATCGAAAGATTTCACAATCAATAAAAATCGTATCCCAGGTTGTAAAATTTCCGGCATCGAACAATGCTGGGCCTACTGTATACGGATATCGAACGATGCCAGGCACGCACGGCCCGCTCAACGCCTTTCTTGACCTGCGCCGCATGCCGGTCGCCAATGCGGAACTGGGGCCGCTGGCCGGGCTCAGGCTGGCGGTAAAGGACATTTACGACGTCGCCGGCTACCGCACCGGTTGCGGCAATCTGGTGAAGTTCGACGAGGCGCATGCCGCGTCCAGCACGGCACCGGCCGTGCAGATGATTCTCGACGCCGGCGCGCGCTTCATCGGCAAGACGCAGACCGACGAGTTCGCTTTCTCGCTGATGGGCCAGAACGCGCATTTTCCGTTTCCGGTGAACCCGGCCGCTCCCGATCGCGTCACCGGCGGTTCCTCGTCAGGCTCGGCGGCGGCGGTGGCCGGCAAGCTTGCCGATATCGCTACCGGGTCGGACACCGGCGGCTCGATCCGCGCCCCGGCGAGCTTTTGCGGATTGATCGGGCTGCGCACCACGCATGGCCGCATTTCGCTCGAAGGCACGATGAAGCTGGCGCCGAGCTTCGACACATTCGGCTGGTTCGCCGACGACATCGAGACCTATGAGACGATCGGCAAATTGCTGCTCGGCCGCGACCCGCATCCATATCCGCTCACCCGGCCGCTTTCGATCCGCTGGCTGGACGCTTTCGTGGCCGGCCCCGCCGAGGCAGCCGAATATGCCAGGATGAGAGCGCTGGCCGCCAGTCTTATCGGTGAGCCGGCGCCGGAAGAGTACAGCTTCGCCTCCTTCCCCGACGAGCTCTACTGGTGCTTTCGCCGCCTCCAGGCCGCCGAGGCCTGGCAGCAGCATGGCGCCTGGATCATTTCTGGCGAGCGCGATCTCGGGCCGGGCGTCGAGGAGCGCTTTGGTTTTGGCCGCACGATCGACGAAAAGACCGCGCGCGCCGAGGCGGTGCGCCGCCTGACGTTCCGCTCCGAGCTAGCCGCGCTGCTCGGCCAGGACGGGTTTCTTGTCCTGCCCACCGTTCCAGGCCCCGCACCTCTGGTCAAAAGCGAGCCGCAGCAGCTCCAGGCCTACCGCGAAAGGGCCTTGCATCTTTTGTGCCTTTCGGGTCTGTCAGGCTTTCCGCAAATCACCCTGCCGCTGGGCTCGGTTGACGGTGCCCCTTTCGGCCTCTCGCTGCTCGGCCCTCCCGGCAGCGACATTGCCCTGATACGGCTCGGCCGGCGAATTCTCGATGCGGCACGAAAGGCCTGATGATGGATACACTGACCCGCATGCGCGCCTTCATCGACGTCGTCGAGGCCGAAGGCTTTTCGGCGGCCGCGCGCAAGATCGGTCGCTCCAAGGCGCTGCTGTCGAAATATGTGCGCGAACTCGAGGACGAACTCGGCGCGCTGCTGCTCAACCGCACCACGCGGCAGTTCTCGTTGACTGAGGCCGGCCATACCTATTACAGCCGCGCTTCGGAAATCGTGCGCGAGGTCGACAGCCTAGCCGACGCCGTGCGCGAATCCTCCGGTGACGTGCGCGGCAGGATCAAGCTGTCGGCGGCGCGCACCTTTGCCGATGCACCGATCGGCCAGTCGCTGATCGACTTCGCCAAGCAGCATCCCGACATCGTGCTCGACATCCATCTCGACGACCGTTTTGTCGATCTGGTCGAGGAAGGTTTCGATCTTGCCGTGCGCATCTCGCGCCTGGAGAACTCATCGCTGATCGCCCGCCGCCTGGGGCCGTTTTCGATCAAGCTTTGCGCCTCGCCGGAGCTGATCGCCAAGCACGGCAAGCCGACGCGCCCGCAGGATCTCGCCAACTTGCCCTGCATCGTCGACACCAATGGCCGCTCGCTCGCCAACTGGCGCTTCAGGGGCGATGGCGAGGAGTCTGTCAGTGTCAACGTATCGGGTCCGATCGAGGTCAACAGCCCGATGGCCGCGCGAGCCGCCGCCGTGTCCGGTCTGGGCTTCACCATCCTGCCGGATTTCATCGCCGCACCCGACCTCGCATCCGGGCTGCTGGTGTCCTTGCTTGACGACCGCATCCAGTCGGGCAGCGGCATTTTCGCCGTCTACCCGCACCGCCGCTATCTGCCGGCCAAGGTCCGTGTCTTCGTCGATTTTCTGGTGCAGTGGTTCAAGAACCGCGAGAGCGCCTGACCCGGTCTTGCCGTGCCGCGGTCCCAATTTCGCCCCGTTTCTGGTAACCTCTCGAAATCTCTCCGAGGCCGATGGAACAGCGACCGAGAATGCATCTGAAACGGCACGCAATCATGCTGGCTTCGGCCTTGGCGGCGCCTTTTGCCGCCGTCGGAGCGGCTGGCGCGCATCCTCATGTCTTCGCCGAGGCCCGCCTCGACGTGATCCTCTCTCCGGATCACCAAAGTGTGAAAGCGCTGCGTCACCTCTGGCGTTTCGATGATCTGTTTTCGAGTACGGTGATGATGGAGTTCGACAAGAACTCCGACCTGAAGCTTGACGACAAGGAGCTGAAGGATGTCGCCGACACAGTTCATGCCTCGCTGGCCGAATTCAACTATTTCCAGCTCGTCACCGTCGACGGCAAGGACGTGCCTATGACGCCGCCACCGCATCTGATGGCCAATTTTGACAACGACCAGTTGATCATCCTGTTCGAATCCGAACCCAAGGTGCCGATCAAGCTCGCCGGCAAGATCGATTTCGGCGTCTACGATCCAACCTTCTACACAGCGATCGACTTCACCGAGGATAGCAACATCACGGTGGAAGGCCTGCCCTCGAACTGCACCAAGAGCGTCATCCGGCCTGATCCAGACGAGGCGATCAAGGAAAACCAGAAGACCCTGACGGACGCGTTCTTCAACGACCCGACAGGCACCGACATGAGCAAGATCTTCGCCACCAAGCTCGAACTGAATTGCCCGCCAGAAGGATAGATCCGGTGATGAAACCGTCCCTGCGTTTGGCATTCGGCCTTGTGGCCGCTGCCCTGCTGATGACGCACTTTCTCGGGCAGGCCCATGCCCAGAGCTCACTCGGCATCGGTGTCAATGACGGCATGGCGCCCACCACCGGCCCGTTCGCCCACATCCTGATGTGGATCAATCTGCGCCAGCAGGAATTCTACCGCGCATTGGCCACGGCGATGAAAGCAATGCGCGAGGACGGCAGCAAGATGTGGCTGCTGATCGGCCTGTCCTTCGCCTACGGCATTTTCCACGCCGCCGGCCCCGGCCACGGCAAGGCGGTGATCTCGTCCTACATGGTGGCCAATGAAGTGGCGCTCAGGCGCGGTATCCTGCTGTCCTTCGTCTCGGCGCTGCTGCAGGGCCTGACCGCGATCCTGGTGATGCTGCTTGCCTATTTCGTCCTGCGCGGCACCGCGATCTCGATGACCGACGCAGCCTGGTTCATGGAGATCATGAGCTATGTCTTCGTCACTTTGTTCGGCGCCTGGCTGCTGTGGCGCAAGCTTGGGCCCACGGTCCAGCGCTGGTTCGGCAGGGCGCCCGCCTACAGCCTGTCGGCAGCCCACGCCGGTCATTCCCATGGCGGCCATTCGCATGCCGCTCACAGCCACGCGGCGCATGCGCATTCGCATGCCTTGCATGTGCATCACGACCATTCGCATGATCATCACGATCACGCTGCGCACGACCACGACACACACGATCATTCCCATCACGACCACGCTCATCACGATCACGCCGCTCACGATCACCCAGCCGGCGAGGTCTGTGATACGTGCGGCCACTCACATGCGCCCGATCCGGCGCTGCTGTCGGGCGACCGCTTCGACTGGCGCACGGCCTGGTCGGCTGTAGCCGCCGTCGGCATCCGCCCCTGCTCCGGCGCGCTGATTGTGCTGAGCTTCGCTTTGCTCAACGGCCTGTGGCTCGGCGGCCTGCTGTCGGTGCTGGCGATGTCGATTGGAACCGCCATCACAGTCTCGGCGCTGGCAACGATCGCAGTCACCGCCAAGAACTGGGCGGTCTATTTCGCCGGCGACGGCCGCATGGGCAACCGCATCCACACAGTCGTCGAAATCGGCGGCGCCGCCTTCGTCTTCCTGTTCGGGCTGTTGCTGTTGTCGGCGAGCCTGTCCGGAGCTGTGTGACCTCGGCGGGTCAGGCCTGACCCGCGATCATTCCGCCCAGCTCATCCTCGATATGAGCGCGGATGATTTCATCGAAACTGTTTTCGGCGCTGAAGCCGAGGTCCCTTGCACGGCGCGCCTCGAAGCGCGTCGGCCAACCCTTGACGATCGCCCAGATCGTTTCGTCGGGCTCCTCACGGATCAGGCTCGCCACCTCGGCGCCTGCAGTGCGCTCCACCGCCTCGATCTGCTCGCCGACGGTGACGGCAACGCCGGGCATTGTAAGGTTGCGGCGCGGCCCGACAGCGGCACCGTCGAGCCCGGCGGCATGGATCAGGAAACCGACCGCAGAGCGCGGGCTGGCATGGGTGTGCAGCACCGAGCGCGGCACCGGCAGGATCGCCTCGTGGCCGCTCAGCGGCTCGCGGATGATGCCGGAGAAGAAACCTGACGCCGCCTTGTTCGGCTTGCCGGGCCGCACGCAGATGGTCGGCAGCCTTATGCCGATGCCGTCGAAGAAGCCGCGCCTGGAATAGTCGGCCAGCAGCGCTTCGCTCATCTGCTTCTGCGTGCCGTAGGAGGTCAGCGGCGTCGGATGGAAGTCGTCCGGGATGACATCGGGGAACGGCGCGCCGAACACCGCGATCGACGAGGTGAAGACCAGACGCGGCGAAAAGCCCGCCAGCCGGACCGCATCGAACAGAGCCCGTGTGCCGTCGAGATTGACGCGGTAGCCGAGATCGAAATTCGCCTCCGCCTCGCCCGACACGATGCCGGCGAGATGGAACATGACGTCGGGGCGTGAGGCGACCAGGCTCTCGGCAGCACCGGCGTCGGCAAGGTCGCCCGTATGCGTGGCGATGCTGACGCCGTCCATCGCCGGCGCCTGCGGCGGCACGATGTCGTGCAGGTCGAGCCCGGTGATCTTGCGGCCGTTGAGCGTGCCGTCCTTGGCCAGCCGGTCGACAAGTTTGCGGCCGACCATGCCGGCGGCGCCAGTAATCAGGATGCGCATTTCAAAGCCTCTTATTTGCCCTTGTTCTGGCTGCGACCCCGCAACCAGAACACCAGAAAGAATGCCAGCACGAAGGCGATGCCGACGATGCCGGCAAGCACGGTCGAGACATTGCCGACGGCCAGCATCACGGTCGGCAGATAGAACGCCGCGATGCCGAACAGCAGCATGATCCAGGCTGCGGCAATCAGCGCGTTTCGCGTGTCGCGATCCATCATGCCGTCCCGCCACAGCGGGAACTCGTCAACTCGGATGCCAATGCCATGAAATTCCCTGTCAGTGATAATGGCCGTGATGCGGTGGCGCACCATGGTCGTGGTCATGATCGTGCTCGTCATGGCTGTCGGCGCACTGGCCGAATTCCGGTTCGACCGTCGCGTGGCTGATGCCGTGTTCGGCGGCGAGCCGCTTCTTGATGGCGCTGACCGCCTGGTGCGGATCGACGCCATCGTTGAGGCAGGCATGCAGCGTCGCCATGTTGCTGGAGCCGTCCAGCGACCAGACATGCATATGGTGCACCTCGCGCACGCCCTTGACGGTGCCGGCAATGTCCTTGGCGATGATGTCGCGGTCGAGGCTTGCCGGTACGCCTTCGAGAAGGACGTGGGCGGCTTCGCGCATCAATGACCATGCGGTGGACAGGATCAGCACCGAGACCAGCACCGACAGAATCGGGTCGATCGGCGTCCAGCCGGTGGCCAGGATGACCAGCGCCGCCACGATCGCCGCCGCCGAACCGAGCAGGTCGCCCAGCACATGCAGGATGGCGCCGCGCATGTTGAGGCTGTCGCGGTCGCCGCCATGCAGCACGAAGAACGAGGCGAAGTTTACCAGAAGGCCGGCGATCGCCACCACCAGCATCGGCCCGCCCAGCACCGGCGCCGGCGTCATCAGCCGGCCCCAGGCTTCGTAGACGATCCACAGCGCAATCGCGAAGATGGCAATGCCGTTGGTGTAGGCAACCAGCGTCTTGACTCGGCCGAAGCCGTAGGTGAGGCGCACCGTCGCCGGCCGCCCGCCAAGATGGAAGGCGTACCAGGCAAGGCCAAGCGCGATCGAGTCGGCGAGCATGTGGCCGGCGTCGGCCAGCAGCGCCAGTGATCCCGTCAAAAGGCCGCCAAGCACTTCGGCCACCATGAAGCCGGCGGTCAGGCAGGCTGCGATCAGCACACGCTTCTTGTCGGTCGAGCCATGCACGTGGCCGGCGCCATGCCCAGCATGCGAACCATGATCATGGCTGTGCGCCATCGGAAAAAACTCCTGTTACGCGCCGAACTCGGCGCGGAAATCCTCGAGCCGCCGCTTCTGCCGGCCTTCGCCATCGAAATTGGCGGGATCGAGCCATGCCTCATAGGCTTTGCGCAGCGCCGGCCATTCCTTGTCGATGATCGAGTACCATGCGGTATCGCGGTTTTCACCCTTGACCACAAGATGCTGGCGGAAAATGCCCTCGAACTTGAAGCCGAACCGTTCCGCCGCGCGCTTTGACGGCTCGTTGCGGTTGTTGCATTTCCACTCGTAGCGGCGATAGCCGAGCCCGTCGAAAATATACTTCATGAACAGGAACTGCGCCTCGGTCGCTGCCGGCTTGCGCGAGATCAGCGGCCCCCAATAGATGTTGCCGATCTCGATGACGCCATAGGTGGGATCGATGCGCATCAGCGTCTGTCGCCCGGCGACCTTGCCGCTGGCCTTGTCGATGACGGTGAAGAACAGCGGATCCTCGCTCGCCTCGACCTTGTCCAGCCATGGCTGGAAATCGGCGCGGGTTTGCGGCGGGTAGTCGGGCAGCCAGGCAAAGCGTCCATCGATGTCGGGCACGGACGACGCCTCGTACAACCCATCGCCGTGCTTTTCGGCGCTCAGCGGTTCGAGCCGGACATAGCGGCCGTCAATGGGCTTGCGCTCGGGCCGCGGACGCGCTTGCCAATCTTTGAGATTTTCCGACACGCAAAACTCCAATCCGTTTGACTTTTGTGAGCAGACGCTCACAAAAACGCGACCTAACAGCAAGAACCACACGGACGGGAAAAATGCTCCACACGATTTCGGCCTTCGACCGCCTCGGCGAGGAAAACGCCTTTGCCGTGCTGGCGCGCGCCACTGCACTGGCTCAACAGGGCCGCGACATCGTCAATCTCGGCATCGGCCAGCCCGACTTCAAAACGCCGCAGCACATTGTCGAGGCCGCGATCAAGGCGCTGCGCGACGGCCACCATGGCTACACCCCGGCCAATGGCCTGCTGGCGACGCGCGAAGCGGTGGTGCGGCGCACGCTGACCACTACCGGCGTCGAAGTCTCGCCCGAGAATGTAATGATCCTGCCCGGCGGCAAGCCGACCATGTTCGCGGCCATCTTGATGTTCGGCGAACCCGGCGCCGAGATCCTCTATCCAGACCCAGGCTTTCCGATCTACCGCTCGATGATCGAGTTCACCGGCGCCGCGCCCATTCCGGTGCCGATCCGCGAGGAGAACGGCTTTGCCTTCTCGGCAGAAGAGACGCTGGCGCTGATCACGTCGAAGACCAGACTGCTAATCCTCAACTCACCGGCCAACCCGACCGGCGGCGTCACGCCGCGCGCCGAGATCGAGAAGTTGGTGGAGGGGCTGCAAGCGCATCCGCAGGTCGCTATCCTCTCCGACGAAATCTACGACGTCATGACCTATGACGGCGAGACGCATTTTTCGCTGCTCAATTTTCCGGAAATTCGCGACCGGCTGATCGTGCTCAACGGCTGGTCGAAGACATGGGCGATGACCGGCTGGCGCATGGGCTGGTCGATCTGGCCGAATGGCGACAAGGGCGGGCATCTCTACGACAAGGTCCGCAAGCTGGCGGTCAATTGCTGGTCCTGCGTCAACGCGCCGAGCCAGTTCGCCGGCATCGCCGCCATCGACGGCCCGCAGGACGATGTCGACAAGATGATGCGCGCCTTCGACAACCGCAGGAAGATCGTGGTCGAGGGGCTGAACGCGCTGCCCGGCGTCTCCTGCATTACGCCGAAAGGCGCATTCTATGCCTTCCCGAATGTTTCGAAGACCGGCTGGAAGGCCAAGAAGCTCGCCTCGGCACTGCTCGAGGAGGCCGGCGTGGCGCTGATCGGCGGCCCCGATTTCGGCATTCTCGGCGAAGGCTACATCAGGCTTTCCTACGCCAATTCCGAAGAGAACATCTTGCACGCGCTGGAGCGGATCGAGGCGTTTTTGAAGAAGTAGGCCTTCGGCTGTTCACCCACGCCCCACGAACGGCATCTTGGTCGCCATCACCGTCATGAACAGCACGTTGGCGTCGAGCGGCAGGCTGGCCATGTGGACGACGGCGTCGGCGACGCGCTGGACGTCCATCACCGCTTCGGCGGCGATGGTGCCATTGGCTTGCGGCACGCCGACCGTCATGGCATGCGCCATATCGGTCAGCGCGTTGCCTATGTCGATCTGGCCGCAGGCGATATCATAGGGCCGGCCGTCGAGCGCCAGCGTCTTGGTCAGCCCCGATATGGCGTGCTTGGTCGCGGTGTAGGGCACCGAGCCCGGCCGTGGCGCATAGGCCGACACAGAGCCATTGTTGATGATGCGGCCGCCCATCGGCTTTTGCTTGCGCATGGCGCCGAAGGCGGCGCGGGCGCACAGGAAGGATCCGGTGAGATTGACGCCGACAATATCGTTCCAAACCTCGACCGGTATCTCGTCGATCGGCGTCGACTTGTAGCTCATGCCGGCATTGTTGAAGAGCAGGTCGACGCGGCCGAAGGCTGCGGCCACCGTCTCGAACAGATCATCGACTTCGCCGGCCTTGCTGATGTCGCAGGCAACTGCCAGCGCCTTGGCGTCCGCTTTCCCGGCTTCGGTAATGGCGGCGTCGAGCACCGCTTTGCGGCGGCCGCAAAACACCGTGTTCCAGCCCGCCTTGAGCAGCGCCGTGGCGACGCTCTTGCCGATGCCGGTGCCGGCGCCGGTGACGATGGCGGTTTTCTCTGTGAGGGCTGTCATGGATTTTGCTCCTGCGCGCCGCGCATCCCCGGCACAGATCGGGGTGCATCCGAATGCACCGACCCATCGCAAATGAGGGCGATCATGGCAAGCCGGACACTAATGCATGTCGCTCAAAAGTGGCCCCGGTTCTGAGAGAACGACATGCACCAGGACAAAAACATGAAGCGCCACGCGCTTTATGTGATCGGTCCAACAAAAAGGGCGGTCATTGGCGACCGCCCCCTGATCTGAACCGGGCTTGGGAGGAGGAAAAGCCGATCCGACTGACTAAAATCATGCGCTTCCTCGGTAAACGAGACGTTAACGCATTTTTCCGGCCTCGGCCCCCCTGCCCCAGGCGCGCGGCTGCGTTGTCTACCAGCGCGGGTTCGGCGCCGTGCCTGACGGAACCGGCACCTTGGCCGCCGACACCGTCGCCTCGACATGATCGACGAGCGCATCCGGCAGGCCGAGCCGGCCGGCGAGCAGGTCGAGATAGCCGCGTTCGGCGCGCGTATCGGGGTCAATCGTCAGTCGCGACGCCGTGTAGAGCTCGAGCCTCTGCTCATCGGTCTTGGCGCCGGCGACCAGCGTATCGAGGTCGAGCGGGCTGTCCAGCTCCGCCATCAGAAACTTTTCCGCTTCCGTGCCGATGCCGGCCAGACTGAGCTTGCCGGCGATCTTTTGGCGCTCCGCGTCATCGACATGGCCATCGGCCTTGGCCGCCGAGATCATCGCCCGCACCAGGGTCAGCGTGAACTCGTCCTCCCCCTGTGGCGCCTGTGAAGGATTAAAGCCGGTGTCGGCGGGCGGCGGCAGCAATTCCGGCTGGCCGGCCGCCGGCGCCTGCTCGGGTGCATTGCCGGCCTTGTAATTCTGGTAGGCCTTGTAGGCGAGACCGCCGATCGCAGCCAGTCCGCCGAGCTTCACGGCCGTGCCGGTGACCTGCCGTCCCGTGCCGGTTCCAAGCAGCACCGCAGCCAGCGCACCGGCGGCCAGCGGATTGTCCTTGGCCATCTGCACAGCCTGCCCGGCCTTGTCGCGAACGGTGCCGGTTGTGCCGGGAACTTGCGAGCCGAGCAGATTGTCGAGAAGCTTCTTGGGGTCGAACATGGTGCCTCCAGAAAAGGGCCCGCGCCAAACGTGAACGGGCAGGTTTTGGACGTTGCAGAGGTAGGTCCCGCACACTGACATTACAATGACGGAGACGCGCTTTACTATCGGCGCCGGCAATGCCGCAAATCGGTGATCGGTGTGTCGATACCGGCCTCGGCTTGCGCTAATGTCGCCGCGGCATTGCCGAGGGAGGAACCTTGCCGTGACCGATCAACCTGGCCGGGAACCGGCGCGCGATCCGCAGGATCTGGAACGTTTGTTGATCGACCGGCAGTGGGCCGGAGACATTGACGGCATGGTGGCGCTGTTCCAACCCGATGCCGTCATCGACACCGGAGCAGCCGAATTGACGCGTGGCCACGAGGCGATCCGCGCTTTGTTCGAAGCCTTTGCCGCGAGCGGACGAAAGTTCCAGCGCGGCGAGCAGCGCCCGGCGGCCATTAACGGCGACCTCGCGTTGACGTCGACCAGGCTTGCCGACGGCTCGATAACCTCAGAGGTCGCGCGCCGGCAGGCCGACGGCACATGGCTGTGGGTGATCGACCGCTATTCTGTCGTGTGGTGATCCAGTCAGGGCGTCGGCGGCACTTAACTGCCGATATGTCCCCTGCCCTGCGCCTGCGCAAGTTCGACCTGGCGCTGGCGCTCGGCATAGCGGGTGCGATCCTCATCCGAGCGTGCCTCGTAGCAATGCGGGCATGACACGCCGGTGGAAAAATGCGGCGACAGCCGGTCCTCCGGCGTCAGCGGATGCCGGCAGGCGCGGCAGAGTTCGGCCTCGCCTTCGGTCAACCCATGCGACACCGAGACCCGCTCGTCGAAGACGAAACACTCGCCCTGCCACAGGCTGTCTTCGGCCGGGACCTCTTCAAGATATCTGAGGATGCCGCCCTTGAGATGGAACACATCCTTGAAGCCGAGCGACTTCACATAGGCCGTCGCCTTTTCGCAGCGGATGCCGCCGGTGCAGAACATCGCGACCTTGCGGCCGTCGAGTTGGTCGCGGTGTTTTTCCACCCAGGCCGGGAATTCGCGAAAGCTTGACGTGCGCGGGTCCACCGCGCCCTCGAACGTGCCGATCGACACTTCGTACGCGTTGCGAGTGTCGATGACGATGGTGCCGGGGTCCGAGATCAGCGCGTTCCAGTCGGCCGGCGCGACATAGGTCCCCGCACCCGTCGCCGGGTCGAGGTCTTCGACGCCCATGGTGACGATCTCGCGCTTCAGCCGCACCTTCATGCGATGAAACGGCATTTCGGCGGCAGTGCTGTATTTGACCTCGAGATCGGCAAGACCCTCGATGGCCTCGAGATAAGCGATCAGGTCGGCTATGTCGGTTTCGCTGCCGGCGACCGTGCCGTTGATACCTTCCTGCGCCAGAAGCAATGTGCCCTTGATGCCGCGCCCGCAGCAGAAGGCGGCAAGTGGCGCGCGCAAGACCCGCAGCGCATCGAAGTCGCCCAGCCTCGCAAATTTGTAGAGCGCAGCGACGCGCACGGGTTCATGGTTGGTCATCGCCAAGCCACTAAACCGTGGTCAAAGCGGATTCAAGGCAGAGCTAAAGACACCTTGTCGGTATTCGCCAGCAGGCTCGTTGGCCGACATGTGACATCGCGGCAGGCCGGGTTTCGTGGACTCGGAATCGGCCTTCTGCTAATCGGTTGAAATCACCTAGGGAGAGACAAGCCAATGCTCAGCAAGACCGAAACGCTCCTGTCGCTGCTCAATGGCCAGCCGGTCATTCCGGTGCTGAAGATCGCCAATGTCGCGGACGCCGTCCCGCTCGCCCGGGCGCTGGCCGCCGGCGGCCTGCCGGCAATCGAGATCACGTTGAGAACCGCCGATGCGCTGGAAGCGATCCGCCGCGTCGCCGGTGAGGTCGAGGGCGCCATTGTCGGCGCCGGCACAATTCTCGATGCCAAGCAGTTCGACGAGGCAGCGGCCGCTGGCTCGAAATTCATTGTCAGCCCCGGCATCACGCGAGAGTTGCTGGCGGCGGCCAAGGACAGCGACGTTCCCTTGCTGCCCGGCGCCATCACGCCCGGCGAGATCATGGCTGCCCGCGAGGCCGGCCTGCGGTTCCTGAAATTCTTCCCGGCCGAACAATCCGGCGGCATCGCCTCGCTGAAGGCCTTTGCCTCGCCGCTGGCCGACGTGAGATTCTGCCCGACCGGCGGCATCTCGGCCAAGAACGCGGCCGACTATCTCAGCCTGTCCAACGTTATCTGCGTCGGCGGCTCGTGGGTGGCGCCGGACGAGTTGGTCAAGGCCGGCAAGTGGGATGAGATCGAGGCGCTCGCACAGACCGCGAGCAAGCTCGGAAAATAACCTCCGCTACTTTGTCTTTGCGCAATCCCAAGGGAAGCGCTCCGCGCTTTCCCGGGAAAATCACAGTGTTCCCGGAATTGCACTCGGCACAAAAACCCGCCAGCTGCGCCGACCGGGTTTGCTACGCGTTGAGATTTTGGTTCCCGCTCAAGGGCTCGAACCTCGATTCACGCCTTCAAAGGGCGCTGTCCTACCATTAGACGAAGCGGGATGCAGGCTGGTGGTTAGCATTCCGGGACGCTAGAAGCCAGCGCTGGAGATTCGCCAACAGCAAAAAGCCGCGCGGGTTGCCCAGCGCGGCTTCGATGTTTACCCCGTCGAGCTCTTACTTCGTCTGGAAGCGGGCGACCGAAAGGAATTTCACGGCATTGCCGGTGAAGCGGTTGGCATCGGCCATCTGGTTGTCCGCCTGGAAGCCTGCGGTGTAGACCTCGCTCGGCGGCGTATGCACGATGTTGTAGGCATAGCGCGGCGCTGTCGTCGGGCTGGAAACGGTGGCGATGTTGTCGCCGCTGCTCAGCGCCCAGCGCGCCGCCTGCGGTTCGGCTGCCACCACCACTGCCTTCGGTCCTGGCTTCAGGTCGCGGGCCGAAGCCCTGGCTTCCTTGCGTGTCGTCTTGACGCCGGCGCCGATCACCGAGGCTGGATCGGTACCGGCGTGACGGGCAGCAATAGCACCGCGCGGCGATGCGGCATCGACACCTGACGGATCGTTGAACGCCGAGCGAGGCTCGAGCGACGCAACCTGATAGTCGTCGGTAGCACCGGCTGTATCGGCGGCGCTGGCCTGTTCGAGAACCGCCTTGACCTCGTCCGGACGCTGCGACGGCAGCACCGAGAACGCGTCGGTTGCGGTCTGCTTGTGGGCAGCCGTATCGGCCAGCGCCAGCAGAACGCCCTTGTCCTGCGGCGCAAGCTCAGCCGGCGGCGAAGAGCGGTCGGGACGCCAGGTCGGCAACGGGACGTTGACCGCGACCTGCGCCGGAGCGGCAGCTTGATCGGCCCCCTGGTCGGCATTGCTCGCATCGGCCGTGCCGAACGGCACATTGGCCGGCGCCTGCGCCGTCGCCACCGTCTGTTCGGTAGTGGCATCGGCCACGCCGAACGGCACGGTCTCAGGTTGTTGCGCGCCGACATCAGCCTTCGGCCGCGGTGCGAAAGCGGGCAGCGGCACTTCCTTGGCGGGCAGCGCGGCGATGATCGTCTCCGGCGTGTCCTGCGGCTCCGAATCGTCAGCGCTGTCGTCGGCAAGCTGCGGAATGTTGGCGCGCTTGGCGTTCTGCGGCGACACGATCGCGATGCCAGGCAGATTGCTGTTGTTGTTGCTCGTGGCAGCCAGCACCGGCTTCACGCTTCTCGGCGGCGGCGCGGCGGTAGCGACATCGGCGCTGTCGTCGGCTTCGTCTTCGCCGCCACCGCCAAAGAAAGCGGACAGGAAGCCACCGGATTTCTTGGTGCTGCCGCCTGCGCTGGCCATCATGATGGCAGGAGAACCGGCGCCCTTGCGCGCCTTGTAGGAGGCGAGCGCCTGGTCATAACCCGGCAACGGCCTGCCGTCGCTCGGCACATGCAGCGTCTTGCCATTGGGAAACAGGCTGACCAGTTCCTGGCGGCTGATGCCTGGCCAGTGCCGCACGTTGCCGACGTCCATGTGGACGAAGGGCGAACCCGACGACGGATAGTAGCCGACGCCGCCGCCCTGCATCTTCAGGCCGATGTTGCGCAGCTTCTTCAGCGGCACACCCGGAATGTAGAAGTCCATCGCCTTGCCCAGCATATGCTGGCTTTCCTTGGCGACACCGCGGCTGCGGCTGCGCAGCATCGAATTGGTCGACGGCGAGCGATAGCCGCAAACGACCTGGATATAGTCGGTGGCGCCGGCCTGCCGATAAGCTTCCCACACCAGATCGAGCAGGCGCGGATCCATCTTGGTCGGTTCGTTGCGACGCCAGTCGCGCAGGATGATGTTGATCTTCCTGAGGCCTGCCGGATCGTAGCGGCCATTGCGCTTGTAGACGATCTCGGCCTTTTCGTGCGTGTGGAGGTGATAGAGCTTGAGCGAGCGCGTTTCAGCGCTGGCGCCGGCAGCAGTAGCGGCAAGGAAAGCGAACGCAACGATCACCGCTGCCAGCCATCTCGGCCAGACGCCCATGTGATCGCGCCGCCCGTTTCTGTGTCGTTCGACTTTGTTCAAATCAAAAGGCCTTGCAGGCTGCCGTTTGTCCCCGGATTTGTCCAAACGGATGCGTGGTTCTTACATCCGAATATCGATCCTAATGGTTAATCATCGCTTATTGAAGCCGAAATGCGGTAACACCGTGGCGATATCCCGTCAAAAATAATACACAGGATTTCTTGGTAAACTGCTGGTTTAGATCAAGATTCAGCCTTTTCGCGCTACACGATCTGTTACCGCTGGCCTTAATGCGTGAACAACGGCGTCGCATCAGCCATATTCCCGCCCCAACCCCTTATGCAGCGCCGGATGTGGCATGGCAAGCTGGTCCCGGCCTTGCGTTGGCAAGCTGTGGAATTCGGCGTTCAGGAGGCAAGGCGGTCGAGGCGGCCGGTTTCCGGGTCGATGCCGTATTCCTTGAGCTTGCGGTAGAGCGTCGAGCGGCCGATGCCGAGACGCCGTGCGACCTCGCTCATCTGGCCGTTATAGTGGTCGATGGCGAGCTTGATCATTTCGAGTTCGACATCGGCCAGCGCACGCACATTGCCACGCTCGTCCAGCGCCCTCAATGTGCCGAAACGCTGAAGCAGCCTCGCCGGAGGGGCGAGCTCGGCAGCTGCAGTACCGGCGTCATCAGTCTGCGCGCCATCGCCTTGCAATTCGGTGCTCGAGGCCATTCCGGGGTCCGACAAGGACGCATCGGCGTCGAGATTGACGGTGCCGTCGACCTGCGCCCGGATCTGCGGAAATTCGTCAGTCGTCAGCACATCTCCTTCGGCAAGCACCGAGGCTCTGAACACGGCGTTTTCCAGTTGCCTGATGTTTCCCGGCCAGTCATAGGCCTGCAGCATGGCCAGTGCGGCATCCGAGATGCCGTGCAGGCGATTGCCCGCCGGCGCCACCTTGTCCATGAAATGCTTGACCAGATAGGGGATGTCGTCGCGGCGGTCGCGCAGCGGCGGCACGACGATCGGGTAAACGTTGAGCCGGTAGAACAGGTCCTCGCGAAACTTGCCGTCCTTGACCTGCTGCAGAAGGTTGCGGTGCGTGGCCGAGATCAGCCTGATGTCGACCCTGACGGTGGAACGGCCGCCGACCGGATCGACCTCGCCATCCTGCACGGCGCGCAACAGCTTGACCTGCACGTCGAGCGGCAGGTCGCCGATCTCATCCAGGAACAGCGTGCCCGAATGCGCCTCGACGAACTTGCCGGTGTGCTTTTCGGTGGCGCCGGTGAACGAACCTTTTTCGTGACCGAACAGGATCGATTCGACCAGATTGTCGGGGATGGCGCCGCAATTGACGGTGACGAACGGTTTTGTGCGGCGTTCGCCGCTGCCCTGGATGGCGCGCGCCACCAATTCCTTGCCGACGCCCGATTCGCCCTCGATCAGGATCGGGATGTTGGAGGCCGCAGCCTTCTGGCCGAGGCGGATCACCCGGTCCATCGCCGGGCTATGCGTGATCATGTCCTTGAAGGTCAGGTGGCCGCCGCGACGCCGCGACGTGCGCTTGACCTCGTCCTCGACCGCCTCGACCTTGAGGGCGTTGCCGACCGCGGTCTGCAGCCGGTCGGGAGACGCCGGCTTGACGACAAAATCGAAAGCGCCGTGGCGCATCGCCGAAACCACCGTTTCGATGCCGCCCTGCGCAGTCTGCACGATGACGGGAACAGTGATGCCGCGCTCGCGCATCGCCTTCAGCACGCCGATGCCGTCGAGGCCCGGCATGACAAGGTCGAGGATGACTGCCGAAATATCCCTCGCATTGGGTCCGTCAAGCGCGCTCAGACCGGCCTCGCCGCCATCGGCAACGATGGCGCTGTGGCCGAATTTCGTCACCGCCGCCTCGAGCAGCCGGCGCTGCACGGGATCGTCATCGACTATAAGAATGGAACCTGTCATGACTGATTTGAGTTGCCCGCCTGGGAAATTCCCATGGATCATCTTGGCACAGGGTTCTAAACAAGGTTTCAAAAAACCCGGTGAATGAATTCCTTAGGATTTGACCGGCTTGTCCTTTCCCCTTGATTCCAGAAGGTAATTGTTGATGAGCAGGATTCTCGGTCGGCAGCTTGCGGCGGTAGCGTCCGGTCAGGGCGCGGCGGAACTCGGCGACCTGCCGGAATGGAATCTCGCCGATCTTTATTCCGGCATGGAGGCGCCCGAACTGAAGCGCGACCTTGCCAAGGCGGCGGCCGATGCCGTCGCCTTCGAGAACCGCTGGAAGGGCACGCTGGCTGCGGAGGCCGAGCGCGGCAGCGCCGGCAGGCTTGGCGAGGCGCTGACAGCCTATGAGGCGCTGGAGGAACTGATCGGCCGCATCGTCTCCTATGCCGGCCTGATCTATGCCGGCAACACCGCCGATCCGCAGCGCGCAAAGCTCTATGGCGACATCCAGGAGAAGATGACCGACGCCAGCGCGCATCTTTTGTTCTTCGCGCTGGAGCTGAACCTGATCGACGACAAGGCGCTAGAAGCAGCCCTCGCCGCCGACGCCGGCTTTGCCCATTACCGCCCCTGGGTGCTCGACCTCAGAATGGACAAGCCCTACCAGCTCGAGGACCGGGTCGAGCAGCTGTTCCATGAGAAATCGATCACCGGACGCGGTGCCTGGAACCGGCTGTTCGACGAGACGATGACCGATCTGCGCTTCGACATAGACGGCGAGGAACTGACGCTGGAGCCGGCGCTGAACCGCCTCCAGGACGCCGATGGGGAGGTCCGCCGCCGCGCCTCCGAAGCGCTGGCCGCAACCTTCCGCAAGAGCCTGCGCACCTTCACGCTGATCACCAACACGCTGGCCAAGGACAAGGAGATTTCCGACCGCTGGCGCGGCTTCGAGGACATCGCCGATTCACGCCATCTCGCCAACCGTGTCGAGCGCAGCGTGGTCGATGCGCTGGCGTCGGCCGTGCGCGAAGCCTATCCGCGCCTGTCGCATCGCTACTACGCGATGAAGGCGCGCTGGCTCGGCATGGAGGTGATGAACCACTGGGACCGCAACGCCCCCTTGCCCGAGACGCCGCAGGCCGTGATCCCTTGGGACGACGCCAGGAACACCGTGCTGTCGGCCTATCAGCGCTTTTCCCCCGATATGGCGGAGATCGCCCGCGTCTTCTTCGACCGCAACTGGATCGACGCGCCGGTCAGGCCCGGCAAGTCGCCCGGCGCCTTCGCCCATCCGACCGTGCCTTCGGCGCACCCTTACGTGCTGCTCAACTACATGGGCAAGCCGCGCGATGTGATGACGCTGGCGCATGAACTCGGCCACGGCGTGCATCAGGTGCTGGCCGGCGGCCAGGGCGCCCTGATGGCTTCGACGCCGCTGACGTTGGCCGAGACGGCCTCGGTATTCGGCGAGATGCTGACCTTCCGTTCGCTGCTCGACCAGACCACCGACAAGCGCGAGCGCAAGGCGATGCTCGCCCAGAAGGTCGAGGACATGATCAACACGGTCGTGCGCCAGATCGCCTTCTACGAGTTCGAGCGCAAGGTGCATGCAGAGCGCAAGAACGGCGAACTGACCTCCGACAAGCTCGGCCAGTTCTGGCTCGAGGTGCAGGCAGAAAGCCTGGGGCCGGCGATCAAGCTGCGCGAGGGCTATGAGGTCTTCTGGACCTACATCCCGCACTTCGTCCACTCCCCCTTCTACGTCTACGCCTATGCCTTTGGCGACTGCCTGGTGAACTCGCTGTACGCGGTCTACCAGAACGCCGAGCATGGCTTCCAGGACAAGTATTTCGAGATGTTGCGCGCCGGCGGCACCAAGCATCACTCGGAGCTTCTCGCCCCCTTCGGCCTCGACGCCACCGACCCCGCCTTCTGGCAGATCGGGCTTGGCGTGATCGGCGGCCTGATCGACGAGTTGGAAGCGCTCGACAGTTAATGCGCGCACCCATTGGACCGATGGCGCAGAGTGACAGGTTCCGCAGCGGTCTCGACTTTGCTGAATCGCAGAACAGTTTAGCCGGAATGCATGTGACGGCAGCGCTGTTCTTGTTCTAAATACCTGTTCTTGAATAACTCTCCGGCGAAATTTTCCGTTAGCTTTCCCGAAGCCGTATGATAGCTTTCCGACCGAAGCTCAGCCGGGCGCGCGGCTTAAGGCCGGACAGCATCCCGGCCCATGGCAGCGGCCTGGCGGATGCGACAGCGACGGTTGGCAATGGGCGGCAAAGCCGAACTACGACAGTCGACGACAGACCGGCTGTTCCCTGAGCCGCCGAACCACATTGGATGATCCGATCTGCCAAGGTCATGACTTGGGACGGCGGCGGACGGATCCGACTGGAGAGAGACGATGACCTTCTTTTACATTGTCCTGGCGTTCCTTGTAGGCGTGTTGGTTGGCTGGTTTATCTGGGGCCGGCTGCGCGGCGAACTTGACAGCCTGCGCGGCGATCTCGACCGCACCCGCAGCGAGCGTGACAGACTGCGCGCCGACGCCGATCGTCTGACTGGCGAACTCGACGCCTGCGGCAAGACCCGCGCCGATCTCGAACGCCGGCTGCGTGAAACATCAGCTCCATCCGCCAAGCCTTCAAGTTCGGCGCCGGCGGCGCTGGTATCGACAGCGGCAAAGGCCAAGTCCGCCCCGGCCGCGAAACCGGCCCCCGCCAAACCCGCCGCGGCCAAACCAGCTGCGGCCAAATCCGCGGCCGCAAAACCAGCGGCCAGCAAACCTGCCGCCGCCAAGGCCGCGCCCAAAGCCGCTGCTTCAAAGCCCGCCGCCGTCCCGAAGAAGGCCGCCCCGGCAGCTGGGAAGGCCGATAATCTGCGCCGCCTGATCGGTATCGGCCCGGTCAACGACAAACTGCTCAAGGGCCTTGGCGTCACGACCTACGCGCAGATCGCCGGCTGGACCGCGGCCGACGTCAAGCGCATCGAGGACACGCTGAATTTCGACGGCCGCATCGCCCGCGAAAAGTGGGTCGAGCAGGCCAAGCTGCTTGCCGCCGGCGACGAAAAGGAGTTCGCACGCCAATTCCCGAGCGCCGGGACCGCCAACAACAGCTGATCCGTCATCGGCAAAATAACCAGAAGGCGGCGCTTTCGGGCGCCGTCTTTGTTTTTGCATTCGCCACTGTCTTTGCGCCCTGCGACGCCGCTCCCTCGATTGCACGCCGCCCGGCCCCCATATAGAGCGGTTCTGGCGTCATCGACCGCAGTACCCGAGCCCCATGCCCCTGCCCTCTGCCATTTTCCGCAACGATGAAAGCGGCCGTCAGTTGGTCTTCGACCACCCGGCCGACATCATCATTGCGTATGATGCCAAGGATTTTCTGCCGGCGCTGGCGGCCGCGCAGGCGGCGAGCGATGCCGGCAAATGGCTGGCCGGCTATTTCTCTTACGAAGCGGGCTATCTGCTCGAACCGAAACTGGTGCCGCTGTTGCCTGAAGGCCGGCGCGCGCCACTGGTTTGTCTGGGTGTCTTCGATGCTCCGGCCGAAGAGGCCGTGCCGCGCAACGATGCGCCGGCCACCAATGGCCCCATCTTCGACGCCAGGGCCAGTTGGTCCGCTCAGGACTACGCCAAACGCTTCGCGCGCCTTCACGACCACATCCGCAAGGGCGATTGCTACCAAGGCAACCTGACCTTTCCGGTCCGTGCCCAATGGTCGGGCGATCCGCTTGCTGCCTTCGACGCACTGACAGGACGCCAGCCGGTCAAGTATGGCGCACTGATTTCGCTCGGCGATCCCATCGTCTTGTCGCGTTCGCCCGAGCTGTTCTTCGAGATCGATGCCTTAGGCATGATCGAAACCCATCCGATGAAGGGCACCGCACCGCGCGGCGCGACCAAGGCCGAGGACGCGCGGTTGAAGTCCTTCTTGCGCAGCGATGAAAAGAACCAGGCCGAGAACCGGATGATCGTCGATCTCCTGCGCAACGACATCTCCCTGATCAGCGAGATCGGCACGCTGGAAGTGCCGGAACTGTTCCGCATCGAGAGCTACCCGACCGTCCATCAGATGGTGAGCCGTGTGCGGGCGAAGCTTCTGCCTGATCTCGGCATCCGCCAAATCTTTGGCGCGCTGTTTCCCTGTGGCTCGATTACCGGCGCACCGAAAATCCGCGCCATGGAAATCCTGCACGAGCTGGAAGAGACACCGCGCGACGTCTATTGCGGCGCCATCGGCTGGATCGCGCCTGCCGGCATGATGCGCTTTTCGGTGGCGATCCGCACCATATCGCTCTTTTCCAGTGGCGAGGCCGTTTACAATGTCGGCGGCGGCGTCGTCTTCGATTCGACGGCGCAAGAGGAGTATCAGGAGTGTCTGCTGAAGGCGCGCTTCGCGACGGGGACACCGCCGATTTCGAGCTGATCGAGACGATGCGCTGGGAGCCCGGCCAGGGCTTTCTGCGCTTCGAACGCCATCTCGCGCGCCTTTATGGCTCGGCGGAAGAACTCGGCTTTGCCTGCGATCCGCAGCGGATCGGCGAGGTGCTGGCGAATACTATCGGGGCGCAGCAAAAGGCGCTGCGCACCCGGCTCGTCCTGCAGCGCAATGGCGAAGTGACCGCCTCGGTCCAGCCCTATGAGCCGTTCGCCGCCGACAAGGTCTGGCGGCTGCAGCTGGCACGGGTGCGGCTCTCCTCCACCGACACGCTGCTGCGCCACAAGACCGGCCGGCGGCAAGTCTACACTCACGCCCGCTCCGAATATCTGATCACCCAGGCCGACGAAGTGTTGCTCGCAAATGAGCGCAGTGAAATCTGCGAAGGCACCATCACCAACGTCTTCGCCGATTTCGGTGATGGCATGCTGATGACACCCAGGCTCGACTGCGGGCTGCTGCCTGGCGTATTGCGCGCCGAGCTGCTGGACGAAGGCCGCGCCCAGGAGGCGATCTACAGCTATGACGAGTTGAAATCCGCCAAAACACTGTTCGTCGGCAATTCTCTGCGCGGCTTGATCCCGGCAACATTGGCCTGATACGAAGCGGCTGCGAGAATAACCGCCGGCATTGGACACTTTCTAGCGAAGCATGAATTCTCGTCAGCCCACGCACACGCCCTATGATGGCTCCTCAAAGCTCTTCACCATCGGGCTGAAGCCGCTCGAACTCGACAAGTGGATCGAGGTCGACCGGTATCTCTTCGACCATCTCGCCGAAAAGCGCCGGCTGTATGCCGAAATCCCCGACAAGGTGTTTGTCGAGGAAGACGGCACGCGCGACGCCCAGCGCGAAGTGCGCGGCCTCATCGAAGCACATCTGCTGTCGACATTTCCCGGGATGTACCGGCGCACCAATGCCGGGGTTGAGGTCATTGGCGCCAAAGCCGACTCTGACGCCACCTTCCCCGATGCCCCGCTGGTCGCAGCGTCGCTGCTCGTCCAGGAAGACCTGATCCTGATGCGCCGTGACGACACCGGCTGGCGACTCGCCGCCGGCTCGCTGTGCTTCCCGTCATCCTGGTCGCTGGTCGAAAAATTCGGCCGGCCGCTGCAGCAGATCCACGCACCGGTGCCGGGCTTCGGTCCGGGCACCAGGCCGGCCGAGCTCATCAACCGCATGTTCGACGGCCTGCAGGGTCAGGCTGTCGAACGCTTCAACTGGTCGATCCAGGCCGACGACGCGCTCTATCATCCGCTCTCCAATGTCGAGCGCATCGACCGCGCCACCAGGCGCCCCTCGCGATTTCCCGACGGCGACGTCAACACCCAGGCCTTCATCCGCGTCGAGCGCCAGACGCTGCGCAAACTGCCTCTGTCGCGCGACATCCTGTTCACCATCCGCATCCATCTCGACCCGCTGAAAGTGCTGGCGCGGCATCCCGACCGGGCAACGCTTGCCGCCTCTTTCGCGGCGCAATTGCAGGCGCTGGATGAGGCTCAACTCGACTACAAGGGGATGACATCAGACCGTGACCGGCTGGTGCAACGCCTGCAAACCATGGCTCAGGAGTGACGATGGTCCGACATGCTCTGAAGCTAGCCGTCCTGCTCGGTGCATTCCTGGCGTTGCCGGCAACAGCGCATGCGGAACCGGTGACCTATGCGGGGAAGCTCGGCAACATCGACATCGTCGTCGAGTTTACCGGTGATCCGGCGACGGCTGGAGAGGCACTGGCGGGCCGCTATTTCTACCGCTCCAAGGGCGTCGATATTCCTCTGCAGGCGAAGTCGAGCAAGGGCGCCACCTTTCAATTGGCCGAGGAAGAAGCCTGCGATGCCAAGAAGTGCGGCGACGGCCAGGCTCCACCCATCGGCGCCGTCTGGCGGTTGAGTTCCGCCGACAAGGGCAAGACGCTGGAAGGCACCTGGACGGCCAAAAAGACCCTGCCGCTGAAGCTGACAAGGATCGCCAGCCGTGCCCAGACGGAGACGCCGGCGACGACGCCACGCGATCTCTATGATTTCACCGACATGACATTCTCGGGTGACGATGCGCCGATCATCATGGCGGCATCGCCCTACGACTATCTCAAGCTGGATTTCGCGCCCAAGGCAGACGCCAAGGAAGGTTGGCCGGATGCAGCCTACAACTATGTCACCGATCCGCGCACCAAATTCGCCAGGCCGCGCATCGTCGATCTCGCCGGCAGTGCGCCGATCGAAGCCGCCAATGCCTTGCTGCAGAACCGCCATTGGCATGACAGCCTCAGCGCCTTGACGTGCGCGGCGCTGCAATATGCCGGTTTCCACGACGGGCCGCCGATGGAGGGCATGGACGACGATTCGCTTGGCGGCTATGAAGACACGACGTCCAAAGTTACGTCATTGACGCCGAAGCTGATGAGCTGGTCGGAATCCGGCAGCCTCTATTGCGGCGGTGCGCATCCGAACAACTATTCCGACGCCTATGTCATGGACGTGCGCCGTGGCGCCTTGCTTACCCTTCAGGACATGTTTTCCGATACGGTCGACGGCAAGCCAGGCCCCTCGCTGGCCACCTTCGTCAAGGAGAAGCGCAAGAAGCCCAGCGACCAGACCGAGGTGGATTACGAGGCCGAATGCGGCATCGACGATTTGATCGGCGACTATCTCGGCGCCAGCCTGAAACGCGATGGCGACAGGCAGGTTCTGGTCTTCGGCCTGCAAGGTTTGCCCAACGTCATCCAGGCTTGCGGCGACCATCTCGTTGAAATGCCGGTCTCCGAAGCACAAGCGCTGTTCACACCGGAATTCGCGAAACTGCTCGAACCGTAGGCGCATCTGCGCCGTCGGGAACTAACCTTATCCCTGCTTTTCGCTTTATTGTGACAATGATCTATGGTTTGTCGCGCGGCGGTCGAACGGCCGTTTTGGCGCGTTGCTTGAAGGAGTGCTCGATAAAATGGCGAATGAAAACTGGCCCGTTTACGGTGAAATCACCGGCCCTGTCGTGATGATCGGCTTTGGTTCGATCGGACGGGGAACGCTGCCTCTGATCGAGCGCCATTTCAAATTCGACAAGTCGCGCATGACGGTCATCGACCCGCTCGACACCGACCGCAAGCTGCTCGACGAGCGCGGCATCGCCTTCGTCCAGGAGCACGTGACCGAGAAGAACTACAAGAAGCTGCTGACGCCGCTTTTGACCAATGGTGGCGGCCAGGGCTTTTGCATCAATCTGTCGGTCGATACCGGCTCGGTCGACCTGATGCGGCTCTGCCGCAAGCTCGGCGTGCTCTACATCGACACCGTCGTCGAGCCGTGGCTCGGCTTCTATTTCGACGCCAAGGCCGACAATGCCAGCCGCACCAACTACGCGCTGCGCGAAGCCTTGATCAAGGAGAAGCACGACAAGCCCGGCGGCGCTACCGCGGTTTCGACCTGTGGCGCCAATCCGGGCATGGTCTCGTGGTTCGTCAAGCAGGCGCTGCTGAACCTTGCCGGCGACCTCGGCCTCGAGTTTTCCGAACCCGCGCAGGACGACCGTGACGGCTGGGCGAAGCTGATGAAGAAGGCCGGCGTCAAGGGCATCCACATCGCCGAGCGCGACACCCAGCGCACCAAGAAGCCGAAGCCGATGAACGTGTTCTGGAACACCTGGTCGGTCGAGGGTTTCATCTCGGAAGGGCTGCAGCCGGCCGAGCTCGGCTGGGGCACGCATGAGAGATGGATGCCGAAGAACGGCAAGGAGCACAAGCATGGCTCCAAGGCTGCGATCTATCTCGAACAGCCCGGCGCCAACACCCGCGTGCGCTCCTGGTGCCCGACGCCGGGCGCGCAATACGGTTTCCTGGTGACGCACAATGAGGCGATCTCGATCGCCGACTTCTTCACCGTGCGCGGTAAGAAGGGCAAGGTGCAATTCCGCCCGACCTGCCACTATGCCTATCACCCCTGCAACGACGCCGTGCTGTCGCTGCACGAAATGTTCGGCGCTGCCGGCAAGCCGCAGCCGGTCCACCATGTGCTTGACGAAAACGAACTGGTCGACGGCGTCGACGAGCTTGGCGTGCTGCTCTACGGCCATGCCAAGAACGCCTACTGGTACGGTTCGCAGCTGTCGCTGGCCGAAGCCCGCAAGCTGGCGCCCTACCAGAACGCTACCGGCATGCAGGTCACCTCGGCCGTGCTCGCCGGCATGGTCTGGGCGCTGGAAAACCCGGAAGCCGGCATCGTCGAGGCCGACGAGATGGACTACAAGCGCTGCCTGGAAGTGCAGTCCCAGTATCTCGGACCGGTCAAGGGCTACTACACCGACTGGACGCCGCTCGATAACCGTCCGGGCCTGTTTCCCGAGGACCTCGACAAAAGCGACCCGTGGCAATTCCGCAACATCCTCGTTCGATAGCGGTTCCATACCCCTGCCTCACTGCCTTGCAATCGCCCGGAAATCGGGCGATTGAAGGGATGCGGACGAGAGCAGTGTGCATCCATTTGGACGCACGAGGGACGGCTCTGGAAACTTGAGGCCACGCACATCGTGTTCTCCAAAACGTCGTTTGACGATTGGGCCGATGCGTCAGGAGAGGATTTGATATGACGATTGCGCGCAAAATTCTTTCTGCGGGCGCGGCGGGCGTTCTTGCGACGATGCTTGCCGCCTGCACCACCGGCGGCTCCGACGGGCCACCGATCTCATCGCAGGCGCGAGGCGTCGAAGGCTCATGGCTGAACGCAGAAGGCAAGGCGGTCTCGACATTGAACGGCGGCGTCTTCACCACCGTTTCGGCGGAGACCGGTGAGAAATTCGCTGACGGCAGCTACACCAAGACCGGCGCCACCTCGGTCGAGATCAACGGAACCTCGCTGATCCGGCAGCAGCCAATCGCTTTCAACTGCCTGCTGGTGTCCATAAACCAGCTGAATTGCACCAGCTCCGCCGGGCAGAACTTCGTGCTGACCAGGCGCGGCTGAACCTTTCCCATGCGGCTTTGCGGATGGCGGCGGCGCGATGCCGCCGCCTTTTTTATGCCGGCAAACCGATGCCGGTTATCCGCCCTGATTCTTCTTGCATCGCCACAACCGCGATGTGAACATACCCGAAATGCTGGCTGTTATCCTGCAGTCGGGCAAGAGCGTTAAACGCCTTTGATCATATCCGGGAGACGAAGATGAAGAAGCTCGCCGCCATTGCCGCCCTCTCTGCCTCGACACTCGGCCTGTCGGCCGCACCATCCTTTGCCGACTATACGTTGAACATCCTGCATTTCAACGATTGGCACAGCCGCATCGAAGGCAACAACAAATACGAGTCGACCTGCTCGGCCGAGGAAGAGACCAAGGGTGAGTGCATCGGCGGCGCCGGCCGGCTGGTCACCGCGATCGCACAGGAGCGCAAGAAGCTCGAAGGCCAGAACGTGCTGCTGCTCAATGCCGGCGACAGCTTTCAGGGATCGCTGTTCTACATCACCTACAAGGGCACGGCGGAGGAGGAATTCCTCAATCAGATCAAGCCCGACGCGGTGACGCTCGGCAACCACGAATTCGACGATGGCGAGAGCGCGCTGGTGCCTTATCTCGACAAGGCGAAGTTCCCGATCGTCAGCGCCAATGTCGTGCCCAACGACAAGTCCGGCGCCGCAGGCAAGATCAAGCCGTCGATTGTGCTTGAGATCGGCGGCCAGAAGATCGGCATTGTCGGCGCCGTGACCAACGACACGCCGGAACTCGCCTCTCCCGGCCCCAACATTACCATCGAGGACGACGTCAAGTCGATCACCGCCGAGGTCGAGAAGCTGAAGGCGCAAGGCGTCAACAAGATCATTGCCGTCACCCATATCGGCTACAGGCGCGAGCGCGATGTCATCGCCAAGATCCCGGGCATCGATGTGGTGGTCGGCGGCCACAGCCATTCGCTTCTGTCCAACACCGACCCGAAGGCGGAAGGCCCCTATCCGACGATGGTCGACAACCCCGACGGCTCCAGGGTGCCTGTCGTGCAGGCCGCGTCCTATTCGAAATATCTCGGCGAATTCAAGGTCGTGTTCGACGACAATGGCAACGTCAAGGAAGCCAGCGGCGACCCGATCTTCCTCGACAAGTCGATCATTCCCGATCCGGCCGTTCTTGCCCGCATCAAGGAACTCGGTGCGCCGATCGAGGCGCTGAAGAACAAGGAAGTGGCCGAGACCACCGAGGCCATCGACGGCAGCCGCGAAAGCTGCCGCACCAAGGAATGCGCGATGGGCAACCTCGTCTCCGACGCCATCCTCGACCGTGTCAAGGGACAGGGCGTCGAGATCGTCGTCTCCAATGGCGGCGGCTTGCGTGCTTCCATCGATAAAGGCACCGTCACCATGGGCGAGGTGCTGACCGTGCTGCCGTTCCAGAACACGCTGGCGACCTTCCAGATTTCCGGCAAGGATCTGGTTGCCGGGCTGGAAAACGGCGTCAGCCAGGTCGAGGACGGCGGCGGCCGCTTCCCGCAAGTGGCAGGTCTGAAATACTCATTCGACAAGTCGGTCGCGCCCAATGCCGGCCGCGTCAAGTCGGTCGAGGTGATGGAAGGCGGCGCCTGGGCGCCGATCAACCCGGACAAGGACTATCTGGTCGCCACCAACAACTATGTCCGCCAGGGCGGCGACGGCTACAAGGTCTTCGCCGAGAAGGCCAAGAACGCCTATGATTACGGCCCCGGCCTCGAACAGGTGGTTGCCGACTATCTCGCCGCGCACCGGCCCTACACGCCCAAGCTCGACGGCCGCATCACCGAGGTTGCCGCAACCGTAGCGGCTGCCCCGGCCGCCGAGCCGGCAAAACCAGCCGAACCGGCACCTGCTCCAGCGGAACCGGCAAAACCGGCCGAGGCTGCACCGGCGGAGCCGGCGATGCCCGCATTGCCGGCAGGCTCCGGCGACATCACCACCACGCCGCCGACTGTCCCGGCGGAAACCGCCCCGGCAACGCCGAATCCGGCCGAACCGGCAAAACCGGCTGAAGCCGCACCTGCTCCGGCAAAGCCGGCTGACGCCGCCCCGGCCGAAGCCAGCCATGTCATCGTCGCCGGCGATACCTTTTGGGATCTCGCCAAGAAGGCCTATGGCGACGGCGCCAAGTGGAAGGTGATCTCCGAGGCCAACAAAGGCTACGAGCCACGCCGGCTTCCGGTCGGCGCGACCCTGACCATTCCGGCGAAGTAACCTCGCTTCGCGCTTGCGACCAACAAAATCCGTCCGGCAAAACGGGCGGGTTTTTGGCTTTCAGGGTAAGGTGCGGCCAGACGCGGCATTGAAAACTCGCGCCACATTGCTAGGTTCGCCCGACATCGTCGGTTTCGCGGTGTCGGGAGACCTTCATGACGCTTTCCACGCCTGTCGACCCCAAAGCCGCGAAAGCGCTCGACCCGCTGCCGGCCGGACATCCGCCGGTAAAGGCAGGCAAGATCGGCGTCATGTTGGTCAATCTCGGCACGCCGGACGGTACTGATTTCAAGCCGATGTGGCGCTATCTCCGCGAATTCCTGTCCGATCCGCGCGTTATCGAGCTCAACAAGGCGATCTGGTATCCGATCCTCTACGGCTTGGTGCTGACCACGAGACCGAACAAGTCCGGCGCCAATTACGCCAGGATATGGAACCGCGAGAGGAACGAGTCGCCGCTGCGCACCTACACCCGCGCGCAGAGCGAAAAGCTGGCCGCAGCGCTCATCGACCTACCCGATGTCGTGGTCGACTGGGCGATGCGCTACGGCAACCCCTCGACCGCGAGCGTCGCTCAAAGGCTGGTCGAACAAGGCTGCGACCGCATCCTGTCGTTCCCACTCTACCCGCAATACTCCGCGACCACCACCGCGACCGCCAACGACCAGCTGTTTCGCGCCTTGATGAAGATGCGCCGCGCGCCTGCCGTGCGCAGTGTTCCGCCCTACTATGACGAGCCGGTCTACATCGAGGCGCTCGCCCATTCGATCGAACGGCATCTGGCAACGCTAGACTTCGAGCCCGAGGTGGTCATCACCTCCTATCACGGTATCCCGAAGCCCTATTTCGAGAAGGGCGACCCCTACCACTGCCACTGCCAGAAGACGACACGGCTGTTGCGTGAACGACTGGGGTGGAATGAAAAGAAGCTGATCATCACCTTCCAGTCGCGTTTCGGCGCCCAGGAATGGCTGCAGCCCTACACCGACAAGACGGTCGAGAAACTGGCGAAGGACGGCGTGAAATCGATCGCCATCGTCAATCCCGGCTTTTCCGTCGACTGTATCGAGACGCTGGACGAGATCGGCCGCGAAGTGGCGGAGACCTTCCATCATGCGGGCGGCGAGCAATTCGCCCATATCCCTTGCCTGAACGACAGCACCGAGGGCATGGCGGTGATCGAGGCGATGGTGCGGCGCGAGCTGTCGGGCTGGGTCTGAGGCCGCCACGTTGCGGCGATCGATCGCCGCAGTTGCGCTATTCCATGCACTAATAATCAGCGATCACCTGATTGTAACATTATTGAAACACACCTAAGTGTTTGGTGAAGTCGGTTGCATGGAATCAACGCCATGGCCGGCATCTGAGGGAGATTCAAATGGACTTCAGTGGTTTCGGTATTGCGATTGGTGCGCTTGCCTTTCTGGTATTGGTGCTTCTTATCAAAGGCATCCGGACAATCCCGCAAGGCTATAATTATACGGTGGAGCGCTTTGGCCGTTACACCAAAACACTAAGCCCCGGCCTCAACCTCATCGTGCCGTTCGTCGACCGCATCGGCGCCAAGATGAACATGATGGAGCAGGTGCTCGACGTTCCGAGCCAGGAAATCATCACGCGCGACAACGCCATTGTCGGCGTCGACGGCATCGCCTTCTACCAGATCCTCAATGCGGCGCAGGCCGCCTACCAGGTCGCCGGCCTGGAGAACGCCATTCTCAATTTGACGATGACCAACATCCGTACCGTCATGGGCTCGATGGACCTCGACGAATTGCTGTCGAACCGCGACGCCATCAACGAGCGCCTGCTGCGCGTCGTCGACGAAGCGGCGCATCCGTGGGGCATCAAGATCACCCGCGTCGAGATCAAGGATATCAATCCGCCGGCCAACCTCATCGAATCGATGGGTCGTCAGATGACGGCCGAACGTAACAAGCGTGCGCAGATCCTCGCCGCCGAAGGCCTCAAGCAGTCGCAGATCCTCGAGGCCGAAGGCCGCAAGGAAGCCGCCTTCCGCGACGCCGAGGCACGCGAACGCTCGGCCGAGGCCGAAGCGCGAGCCACCCAGGTTGTATCGGAAGCCATCTCCAAGGGCGACGTGCAGGCACTCAACTACTTCGTGGCGCTCAAATACACCGAAGCGATGGGCAAGATCGGTACCGCCAACAACAGCAAGGTCGTGCTGATGCCGATGGAAGCCTCGGCGCTGATCGGCACGCTCGGCGGCATAAGCGAGATCGCCAGGGAGGTGTTCCGCAGCGAAGGCACCGCCGGCGCCGCCAGGCAGGCAGGCCGCCCTCCGGTGGTTCGCCCGAATGAGAACTGAGACCTGACGAGAACTGAGGTCGCGAGCATGATCCCGAAAAGTGGGAACCGGTTTTCGGAAAAGATCATGCTCCACAGGAAGTAGGAGCGCACGCCCATGTTTGACCGCATCATTTCCGAACTTGGTCCGTGGAACTGGATGGTTCTGGGCTTCGTCCTCCTGGTGATGGAGGTCATCGCGCCAGGAATATTCATGCTGTGGATCGGCATCGCCGCATTGGTAATCGGTGTGATTTCCCTGCTCATCTGGGACGCAAGCTTCTGGGCCTGGGAAGTCCAGGTCCTCGCCTTCTTGGCGCTGTCGCTGGTCTCGGCCTTCGTCGGCAAGAAACTAGTCGGCGGGCGTAATGTCCCGAGTGATCAGCCGCTGCTCAACCGGCGCGGCGCGCAGTTGGTCGGCAGGATGGCAACGCTGGCCGAGCCGATCAAGGACGGTCGCGGCCGCATCAAGCTCGGCGACACGCTGTGGCGCGTCTCCGGTCCCGACCTGCCGGCCGGCACGCAGGTGCGCGTCGTCAGTTCGGCCGACACCGATCTGGAACTGACCGTCGAGGCTGTTTGACATTTCGAAAGCGCATGGCGCTTTCGATCCGGAAAATCAGGGCGCGTCGCGTAGGGCTTCCCGAACGCGACGCGTCCTTTGATTTTTTCAGGCGGCGCCGATGCGCAGCAGGTCGTGCAGATGAACCAGTCCCACGAGCCGCCTGCCTTCGACCACCATCAGGCTCGTAATGGCCGAATTGTTGATAATCTGCAGCGCCGTCGCCACCAGCGTGTCCGGTGTGGCCGTCTTCGGCTTTTTCGTCATCACCTGATCGACGCTCATTTCCATGAGATTGCTGCCGATGTGACGCCTGATGTCGCCATCGGTGATGATGCCCACCAACGCGCCATCCGCCGTCGCGATCGCCACGCAGCCGAAGCCCTTGTTCGACAATTCGAGGATCGCCTCGCGCATGCCCGTGCCGGAAGCCACCAGCGGCAGCCTTTCGCCGACATGCATGATCTCGTGGATCTGCGTGAGATTGGCGCCGAGCTGGCCGCCGGGGTGGAATGTGCGGAAATGGTCGGGCGTGAAGCCGCGCGCTTCGAGCAGCGCTATAGCCAGCGCATCGCCGACCACCAGTTGCAGCAGGGTCGATGTCGTCGGCGCCAGGCCGTGCGGGCAGGCTTCCGGCACGGACGGCAGGAGCAGCACCACGTCGGCCGCGCGCGCCAGCGCCGAGGCCGCGCCCGCGGTAATCGCAATCAGCGGGATCGAGAAGCGCCTGGAATAGGCGACGATGCCCATCAATTCTCTGCTCTCGCCGGACCATGACATGGCGATGATGGCATCGTCTCTGGCGATCATGCCAAGGTCGCCATGATTGGCCTCCGCCGGATGGACGAAGAAGGCAGGCGTGCCGGTCGAAGCCAGACTGGCCGCGATCTTAGTGCCGATATGGCCGCTTTTGCCGACGCCGGTGACTATGACGCGGCCATTGATGCGCGACACCATGTCGACGGCGCGGGCGAAAGGTTCGGCCAGTTCGTTCTCCAGCGCGGCGGCCAATGCCGCCACGCCGGCCTGTTCCGTGGCTACCGTTCTCAGCGCCGAGGCGATCGAAGCCTCCAAAGGCTTCTTTTCTTGGGATCCCGCATGCATGGCTGATGCGATTAGCGCTTTGCCGTTCGCCTGTCCAACAGAATTGCCGTCCAGCCATGTCCGACAGGCACCCCTTCAACCCTCCGTTAACCATCCCCGTTTACGGTTCGGTAAGTATGGCGCGCTTGCGCCGCGCAAGCAGTGGTGACGATGTCGCGGGCCCAACCTCAAGAGAAAAAAGGTCGAACGGGCAGAGCGTTTTGCGCTCTGCTTCTGGCGACGAGCGTGCTCGCTTTGCTGCGGCCAACTGCGCTTCATGCCCAGGAGACCGAGCTGCGCGGCGAAGTTTCGGAATCGGCGATCCTGTCCGACCAGCAGCGCCGGGCCAGGCAATTGAGCAAGGCCAACACGCAGGTCAAGCCCGCCCCTGCCGACACCGCCCCCACGGGAAACACGCCAACCGCTTATGTGCCGGCCAGCGATGGCGCCTTGCCTGATGACACCGACCCGTCACAGGCCGGCGCAAACAGCATTTTCGACCCGCCGGCGACCATCGACGATTCGTTCGCCGACAAGCCGCCAACCGTCCTGCCACGCCGCCCGTCGACGGCAAAGCAACGCGCCGACGCGGATGCAGACAAGGCCAAGGACAAAACCAAGGCTGCCGACAAGAAGAAGCCTGGCAAAGCCACGGACCAGACCACCACCGGAACGACTCCGGACGGCACTGCGGCAGGCGACGCCGATCAGGACATAGCCAACCGCCGTGTCCTCACCGTCGACGGCGTCGACCGACGAAAGCTCGACCCCGGCGCCGAGCGCACCGACGCCATCGAGGGCCTGAAGAAGAAGCTCGAGGACGACCCGTACGCGGCAACCGGCATCAAGGTCGGCTCGTTCCTGCTGCGGCCGGCGCTCGAGCAGGGCGTTGCCGTCACGTCGAACGCCGATTCCAGCGCTGGCGGCAAGTCGGCGGTGCTGTCCGAAACGGCGCTGCGTTTCTCCGCCGCCTCCGATTGGCGCGAGAATTCGGCGGTCATCGACGGCTACGGTAATTTCCGCAACACCATTTCGGGCCAGAAGATCAATGAGGCACGCGGCCGTATCCAAGGCACGTACAATGTCGACCTCGACAATGAACTGCGCGCCATCGCCAAGCTCGGCTACGAGATTGCACCGGAATCGGCCTCCGCGCCCGACGCCATTGCCGGCGTCAAATCGCAGCCGATCCGCCAGACGGTCGACGGCAGCCTCGGCGTCGAGAAGGACGTCGGCAAGATGCGCTTTGCGCTGACCGGCGCCGTCTCCCACGACATCTATGGCGATGCCGAACTTACCGATGGCACCTCGCTGTCGCAGAAGGACCAGGACAACACGCTCTACACCGCAACGTTGCGGACCGGCTATGAAATTTCCCCGGCTCTGACGCCCTTTGCTGAGATTGAGCTCGGCCGCCGGGTATATGACCAACGGATCGACAACAAGGGCTTCGAGCGCTCTTCGACCCGGCTTGGCGCGCGCGCCGGTATCGAAGTCGACATGGGCGAGAAGCTCAAGGGTGAGTTCTCGGCCGGCTGGCTGAGGGAGGCGATCGACGACAAGAACCTGGAGGCGATTTCGGGAGCCACCATCAATGCCGACCTCAAATGGTCGCCCGAGCGCGGTACCATCATCGGCCTCACCGGGCGAACCACGGTCGAAGGCACGACGAATGCCGGTAAGAGCGGCGACATCCTCTATTCCGGCCGCCTCACCGGCGAGCGGCAGATCCGCGCCGACCTGACCGGCAACGCAGCCCTTGGGCTCGACTGGCGCAATTACACCGGCTCCGACGGCCATGACATGACGCTGAGTGCAGAGGCCGGGCTGACCTGGTGGCTGAACCGCTATGTCGGCCTCACCAGCCGCGCCCGCACCGAAAAGCTGACCAGCAATCTGCCCGGGCGCAACTACACCGCCAACAGCATCTATTTGGGGCTGAAGCTGCAGCGGTAGCTAAAAAGCAGCGCCGCGACGCTCGGACGGCTTCATCTCATCGAGCAGCGTGCGGATGACGCCGGCCATGTTCTCGTTCATGTCGCTGCGCCACAGCGCGAAGGCGACATTGGCCTCGACGAAGCCTTCCGGCGAGCCGCAATCGAAGGTGCGGCCCTGAAAGTGGTAGCCAAAGAAGGGCTGCTGCTTTTCCAGCTTCAGCATCGCGTCGGTGAGCTGGATCTCGTTGCCGGCGCCCTTTTCCTGGCTTTCGAGGATCTTGAAAATCTCGGGCTGCAGGATGTAGCGGCCGTTGATGTAGAGATTGGACGGCGCGGTGCCGGTCTTCGGCTTTTCGACCATCTCGGTGATGCGGAAGCCGTGATGCGTGTCCTCGCCGCGGCCGACAATGCCATATTTGTGGGTTTCGGCCGGATCGCATTCCTGCACCGCGATGATGTTGTTGCCGGTCTCCTCGTAGAGCTCGACCATGGCCTTCATGCAGCTCTTTTCGGACTGCATGATCATGTCGGGCAGCAACAGCGCGAAGGGTTCGTCGCCGACCAGTTCCCGGGCGCACCAGACGGCGTGGCCGAGACCCATCGGCACCTGCTGGCGGGTGAACGAGGTCTGCCCCGGGCCCGGCTGCAGCCGCTGCAAGCGGGCCAGCTGATCGTCCTTGCCGCGCTGTGCCAGCGTATCATAGAGCTCGAACTGGATATCGAAATGGTCTTCTATGACCGCCTTGTTGCGGCCGGTGACGAAGATGAAATGTTCGATGCCGGCCTCGCGCGCCTCATCGACGACATACTGGATGACCGGCCGGTCGACGACGGTCAACATCTCCTTGGGAATGGCCTTGGTGGCCGGGAGAAACCGTGTGCCGAGACCGGCGACTGGGAAAACTGCCTTGCGAACTCGTTTCATGCGTCAATTATCCGTTTGAGGGCGTGCCCGGCAATCCCGCCTCGCGACATTTTCGCGCCGGAATTGGGGATTATCGGGCCATTGAGGGAAACATCAACCGGTAAAGCATCCAGGTGTCTTTTCGTTCCAGGCGCCGCCTATGGTAAACCAATTGCTAACCCGGTTCGGCGATGAATGGTCTTTCCTGAGATAGAGAAAGGGGAAAATATGTCCGTTCGCAGTGCCGCAAAACTCTTTACCAGCGTGCTGACGGCGGCCAGCCTCTCGCTCGCCTTGCTGATGCCGGCCGGACCGGCCTTCGCCGATGCCGGGTTTCGGCAATGGGTCGTCGGCTTCCGCGCCACCGCCGTGGCGGGCGGCGTTTCCGGCGCGGTCTACGACCGGGCGTTCCGGGGCATCAATGAACCCGACCCGGTGGTGCTGGAAAAGGCACGCACCCAGCCCGAATTCACCGCACCTGCCTGGGACTATTTCGACAACCGCGTCCACGACCAGTCCGTTGCCGTCGGCCAGCAGATGGCCAAAAAATGGAAGCCGTGGCTGGAACGGATCGAGGCGAGGTTCGGCGTCGACCGCTACATCCTGCTCGCCATCTGGTCGATGGAATCGAATTACGGCGAGATCCTCAAGCGCGACGACATCATGCGCAATGTCATCCGCTCGCTGGCAACCCTCGCCTATGGCGACCCGAAGCGTTCGAAATTCGCCCGCACCCAATTGGTCGCGGCGCTGAAAATCCTGCAGACCGGCGACATCGACGAAAGCCACCTGATGGGCTCCTGGGCCGGCGCCATGGGCCAGACCCAGTTCATCCCGACCAGCTACCAGCATTATGCCGTCGACATGGACGGCAACGGCAAGCGCGACATCTGGAATTCGATCCCCGATGCGTTGGCGACATCAGCCAATCTGCTGAAGAAGAATGGCTGGCAGGGCGGCAAGACCTGGGGCTACGAGGTCACCATTCCGGCCGGCAAACTGCCTGCCGGCTCGAAGACATTGGCGCAGTGGCAGGCGCTCGGCGTCGCCAGGGCCAATGGCAAGCCGTTCAAGAACGCAACCGACAAGGCGACGCTGAAAGTGCCGGACGGCCGCGGCGGACCGGCATTCCTGATGATCAAGAACTTCTCCGTCATCAAGGCCTACAACAACGCCGACAAATATGCCCTGGCCGTCGGCCTTCTTGCCGACGAAATCGCCGGCTCTAATGGTCTGGTGCAGGACTGGAAGCGGCCTTTCACCAAACTGTCCTTCGAGGAAAGGCAGGAGTTGCAGAAGCGGCTTTCGCAGCACGGACTTTACGACGGCAAGTTCGACGGCAAGATCGGTGACGGTACGAAAACCGCCATCATGACCTATCAGGCAACGGTCGGCTTGACCCAAGACGGGTATCCGAGCATGGAAGTGCTCAAATGGCTCAGAAAGAAATAGAGCCGGCGACGGCAGCGCGCATCTGCGACGCGCAAGGGATGCCGTAGCATCGGTCTGTGCATGATCCCCTGCGAGGGCCATGCACCAAGTGATGGAGAGGGTGCTTGGTTCCGGCAGCGCGTATCCGTGTGATCGTTTTCCGCTTGCCGATCCTCATTCTGGCCATCGTCGTCCTGGCGACGGGGGTCGCCGGCAGTTTCCACACACCGGCTTTGGCGCAGGAGCAACCGCAGAACCGCGGCTGGTCGCTGCGCGACCTTCTGTTCCCGCGCCGCAGCGAACGCATCGAGCCGCCGCTCGACGTCCGCAAGGCAAAGCCGAAGGTCAAGAAGAAGCCCCGTGCACCCGTTGAACCTTCCGCTCCGATTGTCGAGAAGACACCGGATGCCCGCGTCATTCTGGTGATCGGCGATTTCATGGCCAACGGCCTGGCCGAAGGCCTCGAAACAGCCTTTGCCGACAATGCCAACGTCAGAATCGTCGAGCGCGCCAACGGTTCTTCGGGTTTCGTGCGCGATGATGTCTACAACTGGCCCGAACAGGTCAAATCGCTGGTCGAGACCGAAAAACCCTCCGTGGTCGTCGTCATGCTCGGCTCCAACGACCGCCAGCAGATGCGCGTCAACGATGTGCGCGAGCAGCCGCGCTCCGAGAACTGGACCAAGGAATACGAACGCCGGACCGAAGCCTTGGGAAAGGCACTGGCGGCGACCAAGGTGCCTTATCTGTGGGTCGGCATGCCAGCCTTCAAGACGCCGAAGATGACCTCCGACATGCTGGCATTCAACGACATCTACCACTCGGCTGCCGAGAAGAACGGCGGCGAATTCGTCGATGTCTGGGATGGGTTCGTCGACGAGAACGGCGCCTTTGTCTCGACCGGCCCCGACATTAACGGCCAGGCCGTGCGGCTGCGCTCCGACGACGGCATCAACGTCTCGAAAGCCGGCAAGCGAAAGCTCGCCTTCTACACCGAAAAGCCGCTGGCCAAGATCCTCGGCCTGGCAGCGCCGGGAAGCGTGGTGACGGCTGCCGCACCGGCCGGCGCCCCGGTCGAGGCGCCGTCGCTGCCCGCCGCCCCGATCGTGGTCGACCGCACCGTTCCGATGCTGCTCAACGATCCGGCGCTCGACGGCGGTACTGAACTTCTCGGTGCGGCGGCGGCGCCGAAAGCCAATCCGGATCTGCCCGGCGAAAAACTAATCCTCGAAGGCAAGGCGCCCGAGGCCTCGCCCGGCCGCGCCGACGACTTCTCGTGGCCGCCCAAGGCCGCTGCCGCGACGGATACGACGACGGCGATCAACCGTTAACGGGGGAGTACCGTCGACCCCATCAGCGCTTCATCGATCGAGCGCGCGGCCTGGCGGCCTTCGCGGATCGCCCACACAACCAGCGACTGGCCGCGGCGCACATCACCTGCGGCGTAGAGCTTGTCGACGCTGGTCTTGTAGTCGCGATCGTTGGCTTCGACATTGCGGGAACGGCGGCTGTCGGTGGTGATTTTCATCTCACCGTCCAGCTCTTTCGCGACGCCGGCGGCAGCCGGTCCGGCAAAGCCGATGGCGATGAAGGCGAGGTCTGCACGGATGACGAATTCGGTGCCGGCGATCGGCTTGCGCTTCTCGTCGACTTCGCAGCATTTGACGCCGGTCAGTTGGCCGTCCTCGCCGATGAATTCGAGCGTCGCCACCTGGAATTCGCGCTCCGCACCTTCGGCCTGTGAGGACGAGGTGCGCATCTTGGTCGCCCAGTAAGGCCAGACCGAAAGCTTGTCTTCCTTCTCCGGCGGCTGCGGGCGGATGTCGAGCTGGGTGACGCGCACAGCGCCCTGGCGGAAGGCGGTGCCGACGCAGTCGGACGCGGTATCGCCGCCGCCGACGACGACGACATGCTGGCCGCCGGCGATGATCGGATGCGACGGCCAGGCCACCGACTGGATCGGCTCGCCGCCGACGCGACGGTTCTGCTGCACCAGATAGGGCATGGCGTCATAGACGCCGCCGAGATCGTCGCCCGGAATGTTGGCCGGACGCGGCGATTCCGAACCGCCGCAATAGAGCACCGCATCGTATCCGGCGAGCAACTCTGCCACCGGCTTGTCGACGCCGACATTGACGCCGCAATGGAAGGTCACGCCCTCGCCCTGCATCTGCTCGATGCGGCGGTCGATATAGTGCTTCTCGATCTTGAAGTCGGGAATGCCGTAGCGCATCAGCCCGCCGGGACGGCTCTCACGCTCATAAACGCTGACCTCGTGGCCGGCGCGGCCAAGCTGCTGCGCCGCCGCCATCCCTGCCGGGCCGGAGCCGATGACAGCGACCCGCTTGCCCGTCTTCTTCTCTGGCGGATAAGGCCGGATATGGCCGGTTTCATAAGCCTTGTCGGCGATTGCCTGTTCGACAGTCTTGATGGCAACCGGAATGTCCTCGAGGTTCAGCGTGCAGGCTTCCTCGCAGGGCGCGGGGCAGATGCGGCCGGTGAACTCGGGGAAATTGTTGGTCGAATGCAGGTTGCGGATCGCATTGTCCCAGTCGCCATTGTAGACGAGGTCGTTCCAGTCCGGGATCTGGTTGTGGATCGGGCAACCGGTCGGCCCGTGGCAGAACGGGATGCCGCAATCCATGCAGCGCGCCGCCTGTTTCTCGACCTCCTTGTCCGACATCGGCAGCGTGAATTCACGAAAATGCCGGATGCGGTCGGAGGCCGGCTGGTACTTGTGCACCTGCCGGTCGATTTCGAGAAAGCCTGTTACCTTGCCCATAGTCCAGTTCCTGCTGTCCAGATGGTGCGGTTTTCGCACCCGTTAACCCCTTGAGGCAGCCGTGGCAACCTTGCATCCGAGGTCAAACTGTCGCTGAAAGTTCCGCCGGGAAGCCTGCGCCTCCCGGCAAGTCGAAAAACCTATTCCGCCGCCACGCCCATGCGCATGCGTTCCATCTCGATCAGCGCGCGGCGGTATTCGACCGGCATGATCTTGCGGAATTTCGGCCGGAAGGTCGTCCAGTCGTCGAGTATCTCGCGGCCGCGTACCGAACCGGTGAAATGGACGTGGTTCGAGATAAGCTGGTAAAGCCGTTCCTCGTCATGGGTGGTCATGTCGCCCGAGACGTCGACGCGACCCTTGTGGTCGAGGTCACCGCCATGATGCAGCAGCCTTTCCATCAGATCGTCTTCTTCCGGAACCGGCTCCAGCTCGACCATCGCCATGTTGCAGCGCGCGGCGAAATCGCCGGCCTCATCCAGAACATAGGCCACGCCGCCCGACATGCCGGCAGCGAAGTTGCGACCGGTCTGGCCGATGACGACGACGATGCCGCCGGTCATGTATTCGCAGCCATGATCGCCGACGCCTTCAACGACGGCGGCGACGCCCGAATTGCGCACCGCGAAGCGCTCGCCGGCGACACCTGCGAAATAGGCCTCGCCCTCGGTCGCGCCATAGAGGACGGTGTTGCCGACGATGATCGATTCCGCCGCGACGATCCTGGACTCCTCCGGCGGCCGGATGACGATGCGTCCGCCCGACAGGCCCTTGCCGACATAGTCGTTGGCCGCACCGACGAGATCGAACGAGATGCCGCGCGCCAGGAAGGCGCCGAACGACTGGCCGGCGGTGCCGGTCAGCTTCACCTGGATCGTGTCCTCGCGCAGGCCCTTGTGCCTGAAGCGCTTGGCGACTTCGCCCGACAGCATGGCGCCCGTGGAGCGATCGACATTGCGGATGTCGACCTCGATCTTGACCGGCTGCTTGCTTTCGAGCGCGGGCTTCGCCAGTTCGATTAGCTTGCGATCGAGTACATCGTCGATCGGGTGTTTCTGCCGTTCGGTCCAGTGCACCGCCTCATGCGGCGCGTCCGGCTTGAAGAACATCTTGCCGAAATCGAGCCCACGCGCCTTCCAATGCTGGATCATCTCGCGCTTTTCCAGCAGGTCGCTGTCGCCGATGATCTGGTCGATATGGGTGTAGCCCATCTCGGCCAGCAGCCCCCTCACCTCTTCCGCAACATAGAAGAAGAAGTTGATGACATGCTCGGGCGTGCCCTTGAAACGCTTGCGCAGAACCGGGTCCTGCGTCGCGACGCCGACCGGGCAGGTGTTCAAGTGGCACTTGCGCATCATGATGCAGCCGGCCGCGATCAGCGGCGCGGTCGAGAAGCCGAACTCGTCGGCGCCGAGCAGCGCACCGATGATGACGTCGCGCCCCGTGCGCAAGCCGCCATCGACCTGCAGTGCAACGCGCGAGCGCAGCCCGTTCAGCACCAGCGTCTGGTGCGTCTCGGCAAGGCCCATTTCCCATGGACTGCCGGCATGCTTGAGCGAGGTCAGCGGCGACGCGCCGGTGCCGCCATCATAGCCGGAGATGGTGATGTGGTCGGCGCGCGCCTTGGCGACGCCCGCCGCGACCGTGCCGACACCGACTTCCGACACCAGCTTTACCGAGACATCGGCCGCCGGGTTGACGTTCTTCAGATCGTAGATCAGCTGCGCCAGATCCTCGATCGAATAGATGTCGTGATGCGGCGGCGGCGAGATCAGGCCGACGCCAGGCGTCGAGTGCCGGACCTTGGCGATGGTGGCGTCGACCTTGTGGCCGGGCAGCTGGCCGCCCTCACCGGGCTTGGCGCCCTGCGCGACCTTGATCTGCATGACATCGGAATTGACGAGATACTCGGCGGTGACGCCAAACCGCCCCGAGGCGACCTGCTTGATCGCCGAACGTTCGGGGTTCTTGCTGCCGCCGGGCAGCGGCAGATAGCGGTCGGCCTCTTCGCCGCCCTCGCCGGTGTTCGACTTGCCGCCGATCTGGTTCATGGCGCGCGCCAGCGTCGTGTGTGCCTCGCGCGAGATCGAGCCGAACGACATCGCCCCGGTCGAGAAGCGCTTGACGATATCGGCCGCCGACATCACGTCCTCTATCGCCACCTTCTTGCGGCCGGTCTCTTCCGCAAGCTTGATCCTGAACAGGCCGCGTATGGTCTGGGCACGGGCCGTCTCGCTGTTGATCTGCGCGGAATACTCCTTGAACGTCTCCCACGAGCCCTGACGCACGGCGTGCTGCAAGGTGGCGACGGCGTCGGGCGACCACATATGGGCTTCGCCGCGCATGCGGTACATGTACTCGCCGCCGACCTCGAGGCTGTTGCGCAGCACCGGATCGTTGCCGAAACCGTCGGTGTGGCGGCTGAGCGTCTCGGCCGCGACCTCGTCCAGGCCGACACCTTCGATCAGCGTCGCTGTGCCGGTGAAGTACTTCTCGACGAAATCCGACTTCAGCCCGATGGCGTCGAATATCTGCGCGCCGCAATAGGACTGATAGGTGGAGATGCCCATCTTCGACATCACCTTGAGGATGCCCTTGCCGATCGACTTGATGTAGCGCGAGACCACCTCGTAGGCGTCAACCTCAGCCGGCAGTTCGCCACGCTTGTGCATGTCGAGCAGCGTATCGAAGGCAAGGTAGGGGTTGATCGCCTCGGCGCCGTAGCCGGCGAGACAGCAGAAATGATGCACTTCGCGCGGCTCGCCGGATTCCACGACCAGGCCGACCGCGGTGCGCAGACCCTTGCGGATCAGATGGTGGTGCACGGCAGCCGTCGCCAGCAGTGCCGGAATGGCGATACGGTCGGGACCGACCTGGCGGTCGGACAGGATGATGATGTTATAGCCGCCGGCGACAGCGGCTTCCGCCCGCTCGCACAGACGTTCGACCGCGCCCTGCATGCCGGCAGCGCCCTCGCTCGACCCGTAGGTGACGTCGATGGTCTTGGTGTCGAAACGGTCCTCGGTGTGGCCGATCGAGCGGATCTTTTCCAGATCGCCATTGGTCAGGATCGGCTGGCGCACTTCGAGCCGCTTGCGGCGCGAATTGCCGACCAGGTCGAAGATGTTCGGCCGCGGCCCGATGAACGACACCAGGCTCATCACCAGCTCCTCGCGGATCGGGTCGATCGGCGGGTTGGTGACCTGGGCGAAATTCTGTTTGAAATAGGTGTAGAGCAGCTTCGACTTGTCCGACATCGCCGAGATCGGCGTGTCGGTGCCCATCGAACCCACGGCTTCCTGGCCGGTGGTCGCCATCGGCGACATCAACAGCTTGGTGTCTTCCTGCGTGTAGCCGAAAGCCTGCTGGCGATCGAGCAGGCTGACATCCTTGCGCAGCGCGCGCGGCTCGACCGGCTTCAGATCCTCGAGGATCAGCTGCGTGTTGTTGAGCCAGGTCTTGTAGGGATGCCTGGTGGCGATCTCCGACTTGATCTCCTCGTCGGAAATGATGCGGCCCTTGGAGAGGTCGATCAAAAGCATGCGGCCGGGCTGCAGCCGCCACTTCTTGACGATCCTCTCCTCCGGCACCGGCAGCACGCCGGCCTCTGACGCCATGATGACGCGGTCGTCGTCGGTGACGATGTAGCGCGCCGGCCGCAGCCCGTTGCGGTCGAGCGTGGCGCCGATCTGGCGGCCGTCGGTGAAGGCGACCGCGGCCGGCCCGTCCCACGGCTCCATAAGCGCTGCATGGTATTCGTAGAAAGCCTTGCGATCGGCATCCATCAGCTTGTTGCCGGCCCAGGCTTCCGGGATCAGCATCATCATGGCGTGGCTGAGGCTGTAGCCGCCCTGGAACAGGAATTCGAGCGCATTGTCGAAGCACGCCGTGTCGGACTGGCCGTCATAGGAGATCGGCCACAGCTTGGAGATGTTGTTGCCGAACAGTTCGGAATCGACCGAGGCCTGGCGCGCCGCCATCCAGTTGTTGTTGCCGCGCACCGTGTTGATCTCGCCATTATGCGCGACCATGCGGTAGGGGTGCGCGAGCTTCCATGACGGGAAGGTGTTGGTCGAGAAGCGCTGGTGGACGAGGATCAGCGCGGTCTCGAAACGCGGATCCGACAAATCCTTGTAATAGGCGCCGACCTGGTAGGCCAGGAACATGCCCTTGTAGACGATGGTACGCGCCGATAGCGACACACAGTAGGCGCCGATATCCTTGTTGTTGTTCTCTGCGTAGATGCGGCCGGAAATCACCTTGCGCAGCAGGTACAGCCTGGCCTCGTATTCCTCGTCATCTGGAATGTCCGATGTGCGGCCGATGAAGACCTGGCGATGGAACGGTTCGGAGGCCGCAATATCGGGCGCCTTCGACAGCGATGAATTGTCGACCGGCACGTCGCGAAAGCCGAGCAGCGGCAGCCCTTCTGACTGCGCCGATTCGGCGATGATCTCTTCGATATGCGCGCGCAGTGCCGCATCCTGCGGCATGAACCAGTGGCCGACGCCGTATTGGCCTGCCGCCGGCAGTTCGACGCCCTGGGCCGCCATCTCTTCGCGGAAGAAATGATCGGGAATCTGCACCAGCACGCCGGCGCCGTCGCCCATCAGCGGATCGGCGCCGACAGCGCCGCGATGCGTCAGGTTTTCGAGCACGAAGAGCCCGTCCTTGACGATCTGGTGCGACTTCACGTTCTTCATGTTGACGATGAAGCCGACGCCGCACGCGTCATGCTCGTTGCGCGGATCGTAGAGACCCTGCGCGGCCATGCCATTGGTGGTCAGGCCGTTGGTGGTCTGGCCTTCTTTGGTCAGAACGGTATTTTTAACGGCTGCCGCTTTCGTCTGCGCGGCCTGGCCGATAATCGCAGATGGCGTCAGTTCCGTCATCGTCCTGTCCTCCGTTCCGGCCCCTTGCACGTCTAGCATTTGGGGCGCTGGTCTACCTTGGGAAGCGACTGGCTTCCGCTCTCATCTTGCGGCACGTCTTTTCGAAATCCTTGGCGGACCGTGCGGTGCACCGCCGGTTCGTATCCGGTATCGTACAGGCCACAGCCGAGCCGTCTACCCGTCGCTCGCGGCAACGGCCGGAGTGGCCCAAATGATACGCCAATCCAGCCTGACTTGTGCGACAAAATAAGACAGCACTACTGTCCTAAATTTTTATGTCAGAAATCCTGGGCGTACACAAGACCGATTCACCAAATTCTTGGACGTTTGGCGACAGAAAATTACGTCGGGCGCTGTCGAAACGAAATTTCGGTCCCGGCACTCCTTCGTGATCGCCTTTGGCTTTACCGCTTTTTCAGCCCTTGGCCCTTGCGCGTCAAACCCCGAAACGGCCATGGTCGCGCTCTTGTCGCAACCAGACTTTCTCAACCAGACAGGGACTTTCCTGATGTTCTTTGCATCCGACAACTGGGCGGGCGTCCATTCCAACATTGCCGCCGGGCTGTCAGCCAACGCCGGCGGCTTTTCGACCGCCTATGGCGATGGCGATCTCGACCGCGCCGTCTACCAGCGTTTCAGCGAGATCTTCGAACGCGAGGTCGCGGTGTTCTTCGTCGCTACCGGCACGGCGGCCAACTCGCTGTCCCTGGCCGCTTACAACAAGCCCGGCGGCATTTCCTTTGCGCACCGCGAATCGCACATCATCGAGGACGAATGCGGCGCGCCGGAATATTTCAGCGGCGGCTCGCGTCTCCATGCTGTCGACGGCGCCCTGGGCAAGATCGACCCGCACAATCTTGAACGGGCCGTCGCCCGTTTCGCACCCGAAATCGTCCATTGGGGACGCCCGACGGCCGTCTCGATCACCCAATCGACCGAAGTCGGCACAGTGTACGGGCTCGACGACATTTCCACCATTTCGGAGATCGCCAAACGCTTTTCCCTGCCGCTGCATATGGACGGCGCCCGTTTTGCCAACGCATTGGTCGCGCTTGAGACGACGCCGGCCGAAATGACCTGGAAGCGCGGCGTCGATATCGTCTCGTTCGGCGGCACCAAGAACGGCTGCTGGTGCGCCGAAGCGGTGGTGCTGTTCGATCTAGACCGCGCCAAGGAGCTGTCCTTCCTGCGCAAGCGCGCCGCACAGCTGTTCTCCAAGTCGCGCTTCATCGCAGCGCAGTTCGACGCCTACTTCACGGACGGTCTGTGGCTGGACATGGCCCGTCATGCCAATGCCATGGCCGCGCGCCTGGCGGCTGCGATCGAGGATTCGGCAACGGCTAAGCTCGCCTGGTTGCCGCAGGCCAACGAGGTGTTCGCGGTGATGAAAAAGGCGGAAGCCGAAAGGCTGCAATCCCTCGGCGCCGCCTTTTACGACTGGCACAGGCCGCACGGCTTCGACGGCCATGTCGGCGACGACGAGTTGCTCTATCGCTTCGTCACGAGCTTTGCCACGACTTCAGATGAGGTCGATCGCTTCGGGCAGATGATCGCCTGAACCCGCGAGACCGCGCCAATGACAAAGCCACCTCTCGGCTCAACCATGCGGCTGGTTCGCCCGGCGCCAAACGTGCTCGGCTTCTATGATGGCCGCGTTGACGGCGTTCGCGCCTGGTCGGACGAGCCGAACTGGCTGGACGACGGCGCCTATGCCCTCGGCATCTGCCCCTATGCGATCGTCGATGGCTCGCAGGCGCTTGTCTACGACACGCATATTTCGCTGCCTCACGCGCGCTTCATCAGGCAGACGCTCGAAGACATGGGCGCAACATCGATCCGGGTCGTGCTCAGCCACTGGCATGACGATCATATTGCCGGCAATGAGGTGTTTCAGGATTGCGAGATTATCGCCAACACGCTCACCGCCTCGGCGCTCGCGAACAACCGGGCGGAGATCGAAAGCAGTGTTCCACCGATCAAGCCTCTCGTGCTGCCGAACAGGACCTTCGAAGGCGGTCTTGACCTCACCGTTGGATCGATCGCCGTCGAGCTGCGTCAGGTCGAAATCCACAGCCATGACGGCACGGTGCTGTTCATGCCTGGGAACGGCCTGCTGCTGGCGGGCGACACGCTCGAGGATCCGATCACCTATGTCAGCGAGGCGGATCGGCTGGCGCAACATCTGGTCGATCTCGAACGCATGAGCGGGTGGCCGATAGACCGCATCTTGCCCAATCACGGCTCGCTCGAAGCGATTGAGCGAGGCGGCTACGACAAAGGCCTCATCGCCGCCACGCAAGCCTACGTTCAAAAACTGCTTCGCTGCCGGCATGAGCCTGATCTTGCGAAGCAGGATCTGAAAACCTTCGGCGCCGACATGTTCGCCACGGGCGCGGTCGAGTACTTCGCGCTGTACGAGCCCGTCCACCGGCAAAACGTCGAGGCCGTTCTCGCAACCGGCACCGGTCGCTAAGCAAGGAAAGGCCGCGCCAAAAGCTCGAGGCCAAGCAAGATCAGGAAAATAAGAAACCAGCGCCGGAAGGTCGCCGGGCTGATCCGCTGCCGGAGCAACTGTCCGAGCCACATGCCGAGCAAGGCCGGCGCAACCGCCAGCGACGACATGGCGACATGCCCGACCTGGAACGCGCCGTGCGAGGCAAGGCCGGCAGCGAGCGCGATCGTCGACACGGTGAAGGACAGGCCGAGCGCCTGGATCAGATCGTCACGGCTCAAGCCCAGCGCCTGAATGTAAGGTACAGCGGGCACGACGAACACGCCGGTGCCGCCGGTGACGATGCCGGTAAGGAAACCGACGATGGGCGACGACCAGCGCTCGGCTGACGCGGGAACCGTCAACTGCCGCGCCAGCAGCGTATAGACGGCATAGACGATCAGCGCCGCCCCGAGGCCGGCCGTCGTCCATTTGACATTGTCGCTGGCCAGCAGCCATGAGCCGGCCAGCGTGCCGGCGACGATGCCGACCATCATCAGCCACAGCCGCCTGAGGATCCATCCGAAGCTCGGGCCGGCAAACAGCTGCCAGATATTGGTGACGAAGGACGGCACGATCAGCAGCGAAGCCGCGGCGACCGGCGGCATGATTGTGCCCAGCAGCCCCATCGCCAACGTCGGCAGTCCCATACCGGTAACGCCCTTGACGATGCCGGCCAGCAGGAAGGTCACCGCAATGGTTGCCGTTAGGGCCAGGGAAAAATCAGCCGAAAGATCAGACATCGCCCTTCATGGGAAGACGGCGCCCGCCGCAAAAGAGCCAGAACTCTTCGGTTGGGGTGACAGAGGCTGCGGCGAAAAAAAGCGGCGCCTCGCGGCGCCGCTTTCGTCTCGGGAGGAGACGCTTTCAACCTTGGGCGTTGTGACGCCGCCGTCTTGATCACGCGGCGTTCTTGGCCTCGATCTGCTTGGCGTTGGCCGAAGAGGCGGTAATCGCGATCTTGCGCGGCTTCAGCTCCTCGGGGATGTTGCGCTTAAGGTCGACGAAAAGCAGGCCGTTCTTCAGGGTGGCGCCGACGACCTCGACATGGTCGGCAAGCTGGAAGCGGCGCTCGAACGAACGCGAGGCAATGCCGCGGTAGAGCAGCTCGGAGCCTTCGCCATTGCCCTCTTCCTTGCGCTCACCCTTGACGGTCAGCACGTTGCGGTGGGCTTCGATCGAAATCTCTTCGTCCGAGAAGCCGGCAACCGCCATCGAGATGCGATAGGCGTCCTCGCCGGTGCGCTCGATGTTGTAGGGCGGATAGGTCTGCGCGCCATCGGGCTGGGCCAGCGAGTCGAGCATGGTGAACAGGCGGTCGAAGCCGACGGTCGAGCGATAGAGCGGGGAAAAATCAACGTGACGCATGAGGTGTTCTCCTGTTGAGCAACATGTTTGCGTGTGGCCGGTGCGAAACCCTGGAAAGGCGTTTCGGGTGGACCAGCAGCCCCGACATCGGCGGCTGCATCCGACATTTGGGGAGCGCAAAAGCTCATTTCAAGGATTTTTGAAGAGCGCCAATCGAGGCGTCGATGAACGGCAGATGAACCGCTGCTTCGGCGCCCGTTCAGCCGGCCGGCGCTAGAGTGCCCCCAGGATAAAGAACCAGGCGGCGCCGGATGAAAGCGCCGCGACGAGGCCGACCGGGTGTAACGTCCCTTCCTCCCGGATCGACAGAGGCCGGAAGCACGCCGCCGCAGGCTGCTTCCGGCCTTGCTTGTCGTTCGTCCGCCCCCTTGGCGTCCTCCCTTTGCTTTTCATCCATTGGCGTCTATCACCATGCCGACGCCCTGCCGGGTGAGACACCACGAAGACGCAAGCGCCTAATGACGGATCTCTTCCATCCCACGCCAGGCAATCCGCCGCCGCAAAATGTCGCCGGCGGCTTTTTCACCACGCGCGACGGCAAGAAGATCCGCTACGGCCTGTTTGCCGCGGTCACTCGGCCGCTGAAAGGCACCGTCGTGCTGCTGCCCGGCCGCAACGAGTGCATCGAGAAGTATTTCGAAACCATCCGCAACCTGACCGACCGCGGCCTCGGCGTCGCCACGCTCGACTGGCGCGGCCAGGGCGATTCCGACCGGCTGATCGCCGACCCGCAACGCGGCTATGTCCGCTCCTTCTACGATTACACCGGCGACCTCGAACAGTTCTTCGAGGACATCGTGCTGCCCGACTGCCGCGGCCCGTATTACATCCTCGCCCATTCGATGGGCGCCGTGATCGCGCTGCTCGCGGCGCCGTCGATGGTCAACCGGGTGCGTCGAATGGTGCTGATTGCGCCTTTCCTGACGGTGCCCGACTCGCCCGTGTCGGCAAAAACGGCGCGCCGCGTCTGCTCGGTATTGTGCTTTCTCGGCCTCGGTCGGCTCTACGCCGCCTGGGGTCCGCGTCCCAGGGAAACCCTGCCCTTCGCCCTCAACAAGGTGACATCGGACCCCGGGCGCTATCAGCGCAACACGAAAATCTACGAGCACTATCCGCAACTGGCGCTCGGCGGGCCGACGATCCGCTGGCTGCAGGCGGCAATCAAGGCAGGCGAAGCCATCAGCGAGCCCGACTTCATGGCCAGGATCCAGGTGCCGCTGCTGATGATCGCCGCCGGCGCCGATCAGGTCGTCTCGACCAAGGCCGTGGAAGCCTACGCCAGGCGTCTGCGCCTCGGCTCGCTGCTGATGATCGATGGCTCGAAACACGAGATCCTGCAGGAGGCCGATGTCTATCGCGAGCAGTTGCTCGCCGCCTTCGACGCCTTCATACCCGGCAACGACGACCCCACAGCCTGATGCCGCCGGCGCTGCATGTTACGGCGCCTTGAGCTTGCGCCTGCTGACAGCCTTCTGTCAGGAGCAGCGCCGGCAGCACACAAAGAGCTAAAGATTCTGACAGCCGGTGCCGCCCCGGAATGCTCATCTCTCCGTGTCGAACCGAACGCCAAGGAGATGACGTCATGACCGAGAAAACCTGCGCTGCCTGCGATTGCCAGCTGGACGCCAATCCGATCCGCGTCAAGGTCGGCGGCAAGACCGTCGAGGTCTGCTGTGAGGAATGCGCGATTGCGCTGAACGAAGCCGGCGCATCAGTGGCCGGCAACGGGGAAGCCTGAGCGATGCGCCCCGATCATGCAGCGCAATGCCTCGCACATCAGCCGACAACTCAAACCGCGACGTTCCGGCGGTCCTTGCGGACACAAGGCATCGCGGCGGCCAACTGGATCGGCCGTCAACTGGAAAGGCGCCGAAGCCGCCTTGCCTTGCTCGAAATGACCGACGAACAGCTCAAGGACATCGGCCTGTCGCGCAGCGACGCTCACTGCGAATACATGCGCCGTTTGTGGGACTGAGCCATGGCCGCACGAAGGGCCTGACAGGTGAAGTCTCCTGACAGGTTTGGACAAGCCAATCGCCTAATGTGCCGGAGCAGCTTTCGGCGCAAGGGTAGAATGCAACGGCCATGTCTCAGCTCACCATGTCGCAGTTCACGGTACAGACGCTTCTGGACACCGGCACCGTCAGGATGAGGGATGTCCTCTGCAGCGGCGAATGCCGGCACAAGAGCGAAGAAGAGTGCACCGCTGCCACGCATCTTGTGTTTCCCTACCGCGGCGTCTTCGTGCGCCATGTCGGCCGCAACGATGCGGTCGCCGAAGCCAACCAGTTGTTGTTCTTCAACAACGCCGAAGGCTACCGGATCAGCCATCCCGTCGAGGGTGGCGATTCCTGCCTCGATCTCGTTGTCGAGGAGGCGCAACTGCAGGAGTTGACGCCGAAGGAGCAGTTGCGCTCGGGCAGCGCCGTGGCGTTTCGTCGTCAGCGCCGCCGCATCGACCCGCGGGCTCAGGCGCTGGTGGCGGTGCTGCGCCACAGCCTGAGCCGCAACATTGCCGAAACGCTGGAGGCCGAAACCCTGGCGCTGACGCTGGTGCGGCGCTCCCTCGGCGAGCGCACCTCGCATGCCGCCGGCGCCAGCGCTGGCCGGCAGAAGCTGGTCGATCGCGCCAAGCTCGTCCTGTCCTCGGATCTTTCGCGGCGCTGGACGCTGGCCGAGATCGCCGCTGAAGTCGGGGTATCACCGGTTTATCTCACGCAGGTTTTCCAGCAGGTCGAGGCGATGCCGCTCTATCGCTACCATCTGCGCCTGCGGCTGGCGCGCGCGCTCGACCTGCTTGGCTGCTACGACAATCTGACCACGCTCGGCCTGGACCTCGGCTTCTCCAGCCACAGTCATTTCAGCTCAGCGTTCAGGCAGGTCTACGGGCGAACGCCGGCGGAATTCCAGCGCTCGATCAAGCCGCGCTGATCGGGTCGACTATCAGCCGCGCAAGGCTGCCATTGCAGCCGCGTGAAGCTCCGGCGTTGCGGCGGCCAGGATGTCGCCGCCCTTTTCCGCCGGACCGCCCTCGAATGTGGTGACGACGCCGCCGGCCTTTTCGATGATCGGGATCAGCGCCACGATGTCGTAGGGTTTCAATCCGGGATCGGCGACGATGTCGACGCTGCCCGAGGCAATCATGGCAAAGGCGTAGCAATCGGCGCCGTAGCGGGCGAGCTGGATCTGTTTCTCGAACGCGTCGTAGCGGGTGCGCGCCTCGCCCTTGAAAAGCGCCGGCGTGGTGGTGAACAAGGTCGCCTCGTCAAGCTTCGTCCTCTTGCGGGTCGACAGCTTCCGCGGCCCGCCGGGGCCTTCGTAGTGGGAGCCGGAAGCGTTGGCGTAGAACAGCTCGCCGGTGAAGGGCTGCGCCATCATGCCGGCGACGGCGTCACCGTCGACCGTCAATCCGACCAGCGTTCCCCACACCGGCAAGCCTGAGATGAAGGCGCGGGTGCCATCGATCGGATCGATCACCCAGACATGCCTTGAGGAGATGTTTTCGCTGCCATGTTCTTCGCCGAGGATACCGTGATCGGGATACTCAGCCGAGATCAGCGCCCGGATGGCGCGCTCGGCCTCGCGGTCGGCCTCGGTGACCGGGTCGAAACTGCCTTTTTCCTTGTTGGCCACCGCGCCCTGTGCGCGGAAACGCGGCAGGGTTTCAGCCGCCGCCGCTTGCGCGATCCGGCGCATGAAATCGATGCTGATGTCCACGTGATTCTCCCGCATTGCAGAGTGCCAACCGGTCTGGCGGCACTTTCCCGCCAAAACAAGCCGGTTTATCGATTTATCAGAGACATCAGCGTTGCCGAAATGTCACACATCGGGACCATCGAAACGCATTTTCACATCAGAGTGAATTAAAAAAGCGTGGGATCGATTGACATTTGTGCATCGCACAATAAATTTGTTCTCGGACAGGTTTTCCTGTCCATGCCCTCCTTGGGCGTTTCCTCCCTAGACTTCGACCGTGTCGTGCAAACGATGCGGTCTTTTTTTACGCTGCGGGATGGCCAGCGCGGGATTGCATGAACAGCCGCCGCTCCGGCGTCATTCGGCGGCCAGTGGCAGGTCGACGAAGTGGTGGTCGGGCATCGCCATCAGGTCGGCCGAAAAGCGCGCCATATCGTCGGCCAGCGCATCGAAGCCGGCCGATTTCTGGAACGTCCGCTCATTCATGTAGAGGCCGCGATTGACCTCGATCTGCAGCGCATGCAGGTGGCGCGCCGGCCGGCCGTAATGCTCGGTGATGAAACCGCCTGCATAGGGTTTGTTGTGGGCGACGGTGTAGCCCATGCCGATGAGCAGGCCGATCGCCGTTTCGGTCAGGGCCGCCGTGGCCGAGATGCCGAAACGGTCGCCGACGATGAAATCCGGCCGCAGGCCGCTGTCGCCCACCCTGATGCTCGCCGGCATCGAATGGCAGTCGATCAGCACGGCATAGCCGAACCTGGCATGGGTTCTGGTCAAAAGCCGCTTCAGCGTCTCGTGATAGGGTTTGTAGACCGCCTCTATGCGCTGGACGGCCTCCGCCAGCGGCAGACGGCCGGAATAGATGTCGAGCCCCTCACCCACCAGCTTGGGCACGGTGCCGAGCCCGCCGGCAACGCGCGCCGAGCGGATGTTGCAGAAGGACGGCACCGGCTCGGCGAACATGCGCGGGTCGAGTTCCCAGGGCTCGCGGTTGACGTCGAGGTAGGCGCGCGGAAAATTCGCCGCCAGTATCGGCGCGCCCAGCGCCACCGCGCCGCCGAACAGCTCGTCGACATAGCAGTCCTCGGAGCGGCGGATGGCGTTCCGGTCGAGCCGCGCCATGGCCAGGAAGCGGTCTGGATAATAGCGGCCGCTATGCGGTGAGTTGAAGACGAAGGGAACGCGCTGCTCGGCGCCCGATCGGATTTCGAAGGGTGGAACGACCGAAAAATCTTCGGCTGCCGTCGTCAATTTGAACGAACCCGGAAACAGCAATGCATCATGATGGGAAACTGCCACCTCATCGGCCGCATGTCCAGCATTTCGGCATGTCAGGAACCCCGTCAAATCAGGATTAATGCAGCCAACGTTCACTTGATGTTTACCGTCAGCTCCTCATATACAGGATGGTTAACGGGCTTGCCGGACGGCAGGCTCGGCTGGGGTGATTCGGACGGGACAAGATGGCACGCATTCTGCTGGCGGAAGACGACGACGACATGCGCCGGTTCCTGGTCAAGGCACTGGAGCGGGCCGGCTATCACGTCAGCGATTTCGACAATGGCGCCAGCGCCTACGAGCGGCTGCGCGAAGAACCTTTCTCCCTGCTGCTGACCGATATCGTCATGCCGGAGATGGACGGCATCGAACTCGCCCGCCGCGCCACCGAGATCGATCCCGACCTCAAGGTGATGTTCATCACCGGTTTCGCGGCCGTCGCGCTCAACCCCGATTCCAAGGCGCCGAAAGACGCCAAGGTGCTGTCCAAGCCCTTCCACCTGCGCGATCTCGTCAATGAGGTCGAAAAAATGCTTCAGGCCGCCTGAAGCGCGCACAGTGTGATCTCGCCGCTTCGTCGGCGGCGCGGCAAAACGAGCCTTTCTTTCCCTTTTCCGGCTATTGACGCGCTGGACCAAAAATGGTGTATGCGCGGCTTCGGATGGGCGTGTAGCTCAGCGGGAGAGCACTGCATTGACATTGCAGGGGTCACAGGTTCAATCCCTGTCACGCCCACCATCCTTTCAATAACTTAGCCAAGCCCGTTTTTGGCGCACCCCTTCGACAACTTAGCCGGTAAGGCGGCCACCGCTTGTGGCAGCCGCCTCGTGTTTGTGGACATTCTAATGCATGGCGCTCAAAAGTGGCCCCGGTTTTGAGACGACGACATGCATAAAAACAAAGACCTAAAGCGCGTCGCCTGAGTCCGTTCAAACGCGACGCGCTTTAGACGTGGTGCGGACTTAGCGTCCTTGAAGGCGCAGGCTCGATGCCGTCCTCCATAAGAATATCCTTCTTGCGAGCGAACGCGACGAAGACGCCTCGTGCTGTCTCGGGTTCCACATCACCAATCAGAGCGGCTTTGCAAGCGCGAATAGCAGCTCTCTGCTCCGGGCTGTTGCCACACCATTCGGCTGCGAATTGATAAGCATCCGCGACCGTGTTGAGTTGGCGGGGAAAGCCCAATCCCACCCACACCCGGACTGGCTTTTCAAAAGGTTTCGATAGCATCATGACCTCCTTTCCTAATGCATGTCACCCAGAAGTATGCCGCGGTTCTGGGACAACGACATGCATCAAAACAAAGACTTAAAGCGTGTCGCATGAATCGGTTTCAGCGCGACGCGCTTTAGGCAGTCACTCCTCCGCCTTCGCCACCTCTGCCCATCATCCACGGCATTGTCGTGGATACTTCCTCAAGGATTCTGGCTGCTTTCGCAAAACCGCTGAACGCTTCTCTGGCTGCGGAAAGCGGATAATCGCTATCGAAAGCTCGCTGGCAGGCCCGCAATGCGGTTTGGTGAATGGGGCCGCGCCTGTCCTTCGGCCATTCATAGAGGAACTCCAGAGCGTCCTCGAGACACGTGATTTCCTGAACAAGGTTGTCGCCGCTTTTCACGAAAACGGCGCTGTCAAACATCCGATCGTTCATATGATCCTCCAAATTGAACGAACCATTGAGTTTCATGGTTTGCGCGGTCCAGGCCAACTGCAGGCGCGCGACAGAGGCGCGCCAGTACGTCCTGCAGTGATCATCTTCGTTTCTCCGCAATCACAGCCTCCCGGCCGGAACCGGGAGGCGGACCCGCAGTTCAAAGTGTGACAGATCGACAGGATTACGCGGCTTTACGCGCGCGGTCCGTGTCTTGCGTGATCTGAGTGGCGGCCGTTGGCGTGTCGCCGACGCCGATGCTAATGCGGCGCGGTTTCAGCTCTTCGGGAATCTCACGGACGATGTCGATCGAGAGGAGGCCATTCTCCAGTTTGGCTGCCTTGATCTTCATGTGGTCGGCAAGCTTGAACGTCTGCCTGAAACTGCGATAGGCGATGCCCTGGTGCAGCAGCTGGCGTCCGCTCTGATCATCAGCCTTCTGGCCTACCACGACCAGTTCGGGTCCATGCTGGGTCAGCTCAACCTCATCCTGGCTGAAGCCTGCGATGGCCATCGAGATACGGTAATCGTTCTCGTCGACCTTCTCGATGTTATAGGGCGGCCAGTCTGGACGCGTGCCGCTGTCGAGCATGTCGAAAAGCCGGTCGAAACCGACGGTGGTCCGATAGAGGGTATCAAAGGTTCTCATAGCCACATCCTCCTTGAAGCAACATGGGTACAAGGACGCCGCCCCGTGCGGCGCCGCCATTTTTTGCCGAGCCTTATGGCCTTGGCGGAAATCGAATTAGGAGGCGCCCCAAATGAGTTCAAGAGCATCTCGAATTTTTTTTAGTAGCATCCTCCCATCGACGGAAAGCGAAATCTGAGTTTCTCCAGGACCTTCCCTTCGAACAGTCGAACAGCCCCTTGAAGTACAGATCCGGCGGGAAGTTTTCGCGCGATCTGCGCGACCGCATCGTCTACTGCCCCGCCGTCCCGTTTCGTACTCAAATGCCGGCCAGCAAGGAACCGGGTAGCGGCCTTCCGATCCGTAAATCCACCCTGTCGGAGGGCGAAACGTCCCGGCACGTGCCGGGACGTTTCAGGCTCGCGGATCATTGCGGCCGCGGATCGGGCCTGTCGGGCTTGTCATGAGGGGCGTTGCTGCCTTCACGGCACGGGGTGCCGATGCCGCAGCATTTGCCGTTGTAGGTGATACCGGGCTTGGTCTTCTCGCATTCCCTCGGCGGTGCCGTCTGACACCCTGCCAGCACCGAAACCGCGATGGCGGCGAGAAATGCGTTTCTTGAAGTGATAAACATTGACGTTCTCCTTGATGGACCGTGTTTGCTACACACCGCTTGGTCGCGGGCGGCAGCGAAATGGTTCAAGGAAAATTGGAATCAGGCCGCGCCGAGGCGGACATCACCCTTCTCAACATGGTTGAGAAACCACGCATACGTCTGTTCCAATCCACCGCGAAGTGCGTAGCGCGGGCGCCATCCCGTTGCAAACAGTCGCGAAACATCCATCAACTTGCGCGGCGTGCCATCTGGCTTGGTCGTATCGAAGGCGATATCAGCCTCGACGCCGGCGACCGATGCGACGGTCTGGGCAAGCTCGGCAATGGTGACATCCTCGCCCGAACCGACATTGACGTGGCTGTCGCCGGCATAATTCTTCAACAGCCAGACCAAGGCATCGGCGGCGTCGTCGACATGCAGGAATTCACGCCGTGGCGTGCCCGAGCCCCAGACCTCGAGGCTGTTGCCGCCGCTCAGCGCCAGCGCATGCGCCTTTCGCATCAGGGCCGGCACGACATGGCCGGACTGGAGATCGAAATTGTCGCCAGGACCGTAAAGGTTGGCCGGCATCGCCGAGATGTAGTCGACGCCATGCTGGCGCCGATAGGCTTGGCACAGTTTGAGCCCGGCGATCTTGGCGATCGCATACCATTCATTGGTGGGTTCGAGCGGACCGGTCAGCAGCGCGTCTTCCCTGATCGGCTGCGGCGCGAGCTTTGGATAGATGCAGGACGAGCCGAGAAACAAAAGCTTGCCGACCTCGCTGCGAAAGGCGCCGTCAATGACATTGCCCTGCATAACCAGGTTTTGCTGCAGGAAATCGACAGGGAACCGGTCATTGGCCAGGATACCGCCGACTTTGGCGGCCGCCATCACCACCGCATCCGGCCTGTGCTCGGCCATCCAGCGCCGCACCCCTGCCTGGTCGAGCAGGTCGAGCCTGTCGCGCGATACGGTGAGTATCTCGCAGTCCTCGCTCGCCAGCCGGCGCACGACGGCCGAACCGACCATGCCGCGATGCCCGGCGACGAAGACACGCTTGCCTTTCAGATCAAAGGTCGCATCCATGAACCTGCCTCACGCAGAACGGCTGTTCTGCCGCGTGCCGCCGGCGGTGCGCGCCAGATCGGCCTGCACCATTTCCGCCACCAGATCCCTGAAGCCGGTCGTGTGCGACCACCCCAGCCTGGCTTTGGCCTTGGCGGGGTCGCCGAGCAGCAGGTCGACCTCGGTCGGCCGGAAATAGCGCGGATCGATGCGCACCAGGACAGTGCCCGAACCGGCATCGACACCGACTTCATCGACACCCTCGCCTTGCCAGCGGATGGTGCGGCCGGTCTCGGCAAACGCCAGCTCGACGAATTCGCGCACCGAATGCGCCTCGCCGGTCGCCAGCACGAAATCGTCGGCTTCGCTGTGCTGCAGAATGCGCCACATGCCCTCCACATAGTCGCGCGCATGGCCCCAATCACGCTTGGCGTCGAGATTGCCGAGATAGAGCGTGTCCTGCAGGCCGTGATGGATCGAGGCGACGGCCCGCGTGATCTTGCGGGTGACGAAGGTTTCGCCGCGTGTCGGGCTTTCGTGGTTGAACAGGATTCCGTTGGCGGCGAACATGCCGTAAGCCTCGCGGTAGTTGACCGTGATCCAGTAGGCGTAAAGCTTGGCCGCGGCATAGGGCGAGCGCGGATGGAAGGGCGTCGCCTCGCTTTGCGGGACCTCGCGCGCCTTGCCGTAAAGCTCCGACGTCGATGCCTGATAGAAGCGCACCGACTTCTCCAGGCGCAGGATGCGGATCGCCTCGAGCAGCCTGAGTGTTCCCAGCGCATCGGCATTGCCGGTGTATTCCGGCGTCTCGAAACTCACCTGGACATGGCTCTGGGCGCCGAGATTGTAGATCTCACCGGGCTGTGTCTCCTGCACCAGGCGAATAAGGTTGGTCGCGTCGGTCAGGTCGCCATAATGCAGGAAGAAACGCGCACCGCGCTCGTGCGGATCGACATAGATGTCGTCAACGCGCTTGGTGTTGAACGAGGACGAGCGGCGTTTGACGCCATGGACAATATAGCCCTTCTGCAGAAGCAATTCTGCGAGATAGGCCCCGTCCTGCCCGGTAACCCCGGTGATGAGCGCCACTTTTTCCGTCATTGCCGCTCCGTCCGCATCCAATCCCGGCAACCGAATACAGATTTGGCGCGAGAACGCAAATCCCCCATACGGGGGACAGGTTTCAGCCAGCGATTGTGTCGTTCTCAGGCACCTGCAACCGCGCAGAAATGCTTCATCCTGGCCAGTGCAAGCTCGGGATCGGCGAGCAACCCTGCCTGGTCGGCAAGGCGGAAGATGTCGGCATAGTGCAGGATGCCGCGCGCCGACTGCATGCCGCCGACCATGGCGAAATGGTCCTGATGGCCGTTGAGCCAGGCAATGAAGACGATGCCGGCCTTGTAATACTCCGTCGGCGCCTCGAAGATCTTGCGCGACAACGGCACTGTCGGCGCCATCAGCGCGTCAAAGCCGGCGCGGTCGCCGTCAGCCAGTTTCGCGAGCGCCGCACTGGCGACCGGCGCGATGGCGTCGAATATGCCGAGCAAGGCGTGCGAGTGCCGCTTCCCGTCGCCGGCAATCAGTTCGGGATAGTTGAAATCGTCGCCGGTGAACATGACGACGCCTTCCGGCAACCGGTTGCGCAAGGCAACTTCCTTGCCGGCATCGAGCAGGGAAATCTTTATCCCCTCGACCTTGCCGGCATGGCGCTCGATGATGGCGACGACGGTGTCGAGCGCGGCCTCGAAATTGCCGCTGCCCCAATATCCCTGCAACGCCGGATCGAACATGTCGCCCAGCCAGTGCAGGATGACCTTGCCGGATGCCTGGCTGAGGATGCGATCGTAGACCCTGATATAGTCGTCCGGATCTTTTGCGACCGCCGCCAGCGCCCGGCTGGCCATCATGATCGCGTTGCCGCCCTCGCCTTCGATGAAGGTGAACTGCTCCTCATAGGCGGCGATCACATCGTCGAGCGTTCTGGCAGCAGCCGGCGCCAGATGATCGGTGCCCGCGCCCGAGGCGAGGTCTGCGCCTTCGACGCTGCGCGCCTCGGCGATCGAGCGGCGGATCAATTCCTGCGCATTCGCCCAGTCGAAACCCATGCCGCGCTGGGAGGTGTCCATCGCCTCGGCGATGCGGAAGCCAAGCCGCCACAAATGATGCCGAAACGCCATCGTCTTGTCCCAATCGACCGCAGGCTTCGACCAGGGGTCGGTCATCGCGAAAGGATCGGCGACGACATGGGCGGCGGCATATGCGATGCGCGGGAAAACCGCACCGATTACGGGCTCGACCGGACTGCCCGCGAGCTTGTAGCTGACGCGGCCGCCATTCTGCGTAGGCAGGGTGATATCCATGGCAACCTCCGTTTTCGGCATCCTATAAATGGAACGTTCCAATAAATCAAGAACCTTTATGATTGCGGCGATTGAACCGGTCCAAATGCCGAAGAAGGCCAAGAGTCCTTGCTAGGAACCACATTCATCACCTTTTCGATCTCCGCAAGAATCCCGATTGACTCTCGGTTGGCAGAGTGATTAGAACGTTCCAATAGATTTGCCCATTTAAGCGGAGGAAACCACCGACATGGCCAGCCGGGCCAAGGCAACGATCCTGGACATCGCCCGCGAGGCTGGTGTGTCCAAATCGACGGTGTCGCTTGTGCTGCAAGGCTCAGGGCTGATCCGGCCTGAAACCGCGGTCAAGGTTCGCAAGGCGATCGAGGATGTCGGCTATGTCTACAACCGCGGCGCCGCCAATCTGCGCAAAGCCCATTCCAACGTCATCGGCATGGTCATCAACGATCTCACCAACCCCTTTTTCGCCGAACTGGCGGTCGGCATGGAGCGCGTCTTCCAGTCAGCCGGCATCGTGCCCTTCATCGCCAACACCGCGGAGAACCCGGTGCGCCAGGAAGAAGTGCTGAAGTCGCTGATGGAACAGGGCGTCGCAGGCCTGATCGTGTCACCGGCGCGCGGCACCACGCCGGGCGCCTTCCGTCGCCTCGAGATGGCGGGCGTGCCGGTCGTCTTCGCCATGCGCCGCCTGCCGGACAGCCGCATCCCGGTGATCGCGCCTGACAATCATCGCGGCGCGTATCTCGCCGCCGCCCATCTGATCGGCAAGGGCCATCGCCGGCTGGCCTTCTTCGGCGGCACCTCCGACCTGGTCGTCTATCAGGAGCGCCTGGGCGGTTTTCGTGAAGCTTGCGAAACATTGGGCATTGCCAGGCGCGACGTGCTTGTCGTCGAAGGCGAGACCAGCCGCAGGGGCGGCATCGCGTGCCTGGAAACCGCCCTTGCCATGGCCGAGCCGCCGACGGCGGCGCTGTGCTTCAACGACGCGGTCGCCTTCGGCGTCATGCTGGCGCTGCGCAAGCGCGGGCTGGAGCCCGGCGCGGACTTTGCCGTCGTCGGCTTCGACGACGTGGTCGAGGCCGAGCATTATATGCCGGCGCTGACCAGCGTCTCGGTCGACACACCCGGCCTCGGTGAACGCGCCGCTCACGTCATGCTGAAGATGATCCAGTCGCGCATCACCCATGCCGAGGACCATGTCGGCGCGGTCAATCTGGTCGTCAGGGACAGCTGCGGTCCCGATCGCCGCGCCCAGGACACATCAGCAGGAATCGGAGACGCGGCATGAGCGTCAGATGGGGATTGATCGGCGCCAGCACGATCGCCAAGCAATTCATGATCAACGCCATCCGTGCGCAGGAGGGTGGCGAAGTCGCCGCAGTGATGAGCTCCAGCCCGCAGCGCGCCAAGACTTATGCCGCGGAACAGAACATTCCGCTTGCCGTCTCGACATTGGACGACCTGTTCGGCGCCGACATCGACGTCGTCTACATCTCGACCACCAATGAACTGCATCTCGAACAGGCGCTGGCCGCGATCAAGGCGGGAAAGCATGTTCTGTGCGAAAAGCCGCTGGCGCTGAACAGCGCCGACGCGCGCACCATGGTCGCCGCCGCCAAGGCAGCCGGCGTGGTGCTTGGCACCAACCATCATCTGCGCAATGCCGGCGCCCACCGCGCCATGCGCGACGCCATATCAGCCGGCCGCATCGGCAAGCCGATTGCCGCGCGTGTGTTCCATGCCGTCTATCTGCCGGAGAACCTGCAGGGCTGGCGCATCACCAAACCGGAAGCCGGCGGCGGCGTGGTGCTCGACATCACCGTGCACGATGCCGACACGCTGCGCTTCGTGCTCGGCGACGACCCGATCGAGATTTCGGCCTTCACCCAGTCGGCCGGCATGGCCGGCAGCGGGCTGGAAGACGGCGCCATGTGCATCTGGCGCTTCAGGTCCGGTTTGATTGCCCAGTCGCATGAAGGCTTCACCACGAAGTTCGCCGATACCGGCTTCGAGGTGCATGGTTCCGAAGGCTCGCTGATCGCTAAAAATGTGATGACGCAGAAGCCGGTCGGTTCGGTGCTGCTACGCACCGCCAAGGGCGAGGAGGAACTGAGCTTCGACCGCGAAGACCTCTACGTCAGGTCGCTGCGCCAGTTCCATGCCGCTATTAGCGGCGCGGGCCAGCCTTCCGCAACCGGCGAGGACGGCGTCTGGTCACTAGCCTGCGCCGAAGCAGCGTTGCTGTCCGGGAAATCCGGCAAGGCGGTTGCCATCGAGCCGAAACTCGGGAGCGCCAAGTGAGCAAGCTCGTCTCCGCTCAGCAGGCCGCCAGCCTCATCAAGGACGGCATGACCGTCTCCGTCTCGTCATCGAGCGGCCTCGGCTGCCCGGATGCCGTGCTGGCTGCCATCGGCCAGCGCTTCGACGCTGAAGGCCATCCGAAAGACATCACCACGCTGCATCCGATCGCCGCCGGCGACATGTATGGCATCAAGGGCATCGACCATCTGGCTAAGCCTGGCCTGTTGAAGCGCACGCTCTGCGGCTCCTATCCCTCGGGCCCCTCCTCGTCCGAGCCGCCGCAGATATGGAAGATGATCGGCGACAATTCGGTCGCCGCCTACAATGTGCCGTCCGGCATCCTGTTCGACATGCACCGCGAAGCTGCCGCCAAGCGGCCGGGCGTGCTGACCAAGGTCGGCCTCGACACTTTTGCCGACCCGCGCCACCAGGGCTGCGCCATGAATGAGGCTGCAAGCGAGCCGATCGTCTCGGTGCAGCAGTTCGACGGCGAGGAATGGCTCTATTTCCGCTCGATCGTGCCCAACGTTTCGATCATCCGCGCCACCACCGCCGACGAGCGCGGCAACCTCACTTACGAGCATGAAGGCGCCTATTTGGGCGGCCTCGAACAGGCGCTCGCCGCCCGCAACAATGGCGGCATCGTCATTGCGCAGGTCAAGCGCGTCGTCGAGAACGGCACGCTGAAGCCGCATGACGTGCGCGTGCCCGGCGTCCTGGTCGACCACATCGTGGTGGCGCCGGACCAGTTGCAGACGACGTTGACGCCTTACGACCCGGCGATTTCGGGCGAGATCTTCCGCCCGCTGTCAAGCTTTCGCAACGCCGAAATGAACATCCAGAAAGTAATCGCGCGCCGCGTCGCCATGGAGTTGCGCGATGGCATGGCCGTCAATATCGGCTTCGGCATCTCGGCCAATGTGCCGCGTATCCTTCTCGAGGAAGGCCAGCACGGCAAGGTCACCTGGGTGATCGAGCAGGGCGCGGTCGGCGGCGTGCCGCTGCTCGACTTCAAGTTCGGCTGCGCTTCCAACGCCGAGGCGATCATGCCCTCGCCGCACCAGTTCATCTATTTCCAGGCCGGCGGCTTCGATGCCTCGCTGCTCTCCTTCTTGCAGATCGACCGCCATGGCTCCGTCAACGTGTCGAAACTCTCGGCCCGGCCACATGTCACCGCCGGGGCCGGCGGCTTTGTCGACATCACGGCACGGGCGAAAAAGATCGTCTTCTCCGGCTTCTTCAATGCCGGCGCAAAACTGTCGCTCGCCGATGGCGGCATCCGCATCGATGCAGAAGGCAAGGTCAAGAAGGTGGTCAACGAGGTCGAACACATCTCCTTCTCCGGCAAGCGCGCCGTCGCGCAAGGGCAGGACATCACCTACGTCACCGAGCGCTGCGTGATGAAGCTGACGCCGGACGGTCTGATGGTGACGGAACTGGCGCCCGGCATCGACCTCGAACGCGATGTGCTGGCGCAGTCAGAGATTCCGCTCGGCATCGCCAACGATCTCAAGGTCACGCCGGCGGCTCTCTATCAGGACCGGCCGATCGGCCTGTCGCTGAATGGTGGCGCTTCGCTCGGAGGCGCGCATGGCTGAGCGCCTCGTCACCTTCGAGCAGGACGGCGCCATCGGCATCGTCACGCTGCGCCGGCCGGAGAAGTTCAACGCGCTGGACATTCTGATGCTGCGCGCGCTCGAGACAGCGCTCGACGAAGCCGAAATGGCTGAAGGCGTGCGCGTCGTGCTGATCCGCGGCGAAGGCAAAGGCTTTTGCGCCGGCGGCGACGTCGAGGCCTGGGCACAAATGAGCGCTGCCGACTTTCAGGTGCAATGGGTGCGCTACGGCCACCGTGTCTTCGACCGACTGGCGCGGCTGCGGCAGCCGACCATCGCGGTGCTTTCCGGCCATGCGCTGGGTGGCGGGCTGGAGCTGGCGGTCGCCTGCGACTTCCGTGTCGCCGAAACGCAGGTGAAGCTCGGCTTTCCCGAGACATCGATCGGCGTCGTCCCCGGTTGGTCCGGCACGCAGCGCGCCGTGCGCCGCTTTGGGGCCCAGATCGTGCGCCGCATGGCACTCGGCGGCGAGCTCTTTGCCGCCTCCGACGCGCTTGCCCTCGGCGTCGTTGACCGCGTGGTCGAGACCGGCCAGGCGCTGGCAGAGGCCAGGACTTGGGCCGAAAAAATCGCCGGGCGCGGGCCGCTCGCAACCGAAGCCGCCAAGCTGATGATCGCAGTCGCCGAAGGCGAGGAAAGTGCGGCCGCCACCGAGGCGCTCGCCAGCGGCTTCGTTGCGCTGACCGGCGACCTCAAAGCCGGCGTGAGCGCCTTCAAGGCCAAGCAGAAGCCGGCCTTTTCAAGATCCTAGAGAAAGCATGATGAACGCACCGCTCAACATTTCCATGCCGGCCGAGGCGTCCAAGGCGCCGAAGGCTTACAAGCTCCTGATCGACGGCAAGCATGTCGATGCCCGTGACGGCCGCACGATTGCGCGCAACAGCCCCGGCCATGGCTTCACCGTTTCGCGCTATGCGCAGGCCGGCGAGGCCGAGGTGGAGGCGGCCATGCAGGCCGCGCACAAGGCATTCGAGACCGGCCCGTGGCCGCGCACGAAGGCGGCCGAGCGCGCCGCGATCTTGCTCAAGACGGCTGACCTGATCGAGGCCCAGCTCGAAGACATCGCCCGCCTCGATGCGCTGGAATCCGGCAAGCCGATCGCCCAGGCGCGCGGCGAGATCGGCGGCGCCGTCGACATCTGGCGCTATGCCGCCTCGCTCGCCCGCACGCTGCACGGCGAGAGTTACGCCAATCTCGGCGACGCCATGCTGGGCGTGGTGCTGCGCGAGCCGATCGGCGTCGTCTCGATCATCACCCCGTGGAATTTCCCGTTCCTGATCGTCAGCCAGAAACTGCCCTTCGCGCTCGCCGCCGGCTGCACCGCGGTGGTCAAGCCGAGCGAAATGACCTCGGCCTCGACCTTCGTGCTCGGCGACATCCTGATGCAGGCCGGCCTGCCCGCGGGCGTCGTCAACATCCTGGCCGGCCTCGGCGCCGATGTCGGGGGGCCGATGGTCAGCCATCCGCTGGTCGAGATGGTGTCGTTCACCGGCTCTACCCGCGTCGGCAAGATGACCATGGCTTCCGCCGCGCAGTCGCTGAAGAAAGTCTCGATGGAGCTCGGCGGCAAGAACGGCCAGATCGTCTTCCCCGATGCCGATCTCGAGGCGGCCGCTGACGCAGCAGTGTTCGGCGGCTTCTTCAACGCCGGCGAATGCTGCAATGCCGGCAGCCGGCTGATCGTGCATGAAGCCATCGCCGACGATTTCCTCTCCACTGTCAAGGCCCTGACCGCCAAGGTAACGGTCGGCGACCCACTCGACGACCGAACCAAGGTTGGCGCGATGATTTCCGCCGACCATCTGACCAAGGTGGCGGATTACGTCGTGGCGGCAGCAAAAGACGGCAGCAATGTCTATACCGGTGGCGGCCAATTGGCGTCCAATGCCGGCCAGTACCTCGATCCGACCATCATCCGCGGCGTTACCGAAGACATGGCTATTGCGCGCGAGGAAGTGTTTGGCCCGGTGCTCTCCGTGCTGACTTTTGGATCGATTGAAAAGGCGTTGCACATCGCCAACAACACGCCCTATGGTCTGTCTGCAGGGGTGTGGAGCGCCAGCATCGACACTTGTATGTCGGTGGCGCGTGGTGTGCGTTCGGGGACCGTTTGGGTGAACACATTCATGGAAGGCTTTCCCGAGTTGCCATTCGGGGGCTACAAGCAGTCCGGCATCGGACGCGAACTCGGCAAACGCGCTGTCGAGGATTATACCGAGGAAAAGACAATCCAGTTTCATCGCGGCCAGCGCACCGGTTGGTGGGTCGGCTGAGTTTGGAAGAACCCGGTGGGGCTTCCACCGGTCGTGTAATGCAACAAGGGAGGTAGAACATGTTGCGCAAACTGCTTATCGGAACGGCTCTGGCGACGGCCTTTGCTTTCTCGGCCCATGCCGAGGACGTCAAGGAAGTGCAGATGCTGCATTGGTGGACGTCGGGCGGCGAAGCGGCTGCTCTCAACGTCCTCAAGGGCGACCTTGCCAAGGAAGGCTATGCCTGGAAGGACGTGCCGGTGGCCGGTGGTGGCGGCGACGCCGCCATGACTGCGCTGAAGGCGATGGTCGCGGCCGGCAATTACCCGACCGCGTCGCAGATGCTCGGCTACACCGTGCTCGACTATGCGGCGGCCGGCGTGATGGGCGACCTGACCGAGACGGCGAAGAAGGAAGGCTGGGACAAGTCGGTTCCGGCAGCCCTGCAGAAGTTCTCCGTCTATGACGGCAAGTGGGTCGCTGCTCCGGTCAACGTCCACTCCGTCAACTGGCTGTGGATCAACAAGGCGGTGATGGACAAGATCGGCGGCACCGAGCCAAAGACCTTCGACGACTTCGTCGCCCTGCTCGACAAAGCCAAGGCGGCTGGCGTCATTCCGCTCGCCCTTGGCGGCCAGAACTGGCAGGAAGCCACCATGTTCGACTCGGTCGTGCTGTCGACCGGCGGACCTGAGTTCTACAAGAAGGCCTTCAACGACCTCGACGACGAGTCCCTCAAGTCGGACACGATGAAGAAGTCGTTCGATAACCTCGCCAAGCTCGTCACCTATGTCGACCCGAACTTCTCGGGCCGCGACTGGAACCTTGCCACCGCCATGGTCATCAAGGGCGATGCCCTGGTGCAGGTGATGGGTGACTGGGCCAAGGGCGAGTTCAACGCCGCCAAGAAAACGCCGGGCACCGACTTCCTGTGCTATCGCTTCCCGGGCACGGAAGGCTCGGTGGTCTACAACTCCGACATGTTCGGCATGTTCAACGTTCCGGACGACCGCAAGGCCGCCCAGGTCGCGTTGGCCACCGCCACCCTGTCGAAGAGCTTCCAGTCGGCCTTCAACGTCGTCAAGGGTTCGGTTCCCGCCCGTACCGACGTTCCGGACACCGACTTCGACGCGTGCGGCAAGAAGGGCATCGCCGACCTGAAGGCTGCCAACGAAGGCGGCACACTGTTCGGCTCGCTTGCCCAGGGCTATGGCGCGCCTCCGGCAGTCGCCAATGCCTACAAGGACGTCGTTTCGAAGTTCGTCCATGGTCAGATCAAGACCTCGGACGAAGCCGTGACCGAACTGGTAAAGGCGATCGACGACGCCAAGTAAGCGCTAGCCAGAAACACACCTTCCCCGCTTCGGCGGGGAAGGTTTCACCTAAGGATTGGCCAGCTGGCGCAATTCCAGGAAAAGTGTGAGCGGTTTTCCGGCCGGAATTGCGTAAAAGAAAGAGTTAGAGAGGTTCGCCGTTTCCGTGAAACGGTGAAAACGCTCTTGAACACCATGCCGACCAGAGACCCGTATGCACGGGGTCGCCTTGCCGCCTGACGGCAGAGCACGGACAACCCGAAACGGGAGGAGCCTCATGAGCAGTGTAGCGACAACCCAGATCAAGCTGACGCCGGAGCGGTCGCGCCCCTCGGTGCGCGCGCGACTGCAGGACGCGCTGCCGAAGATCGTGCTGGCGCCGAGCTTCGCCATCACCATCGTCTTCGTCTATGGCTTCATCCTGTGGACGGTCTATCTGTCCTTCACCAATTCCAAGACTTTTCCGTCCTATGTCATCACCGGACCGCGCGCCTACCTACGGCTATGGGGCTGGACGTTCGACTCCGACCCGCCATCGAGCTGGTACACGTCGATCGTCAATATGGGCATTTTCGGCTTTCTCTACATCGCCATGTGCCTGGCGCTCGGCCTGTTCCTGGCCATCCTGCTCGACCAGAAGATCCGCGGCGAAGGCGTGTTGCGGCCGATCTATCTCTACCCGATGGCGCTGTCCTTCATCGTTACCGGCGTCGCCTGGAAATGGTTTCTCGATCCCGGCCTCGGCCTTGAGCAGACCCTGCATCAATGGGGCTGGACGAGCTTCCATTTTGACTGGATCAAGAACAAGGATTTCGTCATCTACACGGTGGTCATCGCCGGCGTCTGGCAAGCCTCCGGCTTCATCATGGCGATGTTCCTGGCCGGCCTGCGCGGCATCGACGGTGAGATCATGAAAGCGGCGCAGATCGATGGCGCCACTACTTTCCAGCTCTACCGCCGCATCGTCATTCCGCTGCTGCGGCCGATCTTCCTGTCGGCCTTCATCGTGCTCGCCCACCTCGCCATCAAGTCGTACGATCTGGTGGTGGCGCTGACCAGCGGCGGCCCCGGTGGCTCGGCCTGGCTGCCGTCCAACTTCATGTATGAGTACACGTTCAAGCGCAACGAAATGGCTGTCGGCTCGGCGAGTGCCGTGATCATGCTGATGACCATCGTCGCCATCATCGTGCCCTATCTCTATTCGGAACTGCGGGAGAAGCCGCAATGAGCGCCGTTGCCACCCCTGCCCGCCAGGCCTCTAGCGGCATGAGCACCAAGACCCTGAACCGCATCGTCATCTACGGACTGCTGGCGCTGTTTGCGTTGTTCTACCTGATGCCGCTGTTCGTCATGCTGGTGACCTCGTTCAAGACCATGGAGGAGATCCAGAACGGCAACATGCTGGCGCTGCCCCAGGCGCCGACCTTCGACCCATGGATAAAGGCGTGGAGCGAAGTTTGCTCGGGCCTGACCTGCGTCGGCATGAAGGGCTATTTCTGGAACTCGATCAAGATGGTGGTTCCGGCAGTCATCATCTCGACCCTGCTCGGCGCGCTCAACGGCTATGTGCTGACCAAATGGCGCTTTCGCGGGGCGACGCTGGTGTTCGGGCTGATGCTGTTTGCCTGTTTCATCCCGTTCCAGTCGGTACTGCTGCCGATGGCAACGATCCTCGGCAGCTTGGGCCGGTTCGGCGTCAAGCTGCAGAACGCGACCGGTTTCACCTTCGGCTTTGGCAATCCGACCGTGAACCTGGTGTTCGTTCACGTCGTCTACGGCATCGGTTTCACCACCCTCTTCTTCCGCAATTACTACGAAGCGTTTCCGAACGAGCTGGTGAAGGCGGCGCAGATCGACGGGGCAAGCTTCTTCCAGATCTTCCGGCGCATCATGCTGCCCAACTCGCTGCCGATCATCGTGGTGACGGTGATCTACCAGTTCACCAACATCTGGAACGACTTCCTGTTCGCCTCCGCCTATGCCGGCTCCGGCGACGTGATGCCGATGACGGTGGCGCTCAACAACGTCGTCAACACCTCGACAGGCGTCGTCGAATACAACGTCAACATGGCTGCGGCGATGATCGCAGCCCTGCCCACCCTTCTCGTCTATGTGGTCGCCGGCCGCTACTTCGTGCGTGGCCTGATGGCGGGCGCGGTCAAAGGATAATCTGATGGCTTTTCTGGAAATTGATGGGCTGAAGAAGCGCTTCGGGAATGTCGAGATCCTGAAGGGCATCGATGTCGAGCTCGAAAAGGGCGGCTTCCTGGTGCTGGTCGGCCCGTCCGGCTGCGGCAAGTCCACCTTGCTCAACACGATTGCCGGCCTGGAGCAGATCACCGAGGGCGAAATCCGCGTCGACGGCCGCGCCATCAACGATCTGCACCCATCCAAGCGCGACATCGCCATGGTGTTCCAGAGCTATGCGCTCTATCCGAACATGACGGTGGCCGGAAACATCTCCTTCGGCATGGAGATGCGCGGCGTGCCGGCCGACGAACGCCAAAAGGCGATCGACAAGGTGGCCAAGGTCCTGCAGATCGGCCACCTCCTGCAGCGCAAGCCGAGCCAGCTTTCCGGCGGCCAGCGCCAGCGCGTCGCCATGGGCCGGGCGCTGGTGCGCGACCCCAAGCTGTTCCTGTTCGACGAGCCTTTGTCCAACCTCGACGCCAAATTGCGCGTTGACATGCGCATCGAGATCAAGCGCCTGCATGCCACCACCGGCACAACCATCGTCTACGTCACCCACGACCAGATCGAGGCGATGACGCTGGCTACCAAGATCGCCGTCATGCGCGACGGCGAGGTGCAGCAGTTCGGCACCCCGGCCGAGATCTACAACAACCCGACCAATTTGTTCGTCGCCGACTTCATGGGTTCGCCAGCGATGAACCTGATCCCGGCGACCATTGCCACGTCGGGAAATGCGCTGTCCGTCGTGTTGGAGCGCGAGGCGCGCGAGCCGATCACGCTGCCGATGGCCAACGCGCCGGCGGGTCTTTCGGCATTCCAGGGCAAGCCGATCATCTTCGGCGTGCGCCCGGAAGCGCTGACCGATCCGGAAGGTGCGGAACGCAACGCCTCCAACATTGCCACTGCCGACCTGCACATCGAAGTGGTCGAGCCGGCAGGGTCCGATACTTTCGCGGTGACCAATCTCGGCGGCAAGGGCGTGGTGGCGCGGTTGCGGGCCGACGCCAACATCCAGCCGGGCACCAGCACGCCGCTCGCCTTCAACCTGACCAAGGCCGTGTTCTTCGATCCGGCGACCGAACACCGCATCCGCTGATCGAGATGGTCAGCCCCGATATCGTCATCATCGGCTCCGGCATCGGCGGCGCTACGATCGCCTCCGGTCTGGCGGGCAGCGGCGCCTCGGTCCTGATGCTGGAGCGCGGCGAGCCCTTGACGGCAACGCCGCATGCCCGCGACACGCGCTCCATCTTCGTCGACGGCCACTACCGTCCGAAGGAGATGTGGCGCGAGCCCGGCGGCGCCGCCTTCAACCCCGGCAATTACTACTATGTCGGCGGCAATTCGAAATTCTACGGCGCGGTGCTGATCCGCTACCGCAAAGAGGATTTCGCCGCCGTGGAGCACTTCGGTGGCGTCTCGCCAGCATGGCCGTTTTCCTACGATGAATTCGAGCCTTGGTATTCGAAAGCCGAGCAGCTGTTTCGCGTCCGCGGCTCACTTGGCGAGGACCCGACCGAACCGTTCCACTCGGTCCCCTATGCCTTCAAGCCGGTGCCCGACGAAGCGCCGATTGCGCGCGCCCGCGCCGAGCTGAAGGGACTGGGCCTGCACCCCGCCTCGCTGCCGCTCGGCGTCGACATCGACACCTGGCTGAAGGAGGGCAAGACCGGCTGGGACGCATTCCCCAACACCGCCCAGGGCAAGGTCGATGCGCAGACCGGACCGCTGACGGCTGCACTTAAGGACAGCAATATCCGACTCGAAACCGGCTGCCATGTCGAATATCTCGAAGCGTCGTCCGACGGCAAAAGCATCGCTGCCGTTCACTACCGTCAGAATGGCGAGCTGAAGAAAGTCGCGCCGAAGCTGGTCATCCTGTCCGCCGGCGCGGTCAATTCCGCCGTCATCCTGCTGCGCTCGCCTTCACCAGATGGCAAAGGCTTCGCCAACCGCTCCGACCAGGTCGGCCGCAATTTCATGAACCATAATTCGAGCGCCATGCTGGCGATCGATCCGCGCCGCAGGAACGACAGCGTCTACCAGAAGACGCTGATGCTGAATGACTACTATCTCTCCGACGGCAAAGGCGGCAAGCCGCTCGGCAACGTCCAACTGCTCGGCAAGATCGACGGCAACATGTTGAAGGCCAACGTCAAACGCGTGCCGAAATTCGCGCTCGATTACATGGCCGGTCGCGCCGTCGACTGGTATCTGATGTGCGAGGATCTGCCCGATCCGGAAAGCCGCATCATGGTCGACGGCAAGGACATCGTCATGCAATGGCGGCGCTCCAACATGCAGTCGCTGGACGGGCTGACCAGGGTGATGCGTGAGAACTTCCGCGCCTGCGGTTATCCCATCGTGCTGTCGCGTCCCTTCGACAAGCGCACGCCCTCGCACCAGTGCGGCACGGTGAAAATGGGCGATGACCCGGCGACGTCGCCGCTCGACCCTTTCTGCCGCGCCTTCGACCACCCGAACCTGTTCGTTGTCGACGCCAGTTTTTTGCCGAACTCGGCCGCCGTGAATCCGGCGCTGTCGATTGCGGCACAGGCGCTGCGCGTGGCCGAGCATATTCGCCGAACGGACCTCGCGGCATGACCCGCCCCGCAGCAATCGTCACCGGCGGTGCGCGCGGCATTGGGCTCGCCTGCGCCGAGGCGCTGGCCGGGGACGGCTTCGACATTTTGATCGCCGACCTTGCCGAACAAGCGCCGGACGAACTGGCCGCCAACATCACCGCACGGGGTGCGGAGTTCGCCTATGTCCGTTGTGATATCGCCAACCTCGAGGATCACACGGCCCTCGTCGACGCCGCCATACGTGCCTTCAGCCGCATCGACTGCCTCGTCAACAATGCCGGCGTCGGCGCCGTGGTGCGCGGCGACCTGCTGGAACTGACGCCCGAAAACTTCGACCGTGCGCTCGGCATCAATCTGCGCGGCACCGTATTCCTTAGCCAGGCCGTCGCCAAGGCGATGCTGGCGGCTCCCAGCAATCATCCGCGCTCGATCATCACCATCACCTCGGTCAGCGCCGATATGGCCTCGCCGGAACGCCCCGACTACTGCATCTCGAAAGCCGGCCTTTCGATGTGGGTGAAGAACCTGGCGCTACGGCTTGCGCCGGAAAACATCGGCGTGTTCGAACTGCGGCCCGGCATCATTCGCACCGACATGACCGCGAGCGTATCAGCCAAATACGACGCGCTTATCGACAGCGGCCTGGTGCCGGCAAAACGCTGGGGCGAAGCATCGGACATCGGCGCCGTGGTGGCGACGCTTGCCGCCGGCAAGCTCGGCTTTTCCACAGGCTCGATTATCAATGTCGACGGCGCGCTCTCCGTGCCTCGACTGTAGGTGGATAGAGTTATGACCGACTACATCATCGTAGGTGCCGGCCCGGCCGGCTGCGTTCTGGCCAACCGGCTGAGCGAGGATCCAGCGAATTCCGTGCTGCTGCTCGAGGCCGGCGGCAAGGACTGGCACCCCTACATCCACATGCCGGCGGGCTTTGCCAAGATGACCAAGGGCATCGCTTCCTGGGGCTGGTCGACTGTGCCGCAGAGGCACATGCAGGACCGCGTCTTCTGGTATACGCAGGCGAAGGTGGTCGGCGGCGGCTCGTCCATCAATGCCCAGATATACACGCGCGGCAACGCTCGCGACTACGACGCATGGGAGAAGGAAGAGGGCCTCGCGGGCTGGGGCTATCGCGACGTGCTGCCCTATTTCAAGCGCGCCGAGAACAACCAGCGCTTCGCCAACGATTTTCACGGCGACCAGGGGCCGCTCGGCGTGTCGAACCCGATTTCGCCGCTGCCGATTTGCGAGGCCTATTTCCGCGCCGGCCAAGAGATGGGCATCCCCTTCAACCCGGATTTCAACGGCGCTAGCCAGGAAGGCGTCGGCTACTACCAGCTGACCCAGAAGGACGCCCGGCGCTCATCCGCTTCGGTCGCCTATTTGAAGCCCATCCGCGCCCGCAAGAACCTGACGGTCCGAACCGATGTGCTGGTCACCCGCATCGTCGTCGAGAAAGGCCGCGCCACCGGCGTCGAGATCGTTGACAAACCCGGCGGCGAGAAGACCATCATGCGCGCCGAGCGCGAAGTGATCGTCTCGTCCGGCGCCATCGGTTCGCCGAAGCTGTTGATGCAGTCGGGCATCGGCCCGGCTGATCACCTGAAATCGGTCGGCGTGACGCCGGTGCATGATCTGCCCGGTGTCGGCTCCAACATGCAGGACCATCTCGATTTGTTCGTCATCGCCGAATGCACCGGCGACCACACCTATGACAACTACGCCAAGCTGCACCGCACCGCGTGGGCCGGCTTGCAGTATCTGCTGCTGAAGAAAGGGCCGGTCGCCTCCAGCCTGTTCGAGACCGGCGGCTTCTGGTACGCCGATCCGACCGCCGCCTCGCCCGACATCCAGTTCCACCTCGGACTCGGCTCCGGCATCGAGGCCGGCGTCGAGAGGTTGAAGAACCCCGGCGTGACCTTGAACTCGGCCTTCCTGCGCCCGCGCTCGCGCGGCACGGTGCGGCTGAGCAGCGCCGACCCGGCCGACCACCCGCTGATCGATCCCAACTATTGGTCGGACCCTTATGACCGCGCCATGTCGATCAAGGGCCTCAGGCTTGCGCGCGAGATCATGCGGCAGAAGGCGCTTGCACCTTACGTGTTGCGCGAGGTGCTGCCCGGACCATCGCTCGCCAGCGACGACGAGCTGATCGACTATGCCTGCCGCACCGCCAAGACCGACCATCACCCCGTGGGCACCTGCCGCATGGGCCATGACGATATGGCGGTGGTCACACCGGACCTGCGCCTGCGCGGCATCGAGGGCCTGCGCGTCTGCGATGCCTCGGTGATGCCGCGCGTGCCTTCCTCCAACACCAATGCGCCGACCATCATGGTCGGCGAAAAAGGCGCCGACATCATCCTCGGCCGCGAGCCGCTGCCGCCGGCGGTGTTCTCCGGCAATCGGGCCGCATAGCCACTTGGGAGAACGAACCAATGATCAGACACTGCGTCTTCGTACGCTTCCGCAGCGATGTGCCCGCCACCGAGCGCACCGCAATCCACGCCGATCTCGAAGCACTGCGCTCCGTTGTCGACGGCATGGACACGGTCCATTTCAGCACCAATGTCAGCCCGGAGCCGTTCGCGCGCGGCTTCAGCCATGCCTTCACCATCGACTTCCGCGATGCCGCCGCCCGCGACGCCTATCTCGTGCATGAAGCGCATCAGCGCGCCGGCGCCCGATTGGTCGCAGCGCTCGAAGGCGGCACCGACGGGCTGATGGTGTTCGATCTCGACATTACGAAAAAGTGACCGCGCTTCTTTCGAAAGCCGGCTGACGCCTGTTCTCTTTTGCGCCCCAAGGAACATATCGTTCCCCGGGGGCGTTTAGGAGGAACGTCGTGGCTCTCACCGCGCAGCAGAAGAAAACCGTCCTTGCCTCCTTCCTCGGCTGGACGCTCGACGCTTTTGATTTCTTCCTTCTGACGTTCCTGCTCACCGATATCGCAACCTGATTCAACACTGACGTCCCGGCAGTCTCCAAAGCGTTGTTCCTGACGCTGGCGACACGCTTCATCGGCGCCTTCTTCTTCGGCAGGCTGGCCGACAAATATGGCCGCAAGCCCATTCTGATGCTCAACATCGTCAGCTATTCGGTGATCGGCGCGCTGGCTGCCTTCTCGCCCAATCTCGGCATTTTCCTGGCGCTGCGCGCTCTGTTCGGCATCGCCATGGGCGGCGAATGGGGGCTGGGCAGTTCGCTCGCCATGGAGTCCATTCCGCCCAGTGCCCGCGGCATGGTCTCGGGCATCCTGCAATGCGGCTATCCCACCGGCTACCTTCTGGCGGCCGTGGTTTACGGCGTGCTTTACGAGCAGACGATCGGCGGTTACACGATCGGCTGGCGCGCCATGTTCCTGCTCTCCTTCCTGCCGGCACTGATCGTGCTCTTCATCCGCTCGCATGTGCCGGAATCGCCGGCCTTCGTCGAGGCGCAGAAATCCGTCAGACCTGGCCTTCTTGAAACGCTGCGGAAGCACTGGGCGTCGCCGTCTATGCGGTCGTGCTGATGATGTTCTTCAATTTCTTCAGCCACGGCACGCAGGACCTCTACCCGACCTTCCTCAAGAAGCAGCATGGCTTCGACCCGCACACGGTGAGCTGGATCACCATCGTCGCCAATATCGGCGCCATCGTCGGCGGGTTGGCGTTCGGCGCACTGTCGGAGAAGATCGGCCGCGTCAACGCGATAACGCTCGCCTGCCTGATTGCCTTGCCCTCGATTCCGCTCTGGGCCTTCAGCTCGACACCGTTCATGCTGGCCATCGGCGCCTTCGTCATGCAGGTCGCGGTGCAGGGCGCCTGGGGCGTCATCCCGGTGCATCTTAACGAGCTGTCGCCCGGCGCCGTGCGGGCAACCTTGCCCGGCTTCATCTACCACAGGCCGGCAATCTCGCGGCGTCCTATGGCGGTCCCTACCAGGCCGGCATCGCCGAGACGTCTGGAGGCAGCTATGGCTACGCGCTGGCGCTGTTTGCCGGCGTGGTCGCCGTCTGCATCATCGTCGTCATCCGCTTCAGTACGGAACGGCGCGGACAGGTGATGACGGTGCTCGGCTGAAGTATCAGGCTCTCAGCCCAGTCTGAGGGCCACGACACCGGCGACGATGCCGAGCGCGGCGGCGCCGCGCCAGCCTGTCATCTTCTCGCCGAGCGCGAAAACCGAGATCATCATGGCAAACAGGATCGACGTCTCGCGCAACGACGCCACCGAGGCGATCGGCGCCTTGGTCATCGCCCACATGACGATCCAGTATGCCGCGCCGCTGAGCACGCCGGTGAACAGGCCTGCCTTCCAGTCGCGCGCCAGCACGGGCAGCGCCTTGGGCCCGCGAAAGATGAGGCACAGCACCAGCGCCCACGTGGCATCGCAGATGAACAGCCATGCGGCATAGCTCGTTGCCGTTGCGGCCAGCCGCGCGCCGCTGCCGTCGGAGAGCGTGTAGCTGGATATGAAGATCGAAGTGCCGAGCGCAAAGCCGACCGCCCGCACATTGATCCGCTCCAGATGCGCGCCGCCGCGAAACGACATCACCAACGTGCCGGCCGACAGCAGCAGGATGCCGAGGATGGCGAAAGGCGCCGGCATCTCCTGCACCACGACAACGCCGCCGAGGGACGTCAAAAGCGGCGCCGTGCCGCGCGCCAGCGGATAGGTCTGGGCGAAATCGCCGGCCTTGTAGGCGCCGATCAGGAAAGTCCGGTAGCCCATGTGGAAAATCACCGAGGCGATGATGAAAGGCCACACTTCGGCCTTCGGAAACTCGACGAAGGGCAGCACGAAAAGCGCGGCAAACCCCATGCCCAGTGTCATCAGCGTGATCGACAGGAAGCGATCGAGATGGACCTTGACCAGCGCGTTCCAGATCGCGTGCATGGCGGCGGCGGCTAGCACCGCGAAGAAGACGAAAAGCGTCATCGAGGGCTCACCGATCTCCTGAGCTCAAAGGCGTTTCGAGATCGATATCGATCCGGACCGGAAAATGGTCTGAAGCGATCTCGCCTATATCGGCACTGACCGAGCGCACACGGTCCGCGAACATACCGCCGACGAAGCAATGGTCGAGCCGGCGTTTTGCCACTTTCCCGTCGATCGTTTTCACATGGGTGTGGAAATCGGCAGCCGGCTCGCTAGCGACGGCAGCGGCATCAACAAAGCCGTCGAGATAAGCTGCCCCGCGATGATAGGGCGTGCTGCCGACGATGCGGCTGTATTCGGCGCTGCCAGGCTCCATGTTGAAATCGCCCATCCAGATCGCAGCTGTCGGGTTTTCCGGCTCGGCCTCGCCACTGGTCCAGTTGCGCGAAGGCTCATCGTCCGCGCCGCTCCACGGGCCGCCCTCGGACGGCGCGCGGCGATGCTCGGCCAAGAGATAGTCGATCTGCTCCAGACGCTCCTCCGCCGCGATATGGGCGAGATGCAGCGACAGGACCCTTACCGGTCCGGCCGGCGTGCGGATCATGCATTCGAGCGCGGCGTTGCGCGTGTTGAGCGGCCGCAGCGTGCGGCGCATGGGCAGCGCGTGCAGCCGCGACCAGGCGATCGGCAGCTTCGACAGCAGCATGGTGCCGAACTGGCGGCGGCGGTTGACGACCCGGCCGTCGCGCTGCTCACTGGCGTCCATGTCGAAGGCCGGGCCATAGACCCAGTAATAGCTAGGCAGCAGCTTGGACAGGACCTCCGGCTGGTCGTCCTCATTGGTGCGCTGCCAATGCCGCTCGACCTCCTGCAGCGCGATGATATCGGCGCCGTCGACCAGCTTGGTGCAGCGCGAAAGGTCGTAACGGCCATCGCCGCCGAACCCGTACTGGATGTTGTAGCTGACCAGCTTCATTGCTTATCCGGCTCAATTTCGCTTTGGCAGTAGCGGTTCGGCAGATGGGTTGCAATGTACCGGCACGACGGCGGAACTGGGCCAGCGTCTATGATGTGGTCAGCGGCTGGAACCGGCCCGCCGGCGATGCCGCCAGTTCGGCCCAGTCGATCTCTTCCTCCAGCCGGTGGTAGGCTTCGTCGCCGATCGTGCCGTTGCTGCGCAACTCCTCGAGCGTGTCGCGCTGGCGGTTGATGGCATAGAGGCGCAGCCGGTCGTATTCGGTCGCGGCCTGAGCGTCCTCCGGGTTTTCCGCAATCAGGCGCTGCGCTTCATACTGTTCGCGCACGACGGCGGCGGCCGCAGATGTCTTGCGGCTCAGCACGTCCAGTGCTGCCTGCATGATGGCGACGCGCGCTTGCGCCACCTCATTGTCGACGGTTCTATCGGGGTCGAAGTTGATCCAGCGCAGCAGCGGCTTCAGCGTCATGCCTTGCAGCACCAGCGTGCCCAGCACCACCGCGAAGGCGGCAAGCACGATCGGGTCTCGGCCGGGAAAATCGGCCGGCAGCGCAATGGCGACCACCAGCGTCACCAACCCACGCATGCCGCACCAGCCGACAATGACGGCGCCGCCGAATGTCGGCAATTCCCGCCTTGCCTCTTGGCTGCCGAAGCGGGCAAGCCACCGGATGATCGCGACGTAACTCGCCACCCAGACAAGGCGCGCGACGATAACGACGACCAGCACCGTTGCGGCGAAAAGGAATGCTTCGCCTTGCCCGTCGCCGGCCAGCCTGCCAACGATCGTGCGTGCCTGCAGGCCCATCAGCACGAAAGCCAGCACGTTGAGCACGAACACGGCCGACTCCCAGACCGAATAGGTACTGACGCGGCGTCTCGCCGACGACTGGCGCGGCGCCCTGCGCGCAATGGTCATGGCATAGACGACGATGGTGATGATGGCGGAAAGGCCCAGCCTGTCGGCGATGATCCACACGGCGAAGGTTCCGGCAAACTGCACCACCGTGCTGCTCGCCGCATCCTCGATGCGGCCGAGCGACAGCAGCGAGACGCGGCCAAACAGATAGCCCGCGATCACACTGCCGATCGTTGCCAGCAGGATCACCGGAACGGCGTTGCTGAGCATGATCGTGCCAAGCGCCGCCGAAACCGCCAGCCGGTAGATCAGCAGCGCCGTGGCATCGTTGAGCAGGCTCTCGCCCTGCAGGATGGCGGTAATGCGGTGCGGTACCTTGAACTGGCTGAGCACGGCGGATGCGGCCACCGCATCCGGTGGCGCGACGATGGCGCCGAGCGCGATTGCCGCCGCGATCGGCAGGCCGGCCATCTTCCAGCCGACCAAGGCAACCACCACGGTGGTGAAGACCACGGCGCCTAGCGCCAGCAGCGCGAGCGACAGCCGGTAGCGCTTGAGGTCGCGCAGCGACGTGTCATAGGCGGCGTCGAGAAGCACCGGCGCGATGAACAGGGCAAGCGCCAGCTCCGGATCGATCTCGATCGTCGGCGCACCGGGTACGAAGGCAATCGCGACGCCGGCCAGAGCCAGCAGGGACGGATAGGGAATTTCCAGCCGCCGCGACAGCGCCGTCAGCGCGACGGCAGCCAGAAGCAGGATGAGGGTAAGTTCGAATAGCGCCATGGCCCATCGTAGCGGCGAAGCGGCATCATGGGCAGTGGCTGGATGGCAAGATGCTGTTGATTATCCAGCACTCGGGGTCCGGCAATGATACGGCCGTTCATCGCGCCAGCTTGAATCGACCGCCTCGGTCGCCCCAGGATGCTGATTTGCTAGTGCAGCACCAGCATATCGCTCGATGAGAACGATATGTCGGCCTTCTCGCCGACAGCCGGCGGTGGCGTTGCCGGGCTGTTGAAGGTGTCGAGCGACACCGTGTTGCCGCCGATGCCGACGCGAACGCGAATGACCGAGCCGAGGAAGTGCACTTCGGAGATTTCGCCCGACAGGCTTGAATCGCGACCGGGCTGGCGTCCGAGCGAGATCGCCTCGGGACGCAGCGCCAGCGACAGCGTGTCGCCCGACTTCGAGCCGTTGAGCTTGCCCTTGAGCGAGACTTCCTGCGTGTTGACTTGCACCGTGCCGGCCGCGGCGTCAGTGACCTTGCCTTCGAGCACGTTCAGCGTGCCGACGAAGTTGGCGACGAACTTGGTCGCCGGCCGGTTGTAGATCTCGAACGGCGTGCCGACCTGCTCGGCCTTGCCGCCATACATCACCGCGATGCGGTCGGAGATCGACAGCGCCTCTTCCTGGTCATGGGTGACGAAGATGGTGGTGATGCCGAGCTTCTTCTGGATCGAGCGGATTTCCTCGCGCAACGACACACGTACCTTGGCGTCGAGCGCCGACAGCGGCTCGTCGAGCAAAAGCAGCTTCGGCTTCGGCGCGATGGCACGCGCCAGCGCGATGCGCTGCTGCTGGCCGCCGGAGAGCTGGTAGGGATAGCGGTCGGCCATCTGCGGCAGCTTGATGATGTCGAGCATCTCGGCCACGCGTCTGTCGATGTCCGCCTTGGGCATGCCGGCGACCTTCAGGCCAAAGCCGATGTTTTGCGCCACCGTCAGGTTGGGGAACAGCGCATAGGCTTGGAACACCATGCCGACATTGCGCTGGTTGGGCTTTAGCCTCGTGATGTCCTTGCCTGCGACGACGATCTTGCCCGCCGACGGCTCTTCGAAACCGGCGACCATGCGCAGCACGGTGGTCTTGCCGCAACCCGATGGCCCAAGGAAGGATACGAACTCGCCCGGCTCGACATCAAGATTGAAATCTTCGACCACGGTGGTGGCGCCGAAGGATTTTCGCACATGCTGGATGGAGAGGAATGGTTCGGCCATGGCTTTTTCTTTCGATCAGTACTTTGTCGATCAGTTCGGGCGGTTCGCCGATCTCGGCGCGAAACGGGACAGGATCTGGATCAGCGACATACAGCCCCAGGTGATGGCGAAGGCGATGATGGCAAGCGCCGCCGGCTCATAGGCGCGGTTGGCGCCAACGTTTTGCAGATAGGGGCCGAAGGCGGGCCGGTTGAGCAAGCTGGCCATGGTGAATTCGCCAATGACGATGGCGAAGGTAAGGAAGGCGCCCGACAGCACGGCGATCAGCACATTGGGCAGGATCACACGACCAATGATCGTGCCCCAACCGGCGCCAAGGATCTGCGCCGCTTCGGTCAGCGTCCTGACGTCGATGGTGCGCAGTCCGGTATCGACCGCGCGATACATGTAGGGCAGCGCCAGCATTGCATAGCCGATGACCAGCAAGGCATTTGTGCCCATGTCGGTCGCCAGGAACGGCAGCGGCGAATTCGAACCGTACATCCTGATATAGCCGAAGACGATGACGATGGCGGGAATGACCAGCGGCAGCAGCGTGATGAACTCTACGATCGGCCGCAGTTGCGGCAGGCGCAGTCGAATCCAGTAGGCGGCGGGCACCACGATCAACACGCCCAGAATGATGGTGAAGATGGCGGCAAGCACTGAGTAGCCAAAGGTCGCCTGAAAACGAGGGTCGCCAAGCACGATCTGATAGGCGTCGAAGGAATAAGCGCCGCGCCGCATGCGCAAGGAAAATTCCACCGTCGCGATCAGCGGAATGAAGAAATAGGCCGCGCCCAGCCCGAAGACGACCCAGGCCCAGAATTTTCCGGACTTCATTTCAGCCACCTCTCCGAGCGCGTCCGGAACCAAATGTAGAAGACATTGGCCAGCCCGGTGATGACGATCATGCCGAAGGCGATCGCATAGCCGAGATGGGCATTGTGCAGCACGTCACCGCGTATCTGCGCATAGAGCAGGATCGGTACGATGTTGAGTGAAGAGCCGGTCAGCGCATAGGCGGTGGCGATGGCGCCGAAGGCATTGGCGAAGAGCAGGATGACCGTGCCGAGGAAACTCGGCCAGATCACCGGGATGACCACCATGCGCCAGTATTGCGTCTGGGTGGCGCCAAGCGTCGCCGCAGCCTCGCCCCACTCCTTCTTCAAGCCGTCGATCGCCGGCGTGATGATGACCACCATTAGGGGAATCTGGAAATAGACATAGGTCAGCGTCAGGCCCCAGAACGATAGGATGTTGAAGCCGTGCGCATAAATGTTGAGGCCGAACACGGTGTTGAGCAGCACCGTGGCGAGACCGAGGCGTCCGAGCGTGGCGATGAAGGCGAAGGCCAGCGGTACGCCGGCGAAATTGGAAGCCACGCCGGAGAATGTCAGCGTCGCCGAACGTATCCACTCCGGCAGGCCGCCGCGCACGATGGCGATGGCGATGCCGAGACCTGCGAAGGCGCCGATCAGCGACGAGGAAAGGCTGACCTTGAGCGAGATCCAGTAGGCGGCGACAATCGATGGCTGCGCCAGTGCTGCTATGTTTTCGAACGTGAATTCGCCGGCATCGTTCTGGAATGCACCCAGCATCAGATAGAGCGTGGGTAGGATCAGGAACATGATGGCGAAGATGAAGAATGGCGCAACGCCGAGCCATTGCGTCGGCAGTCGCATTGCACGCGCCTCGCTGGGGGGCGCGGTCTTCCCGGCAACTGCGTGATCGGAAAGCGAGATATCTGTCATGCGCCGGCTACCGTCTCCGAGGAACACCGGGCGGCCGCGAGGCCGCCCGGTTGGTTTCAAGCCTTACTTGACGTTGGCGCCGACGACGGCATCCCAGTTCTTGGTGACGGCTTCCTTTGCCTTGCCCTGCTCGTCCAGCGTCGGGAACACCGCGGCAGCGTAAGCCTCGGCCGGCGGCAGCTTGGCCATCACGTCCGCCGGGAGCTTGCCGTTCTTGGCAAGATCGTTGAAGCGGATCGGGTGGCAATAGCCCTTCAGCCAGCCGATCTGGCCTTCGTCGGAGTAGAGATACTCCAGCCAGAGCTTGGCAGCGTTCGGATGCGGTGCGAAAGCACTGATCGCCTGCACATAGACGCCGGCAACGACACCGGTCTTGGGCACGACGACGTCGACGGGCGGATTGCCCTTCAGCGTGTCGCGACCGGCAAGTGCATTGTAATCCCAGGTCACCAGGATCGGCGTCTGGCCTTGTGCCAGGGTCGCCGGTTTGCCGATGACCGGCACGAAATTGCCGGCGGCGTTAAGCTTCTTGAAGAAGTCGAGACCAGCAGTGCCAGCAGCTTCGCCGGCAGCCGCACCACCGGAAATGCCGGCCGCGTAGACGGCCTGGATGGCCTGGTTCGAGGCGCGCGGGTCGCCGGCAAGCGCCACGGTGTTGGCGAATTCCGGCTTCAGCAGGTCAGCCCAGTCAGCAGGCGCTTCCTTGACGAGGTCCTTGTTCACCAGGAAGGATAGCACGCCATAGTAGTCGCCGGTCCAGTAACCATCGGCATCCTTGGCGCTGTCGGGGATCGAGTCCCAGGTCGACACTTTGTAGGGCTGGATCAGGCCGTCAGCCTTGGCGGTCGGGCCGAAGGACAGGCCAACGTCGATGACGTCGGGCGCCTGCGGGCCCTTGTTGTCCTTGTTGGCCTTGATCGCCTCGACCTCGTCGCCGGAGCCGGCATCGGGGTTGAGTTCGTTGATGGTGATCTCAGGATACTTTGCCTTGAAGCCGTCGATGACGGCGCCGTAGCCGCACCAGTCATGCGGCAGCGCGATTGTCGTGAGCTGGCCTTCCTTCTTCGCAGCGGCAACCAGTTCATCCATGGACTGGGCCGACGAGATAGCAGAGGTCGCCATGAGGGCGACGGCCGAAAGGGAAAGCACTTTCCCTGTGAACTTGAACATGTGTTCTCTCCGTTGAACTGGCGTCCTGGACGCCTGCGATGCGGTATCGGTTTCATATGACAGCCAGATGAAAGCTTTTTGAAACTGGCCCCCGGCGGTACGAAAAGTTAACTCTTTTTAACCGGCTGTAGCAATTAGCCTCGACTTAATTTCCCGGCTAATGGTTTATTGCCTTGCTTTTTGCCCCCTTGCCCTTCCTTTCCCTTCGTTTTTAGATCACGTCCGGCGCAGAAACCGCCTCAGACAGTGCCGGCGATAGTGTTCTCGAGCAGCGTCAGCGCTGCTTTCTTGGTCAGCTTGACCGGGTTGCCGCCGGCTGTCGGATCGACCACCGCCATGTCGGCGATCAGCCCCTTGCGCTTCTTGTCCATGTCGAGCCCCTTGATCAGATCGGGCAGCGCATGCGGCACCTTCAATTCCTTGCGCAGCTTGATGATCGCTTTGGCAAAGCCGTCGAAGCCACCCTTGATGCCGCAATAGGCAGCGAGCCGGGCAATCCGCTCCTCGATGGAGTCGCGATTGAAGGCCAAGACATAGGGCATGAACACCGCATTCGTCATGCCGTGATGGGTGTCGTAGAGCGCGCCGATCGGATGCGACAGCGAGTGGATGGCGCCAAGACCCTTCTGGAAGGCGGCAGCACCCATGGCGGCCGCACTCATCATGTGGGCGCGCGCGACAAGGTCCTTGCCTTTGGCGTAGGCCCTGGGCAGGTTCTCGAACACCAGGCGCACACCTTCCACCGCAATGCCGTCGGCCATCGGATGGTAGCCCGGCGCGCAATAGGCTTCGAGGCAATGTGCCAGCGCATCCATGCCGGTGCCGGCGGTGATGAAGCCGGGCATGCCGACCGACAGTTCCGGATCGGCAATGACGATTGCCGGCAAAAGCTTCGGATGGAAGATGACCTTCTTGGTGTGCGTCGCCTCATTGGTGATGACGCCGGCACGCCCGACTTCCGAGCCTGTGCCGGCAGTGGTCGGCACGGCGATGATCGGCGCGATGGCATCCGAATTGGCGCGCGTCCACCAGTCGCCGACATCCTCAAAGTCCCAGATCGGTCGCGTCTGGCCGGCCTGGAACGCGATCAGCTTGCCGAGATCGAGCGCTGAACCGCCGCCGAAGGCGATGACGCCGTCATGCTTGCCCTTCTTGAACACGGCGATGCCGGCGGTGAGGTTGGAATCGACCGGGTTCGGCTTCACCTCGGAGAACACGCCATAGGATACCTTGGCGTCGTCGAGGATTTTCAGCGTCGAAGCGACGACCGGCAGTTTCGCCAACCCCGGATCGGTGACGAAAAGCGGCCGCTTAATGCCGGTGGCAGCGAGCACCTCAGGCAGTTCCTTGATGCGCCCGGCGCCGAAGCGGACGGTGGTCGGGTAGTTCCATTTGGAGATCAGCTTGGACATGTCTTGTCTTTCAAAAAATCAGATGGCTTCGCGCAGATGGAAGGATTTCGGCCGGGTCAGATTGTCGTAGCCGAGCGCCGAAAGGGCGACGCCTTTGCCGGTGTCCTTGACGCCGGTCCAGACCAGCGCCGGATCGAGGTAGTCGCAGCGGTTCATGAACACGGTGCCGGTCTCGACGCGGTCGCCGATCGCCACCGCATGCTCGATATCGTCGGTCCAGATCGAAGCGGTCAGCCCGTAGGGGCTGTCGTTCATCAGCGCGATCGCCTCCTCGTCGTTGCGCACCTTCATGATGCCGACGATCGGGCCAAAACTTTCCTCGCGCATGACGCTCATCTGGTGGTCGACGCCGGTCAGCACTTCCGGCGCGAGATAGGGCGAGCCGGCCTTGTCGTTAGCCACCTTCATATTGATGTGTGCGATTGCACCCTTGCGCAGCGCCTCGGCCTTCTGCTCGCGGATCAGGTCGGCAAAGCGCGCCTGCGCCATCGGCCCCATTGTCGTCGCCTGTTCTAGCGGATTGCCGACGGCATAATTCTTCGTCTCGGCGATGAAACCTTCGACGAACTGGTCGTAGACCTTCTCATGCACATAGACGCGCTCGATGCCGCAGCAGCACTGGCCGGAATTGTAGAAGGCGCCGTCGACCAGATTGGCCACCGCATGGTCGAGCTTGGCGTCGGGCAGCACATAGGCCGGATCCTTGCCGCCGAGTTCGAGCCCGAGCGTCATGAAGGTGCCGGCCGCCGCCTTCTCGATGGCGCGGCCGCCGCCGACCGAACCGGTGAAATTGACATGGTCGATCTTGCCCGAGCCGAGCAGCTTCTCGGTCTGGGCATGGTTCAGCACGACATTCTGGAACACGCCCTTGGGCAGCCCAACCTTGTCGAACGCCTGCTGGAACCGTTCGCCAACCAGCAGCGTCTGCGCCGCATGTTTGAGGATAACGGTATTGCCGGCCATCAGTGCCGGCACGATGGTGTTGACGGCGGTCAGATAGGGATAGTTCCACGGCGCGATCACCATGACGACGCCGAGCGGATCCTTCTTCACATAGCGTCGGAAGCCGTCCTTCGGGTTGGATGCCGGCACGGATTTCAGCGCGGCTTCAGCGATCTCGACCATGTAATTGGTGCGTTCCCTGACGCCGCCGAACTCGCCGCCATAGCGCACCGGTCGCCCCATCTGCCAGGCGATCTCCGGCACGATCTCGTCGGTCATCGCGACCAGCGCTTCGAGCATCGCCAGCATAAATTTGCCGCGCTCGACGATCGGCGTCAGCGCCCACTTCTCCTGCGCCGCCTTGGCGCGCTCGACCGCGGCATTGATCGCCTGGTCGGTCGCGATCGGCCGCTCGGCGTAAATCGAACCATCGATGGGCGATTTGAGTTTTACGGTTTCCAAAGGATACTCCAAGTTAGCAGGCTAGGGTGCGCAGATGGCCATTGCGGCCATAGCGAAGGATGGGCTCGTCACGCGTCACCAGAACCATGTCCAACGCTCTCGCACTTGCCATCAGTATCCGATCCATGGGATCACCATGAGGCGGACCGGGCAGGTTGGATGACGCAATCAGAATGGCTGGTGAGATAGCGCTGAGCTTCGCCGACATTCGCTCGATGAATCGCTCCACGAAGTCGAGTGGCGCCAATGGCAGATTGAGCCGGCCCTTGGCTACGCCAATTCCGATCTCCCATGCCGACATCGGCGAAAGATACAGACGGCCGTCATAGGCCGCTTCCGAAATCTCCCGGCTTGCGTGCGGATCGATCAGACTATCGTTGGCGACAAAGATCATCGCACATGTATCCAGAAGCAGGTTTGGCTCTTCGCTCATTTACGCACCGCAAGTTTGCCGTCACGCGCGTCAGCCTCACCGCCCAGATAGCCCCGGTCCCATGGCTCGTCATCGAAAGGTTTGGTGATATCAAATCCGGCTTCGATTGTTATCAGGCCCTTCATGAAACCAAAACCGGGGTGGCGATCCGCGCGCGCCTCCTTTGGCGCGGCAGGCACGCTACCACTGGGCGGCGCCGAAATGGGTACTTTGCGAACGCGGCGAAATACCAGTTTCCCACTCCCTATATTGACGGATTCGGTCTCGAACCCAGCCTCAAGCCACTCCCTTGTCATGGGATTGTTGCTCGGATTGTTGCTCCACCATGCAGGGTATTGCTTCGATGCGGGCAGCGGCAGATTGAGCACTCTCTCGATTTCGGCGAATGACATCGGAATGCGATCGACATTTTGGGCAATGAGAAAGTCCTTGAGCGGCGCATATTTGGACATTGCAAACTCCTCAATGTAGCGCACTGCAGTTTACAGGTACCATATGGTACTAACTTCACTACATTGTCAACATTAAAGCTGTATAAAGTTTTAATACCGCTCGAACCCCCTGTGCAGTTCCCAATCCGTAATGCGGCGGTCGTATTCGAACTGCTCCCACTTTGCGGTGTGGACATAATGTTCGAGCACATCGTCGCCGAGCGCCTGCTTCAGCATCTTCGACTTGGCCAGCGTCTCGGTGGCGTCGCGCAGCGTCTTCGGGATCTCCGGCAGGCGCGAGGCCTGGTAGGCATCGCCGACGAACGGCTTCTGCAGTTCGAGCTTCTCGTCGATGCCGGCAAGGCCGGCGGCGATCAGCGCCGCGAAAGCGAGATAGGGGTTCAGGTCGGCGCCGCCGATGCGGCATTCCATGCGGATGCCCTTGGTGCCCTCACCGCACAGGCGGAAGCCGGCGGTGCGGTTGTCCTCGCTCCACATGATCTTGGTCGGTGCGAAGGTGCCGGCCTGGAAGCGCTTGTAGGAGTTGATGTAGGGCGCCAGGAACCAGGTAAACTCCCTGGCATATTTCAGTTGCCCAGCCGCCCATTGCTGGCCAAGCGTGGACAAAGTCCAGTCCGCCTTCTTGTCGAAGAACAATGGCGTCTTGCCATCGGCGCTCCACAGCGAATTGTGGATGTGGCTGGAATTACCGGCGAGCCCGTAATTGTATTTCGACATGAAGGAAATCGACTTGCCTTCGGACTCGGCAATCTCCTTGGCGCCGTTCTTCAGGATGACGTGGCGGTCCGCCATGTCGAGCGCCTCGGCATAGCGCACATTGATCTCTTCCTGCCCCGGGCCCCATTCGCCCTTGGAGTTTTCGATCGGAATGCCCGCCGCTTCCATCTCGTTGCGAAGCCGGCGCATGACGCCTTCTTCCTTGGTGGTGATGCCGATCTGGTAGTCGCCGATATAGGGCGACGCGGTGTCGAGCCCCTGCCAGTGCTTCTTGCGGGCGGAATCGTAGGTCTCGTTGAACAGGTAGAATTCGAGCTCGGAGGCGAAGTAGCCGATATAGCCGCGTTCGGTGAGCCGCTTGACCTGCTTTTTCAGCATCGCGCGCGGCGAATGCGGAAGGTCGTCATGGGTGTGGTGGTCGAGCACGTCGCAGATCACCAGCGCGGTCTTTTCCAGCCACGGAACCCGCCGCAGCGTGGCAAGGTCCGGCTTCATGACGAAGTCGCCATAGCCCTTCGACCAGCTTGCCGCCTTGTAGCCCGGCACCGGCTCCATATCGATGTCGGCGGCGAGCAGATAGTTGCAGCCATGCGTCTCGTCATGAGCAGAATCCACAAAGTACTGCGCCAGGAAACGCTTTCCCGCGAGCCGCCCCTGCATGTCGACGATGCAGGCCAGCACCGTGTCGATCTCGCCACTGGAGACCGCTTTCTTCAACTGATCGAACGAGAAATTTCCGGCCATTCCTTTGGCACTCCAGTGCTTGGTCGTTGAGGACGAAACCATAGCCGGCTGCACGCCGGCCATGGCCATGATGGTGACGTCAGTGGCCGGTTTCGCCGACAGCTTGTTCGGCAGCCTTGATCGCTGCCTGACGCGCCGCGATGATGTCGCCCAGCGGCGGGCCCTGGAAGCGATTGCGCTCGAAGGCGAACCAGACAATCGCCGTCAGGATGAAGAAGCCGACGGTGATGTACAGCGCCCAGTCGTTCGGCGGCTGGATGCCGATGATGAAGATCAGGATCATCGACACTATGGAAAGGACCCCGAACAGCATGAAGATGCCACGGCCCAGGTTCCACGGTCCCATCTTGTCCCACTTCGGCGTGCCCCAGGCCACCATGCCGAGCACGATCGGCACGGTGAAGGACAGGAACAGGAAGATGACGGTGCACGAGACGACGATGGTGTAGGCCGAAGTGCCGGCGACCGAAACCAGCGTCGAACCCCAAACGAACAGCACCGACAGGACCGACGCCGTCCAGATGGCCGCCACTGGCGTGCGATAGGTCGGGCTGACCTTGGCCAGTGCCGACGAGCCCGGCAGGCCGCCGTCACGCGAGAAGGCAAAGATCATGCGCGAAGCCGAGGTGACGGTTGCGAGGCCGCACAACAGCTGGGCGATGAACACGACGAGGTAGACGAACTCCTTGAGGCCGGGACTGACGCGCTGGTCGAAGGCCCAGAAGAACACGTTCCAACCCTGCTTGGCGGCGTCGTCCATGTTGGGGATCATCAGCACGAAGGCGGCCAGGAACAAATAGCCGAAGACCGCCGACCAGATAACAGACATCACCATCGCACGCGGCACCGATGAGGCCGCCTTGATGGTTTCCTCGGAAGTGTGTGCCGAAGCATCGTAGCCGGTGATGGTGTAGATCGGCAGCAAGAGGCCGAGAGCGAACACCCAGGCGTTCGAGACGGACGGCCAGACGCTGGCGCCGGCCTCACCCGAGTAGTTGTGGAAGGTGAAGAGCCGGCTGAAATCCCAGGTCTCGGCGGAGAACAGGCAGACGACCGCAATCAGGATCGAGCCGAAGAAGATCAGGTAGCCCGAAAAATCGGTCAACTTCGCCGTCAGCTTGATGCCGAGATGGTTGATCAGGGCCTGGGCGCCAGTGATGATGACCAGGAAGATCATCTGATTGGTCAGCGTACCCTCGATGCCGAGCGTCGGCCCGAAGGCGCCGATGAAGAACGTCCAGGTGCCGACATTGATGGCGCCAAGCACGGTGATCAGGCCGAGCAGGTTGAGCCAGGCCGTCACCCAGCCGGTGCCGCGATTGCCGAGGATCGAACCCCAGTGATAGAGGCCGCCGGCCGTCGGATAGGCCGAGCTGATCTGCGACATGGCGACCGCGAAGGTGAGCGAAACGAAGCAGCCGACCAGCCAGCCGATGCCGATACCGATACCGCCGGCGCCCGACGTTGCCTGCGCTAGCGAATTGATGCCGCCGGACAGGATGCAGATGATGGAGAAGGAAACGGCGAAGTTGGAGAAGCGGCTTAGCCGCCGCTCAAGTTCCTGGGCGTAGCCCATGGAATGGAGGTGCTTTACGTCTTCCGCCTTGTCTGTGTCTGAATAACCCGGTGCTGCCATTGTAGTCCCCTTTGCGTTCTTAGCTGGCCGGCCCTGCCCCGGTCGGCTTGCGCCGGCCGGAGCATCTCGTCTTTGCTGTTAGCCTGCCGTCTGGCCGACGGCTGCTTCCGCGGCCGCGATCTCCGAAGCGCGGCGAGCAATGTCGGCGCCGATCGGCGGGCCCTTGAAGCGGCGCGATTCGATGCCGAACCACAGCACCACGAGCAGAACGATCAGGCCGATGGCATAGTTGATCAGGATGTCGAAGGGCGGCTGGATGCCGGCATACATCAGCACCAGAACGCCAAGCACCGTGATGACGGCGAACGGCTTGGACCAGATGCCGAGGCGGAACGGGCCGAATTCGGTCCAGCTCTTGCCCTCGGCAAGCAGGCCGGCGGCCACGGGCATGGCGTAGGACACGTAGAGGAACAATGCACAGCCGGCCGCCAGTGCGGCAAAAGCCGGCGAGTACAATGTCGCTGCGACCGCGAGCACCGCTCCGAGCCAGATTGCCGCCACCGGCGTGCGCCATGTCGGGCTGACGGTTTTCCACACCGACGAACCGGGCAGGCCGCCGTCACGCGCGAAGGCAAAGATCATGCGCGAGGTCGACGTCAGTCCGGCGAGAGCGCAGATGAAGTTCGCCAGCACGATTGCGATGGCAATGATGCTCTTCAGCAGGAATGGTGCCGGCAGGTTGTTGAAGAGATTGAACCAGGCATTGGCGCCATCCTTGGCCGTCGCTGCCAGATCGGGGCTGGCCAGTACGAACGAAACGGCCATGACGAAGCCGAACACCAGCGACCACAGGACCGAATGGATCATGCCGCGCGGCACCGCCACGCGGGCATTGTGGGTCTCTTCGGACGTGTGGGCCGAAGCGTCGAAGCCGGTGATGGTGTAGAGTGGGTAGAGCAGGCCGATCAGGAAGGCGACGAGTGCCGTCCGTGCGGTCGGAACGTAGCCTGCGCCTGGATCACCGGTGTTATTGACGAAGGTGGTGAGCCGCGAGAAATCCCAGCTTGCGCCCCAGATCAGGAACATCGCGGTCAACACGACGGCGACGACCAGAATGAGGTAGCCCGAGAAATCCGTCAGCATGGTGGTGAGCCTGATACCGAAATGGTTGATCAGCGCCTGTGCGACCGTGATGATCACAACGCCGATCACCTGCTCCTGATAGCCCCACGCGGAGACGTCGTTGCCGAACACGCCGGACCAGACAAGGTCCTTGAACAGCGCGTAGACGCCGACATTGACCGAGGCGACGACGAAGACCAGGCCGAGCAAGTTGATCCAGGCCGTGGCCCAGCCCCAGCCGCGCCCGCCGAGAATTGACGACCAGTGGTAGAGACCGCCGGCCGTTGGGTAGGCCGAGCCGATCTGGCCAAGGGACGCGGCAACGACAAGTGCAAAGACGCCACCGATGACCCAGCCGACAGTCGCCTCGAAGCCGCTGCCGGTCGCCATGGCCAGCGGGAAGGACGTGATGCCGCCCGCCAGAATACAAATGATCGAAAAGGAAATTGCGAAATTCGAGAAGCCGCTCATGCGGCGAGCCAACTCCTGGGCATAGCCCATGCTATGGAGGGTTTTTACATCCTCCGATCTTTCAGCGTCTGATTTGTCCGGTCCTGCCATTTTCGTCCCCTGTTTTTCTAGCTGGCCGATTGAACTGACTTTCCCATTGCGTGTCGCCGGGAACCCTTGGCCTCCTCGGGTTCCAGGTCAGAAAAAATGCCTGTGAGCAGATCCGCCCATTTCCGCTGCCCGGTCTCGCCGGAGATCTCGTCGTTGCGGATTTCGATCATTGCGCAGGCAAGGCCGCGCGAGCGTGCATGGCGCTCCAAAGTGAAATAGACGCGGTCGGCCGGCGAATAGGGCTCGTTGATGCCGACAGTGACGCCGGAGAGCCGCTGCAGCGCCGCTATCAGCGGCGACGCCAGCCGGCGGTCGTCATCATGGATGATGCCGATATGCCAGGGCCGGTTCTTGCCCTTGTAGACCGGCGTGAAGGAATGCACCGACACCAGCCGGGTGTCCTGCCCACGCGCCTGCCGGTCGTCGATGATCGATGCGATCGTGTCGTGGAACGGCCGCCACGACAAAGCGATGCGCTCGGCGCGCTCACTGTCCGACAGGCCGGCATTGCCCGGAATGGCCGTCGTCTCGCTTACCGGCGGCACCAGGTCCGGTGCCTCGAGCGGACGGTTGCAGTCGATTATCAGGCGCGAGATGCGGGTTTCGATGAGCGTCGCATCGAGGGCGGTCGCGATGCGGCGCGCCACCGGCAGCGCGCCGGGGTCCCAGGCGATGTGGCGGGAGAGGTCCTCGGCCGGCAGGCCAAGCGTGCCGAATTCGGACGGCAGGAAGTTGGAAGCGTGGTCGCAGGTCAGCACGAAAGGGCTGGACCCGCCGGGGTTCGTCACCCCTACGGTATCAGACGATGCAAGGCTGGCGGGCCGTGCTCTCTCCATAGTCTGCCGTCCCCTGGGGAGCGCTGTATCTTATGTTACGTATTTTGCCTCATTGCGTCCCTGTGGATGATTTCATACAGTTTGTCCGGCTTTGTCAACGCGATTTCGGGGAAGCGGTCTGGACGGGCTCAGGGGTGGGGAAAACGATGATTTCCAGCATTGCCGAACTGATTTCGGACCGCATCGGCACGATGCCGGCCGGCGAGCGCCGCGCCGCGCAGACACTGATTGCGAACTATCCGCTGATCGGGCTGAAGACGGTCGCCGAGTTCTCGACCGCCGCCGGCGTATCGTCGCCGACCATCCTGCGCTTTGTCTCCAGGCTGGGGTTCCAGAACTATCCCGAATTCCAGTCGGCGCTGCAGGACGAACTGGCGGCGCAATTGCAGTCGCCGGCATCGCGCACGCTCAACCCGGCCTCCCCAAGCGGTGCAGTATCGCCAATGCTGGAGGCGACGCTGGACAATATGCGCGAGACCTTCAGGCATCTCTCCGACAGACAGCTTGCCGACATCGCCGCAAGGCTTGCCGACCGGCGCGGCAAGACATTCCTGATCGGCGGCCGCTTCACCGATCCGTTGGCACGCTACATGGCCGCCCACCTCGCCATCATCCAGCCCGATGTCTATCACCTTGCCGGCCAGGAGAGCATCTGGCGCGACCGGCTGATCGACATGGGCAAGCGCGACGTGCTGGTGATCTTCGACATCAGGCGCTACCAGGACAGTCTGGTCCGCTTTGCCCAGACCGCGCATCAGCGCGGCGTTCAGATCGTGCTGTTCACCGACCAGTGGCTATCGCCGATCGCCCGCTTTGCCCGCCATGTCATTGCCGGACGCACCGCCGTGCCTTCGGCGTGGGACTCTTCGGCCGCTCTGTTCGTTGTCGCCGAGACGCTGATCGGCGCCGTCACGAGGCAGCTCGAGGCCGACAGCGCCAGGCGCATCCGCGACCTCGAAAGCCTGCGCTGACACGTTCAATCCCCGCCGCAGGTGCGCAAAATTACGCAGATTTAATGTGCATGGAAGCGGCAGAATTGCCATAAAGCCATGATATTGCGGCGGCTTCGCACATACCGGGTGCGTCGCTGCGCGTTTTTTTGCTTGGCGAAACCGGTAGACGTTTTGCCAACCGGAGTGTCGATGGCCGCCTGGAAACAGATCGTTTTTGCGCTTGTGATCCTGGTCGCGGCTGTCCTCGCCTGGGCGCGATTCTTCCCGGGCGCGCCGGAGGTTCTAGCACGCTGGGGCATCGACTGGACCTATGCTTCGGCGCCCGCCACAACCGGTGCGGTCGACACGACAAAACAGGCAGGCGGCCGCAACGCTGCCGGCCGCCCGGCAAATGTCGTCGCCTTGCCGGCGACCACCGCCACCATCAACGATCGCCTGCAGGCGATCGGCACCGGCCGCGCCAACGCCTCGGTGACGGTCAACCCATACAGCTCTGGGCGCCTCGTTGAATTTCTCGTCCAATCCGGCACCCGCGTCGACAAGGGGCAGATCATCGCTGTTCTCGATTCCGAGACCGAGGTGATCTCGCAAGATCGTGCCAAGCTTGCCTTGCAGGATGCCCAGGACAAGCTCGAGCGGGTGAAATCATTGAGGGCCTCCAACGCCGCGACCCCGGTCGCCGTCGCCGATGCCCAAGTGGTGCTGGCCGGCGCCAAACTGGCGCTGCAGGATGCCGAACTCGCCTTGCAGCGTCGTTCGATCGTCGCCCCTATCGCCGGCACGGTCGGCATCCTGCCGATATCGGCCGGCAATTACGTCACCAGCCAGTCGGCGATCGCCACGCTTGACGACCGCTCCTCCATCCTGGTCGATTTCCTGGTGCCCGAGCGCTTCGCCGCCGCCGTCAAGGTCGGCGCGCAACTGTCGGCGACGCCGATCGCCAATCCGAGCAAGGCCTATACCGGCACTGTGTCGGCCATCGACAACCACATCGACGAAAAGAGCCGCACCCTGCTGGTCAAGGCTGCAATCGCCAATCCGGCGGATTCGCTGCGCGCCGGCATGTCGTTCGGCATCACCATGCGCTTCCCCGGCGACACCTATCCGGCCGTCAGCCCGCTGGCAATCCTGTGGGGTTCCGACGGCGCCTATGTCTGGCAGGTCGAGGACGGCAAGGCCAGGCGCGTTCCCGTGCGCATCATCCAGCGCAACACTGAGACGGTGCTGATCGACGCTGAGATCGAGGATGGCGACATGGTCGTCACCGAAGGCACCCAGAGCGTCAGCGAAGGCGGCGCGGTCCGCATCGCCGGCCAGGATCAGCGCGCCGCGGAAGCTGCCGAAGGCTCATGACTGCACCCGTCAGCACCGCCAGCGAAACCGGCTTCACCGCACTCTTCATCCGCAGGCCGGTTATGGCCTTCGTGCTGAACACGCTGATCGCAGTGGCCGGCCTTGCCGCTTTCTATGGCGTCGAAATCCGCGAACTGCCCGATGTCGACCGCGCCGTGGTCACCGTGTCGACGGCCTTCGAGGGTGCCGCCGCCGAAACCGTCGACCGTGAACTGACCGACACCATCGAGGGCGCGGTCGCCCGCGTCTCCGGCGTCAAGTCGATCTCGTCGACCTCTTCCTTCGGCCAGAGCCGCGTCACCATCGAGTTCAACGACGGCGTCGATTTGAACGTCGCCGCCTCCGACGTGCGCGACGCGGTCGGCCGTGTCGCCAACATGATACCGGAGACCGCCGACCCGCCGCGCATCGTCAAGGCCGATGCCAATTCCGATGCCGTGATGCGACTGGCCGTCACCTCCGACACCATGTCGGTGCAGGACATGACGGTGATCGTCCAGGACCAGATCGAGGACGAACTGGCTGCCGTGCCTGGCGTCGCCGACGTTCAGGTCTATGGCGACCGCGACAAGATCTTCCGCATCGATGTCGACCAGAACAAGCTCGCCAGCCTCGGCTTCACTGTGGCCGATCTGAGGGCAGCGCTTGCCTCGGTCGCTTTCGATTCACCAGCCGGTTCGATCACCACCACCAACCAGGATCTCATCGTCCGCACCACGGCCGATGTGACGACGCCGGAAGAATTCGAAAACATCATCATCGGCGGCACGACGCGCATCCGCGACGTCGCCACCGTCACGCTCGGTCCCGACATCGGCCAGACCTCGTTGCGCTCCGACGGCAAGACCGGCATTGGCCTTGGCATCATCCGCCAGGCGGAATCGAACACGCTGGATATTTCCACCGGAGTGAAGGCAGCCGTCGCCAAGCTGCAGGAAAACCTGCCCAAGGGCATGTCGATCAAGATCACCAGCGACGACGCAGTCTTCGTCAACGGCGCCGTGCACGAGGTCGAGATCGCGCTCGGCCTGTCGATCTCCATGGTGCTGATCGTCATCTACATCTTCCTGCTCGACTGGCGCGCGACGCTGATCCCTGGTCTGTCAATGCCGGTCGCCATGATTGGCACCATCGCCGCCATCTATCTCGCCGGCTTCTCCATCAACATCCTGACGCTTCTGGCGCTGGTGCTGGCAACCGGCCTTGTCGTCGACGACGCCATCGTCGTTCTGGAAAACATCGTGCGACGGCGCAACGAAGGCATGGGGCCTCGTGCCGCCGCCGTGCTCGGCGCCCAAGAAGTGTTCTTCGCAGTCATCGCCACGACGCTGACGCTCGTTGCCGTTTTCGTGCCGATCTCCTTCCTGCCGGGACAGACCGGCGGCCTGTTTCGCGAATTCGGCTTCGTCCTCGCCATGTCGGTGCTGCTCTCCTGCGTGGTGGCGCTGACGCTGTGCCCGATGCTGGCCTCGCGCATGTTGACCGGCGCATCGCTCCACCATGAAGGCGGTCACGGCATTGGCGCGCGCGTCGGTGGCGCGCTGAACGCGGCCTACAAGCGCGCCCTGCATGCCTGCCTCGGCGCGCCGTGGATCGTGCTGCTGGTTGCGGTGCTGTTTGCGGGCGTCGCCTTCAGCCTGTTCGGCACCATCCGCCAGGAACTGACGCCGAGCGAGGACCGCGCCGTCGTGCTGTTGCGCATCAACGCGCCGCAAGGCGTCAGCCTCGATTACACCACGCAGCAGATGCAGAAGATCGAGCGGCTGATCCAGCCGCTGCGCGATTCCGGCGAGATCGTCTCGACCTTCGAAAACGCCGGCCAGAACGGCGCCTACAATTCCGGCTTCATGGTGATGACGCTGGCGCCGTGGGACGAGCGCACGCGCAGCCAGCAGGAGATCATGGCGCAGATAAGCCAGCTGACCCGGCAGGTGCCATCCGTGCGCATCTTCCCGGTGCAGGCCAATAGCCTCGGCATTCGCGGCGCCGGCAACGGCCTGCAATTCGCGCTGGTCGGCAACGACCGCAAGGCGCTCGGCGACGCGGCGGTGAAGATCATCGCCCGGATGCAGGCCGATCCGCGCTTCCAGACGCCGCGGCTTTCCATCGACCCGACGCAGCCGCAGCTGGCGGTGGCGATCGACCGCGAGCGCGCCTCCGATCTCGGCATCGACATATCGGGTCTCGCCAACACCTTGCAGGCGATGCTCGACGGCAACGATGTCGTCGATGTCTACATCGCCGACCGCAGCTATGGCGTGAAGCTGGTCTCGACCACCAACCCGATCAATGATCCGACCGATCTGGAAAACATCTTCCTGAAGACCGCCGACGGCCGCTTCGTGCCAATGTCGACCATCGCCACGCTGACCGAGCGCGCCGTGCCGCCGTCGCTGACCCGCGAACAGCAGCAGCCTTCGGTGGCGATCACCTCGAACCTGAACGGCAATTTCGCACTGGGTGACGCGCTCGGCGTTGCCGAGCAGATCGCCGCCCCGCTGCTGCCGCCGGGCAGCCGCGTCCTGCCGCTGGCCGAAGCCGCGACGCTCGGCGAGACCAACAGCGCCATGATCACCATTTTCGGCTTCGCGCTGGTCATCATCCTCCTGGTGCTCGCCGCCCAGTTCGAAAGCTTCGTCAGCGCCGTCATCATCATGGCGACGGTCCCCCTCGGCCTTGCCTGCGCAATCTTTGCGCTGCTTTTGTCAGGCACCAGCCTCAATGCCTACAGCCAGATTGGCCTCGTGCTTCTGGTCGGCGTCATGGCCAAGAACGGCATCCTCATCGTCGAATTCGCCAACCAGCTGCGCGACCGCGGCCTCGGCGTGCGCGAGGCGATCGAGCAGGCCTCGATCATCCGCCTGCGGCCGGTGATGATGACGATGATCTGCACCATTCTCGGCGGGGTCCCGCTGGTGCTGGCCGCCGGCGCCGGTGCCGAAGCGCGCATCGCGCTCGGCTGGGTCATTGTCGGCGGGCTGGGTCTCGCCACCGTCTCGACGCTGTTCCTGACCCCGGTCGCCTACCTCCTGCTCGGCCGCTTCGTCACGCCGAAGACGCATGAGGAAGCGAGGCTGAAGCGGGAGCTTGAGGAAGCGGCGTACGCCAATGTCGAGCCGGCGGAGTAGCTCCGCTTACCATCCCCCTTGTGGGGAGGGTCGGACCGCAGGTCCGGGGTGGGGGTGCAGCGCCAACTAACGTCGGTCCAGCGCTCCCGCGAATAACAGAGGTAGGAGCCAAGACCCCCACCCCGACGAAAGAGCAAAATTGCTCTTTCGTCGACCCTCCCCACAAGGGGGAGGGTAGAAAGTCACGGCCTAATAAACACCTTCCCGTTCGGCTTGGCCAGCTCCGCCGGGGCCTTCGCCATCGCCTCATCCAGCGGCAGCACCGCCGTCACGTCGGTTGACCAGCGCCCATCCGAAAAGCGCTTCTGTGCTTCCATGATCGCCGGGCAGCGCTTGTCGCGGAACTGGCGCATCCATTCGACCAGCCAGAAGCCTTCAATGTGCTTGTGTTGGAAGATCATCTGGCCGGGCTCACGGATGACAGTGGTGTCCGGATCGAGCCGTCCATAGATGATCCAGCGCGAGCGCTTCGGCATGGCGTCGAAGATCGCCGAGGCCAGCGGCCCGGTCACGGCATCGAGGAAGATGCGCGGCTGCTCGGCCTTGACCACATCGCGTAGTGCTGCCTTGAAATCCGGCGCCTTCTCGTTGAGCACATGGGCAGCCCCGATCTCCTTCAACAGCGGAATCTGCTCGTCGCGGCGCACGGTGACGATCGGCCGGAACCCAGCCTCCTTGGCGAGACCCGCGATCAGCTTGCAAAGCTGGCTGGCGCCGGCGGTCATGATGAAGGCTTTTTCGCCCGTCTCCTTGACGATGTCGAACATGGCGAGCGCCGTGAGCGGGTTGACGATCATCGCCGCGCCATCCTCGTCGCGGACCGTGTCGAGCAGCGGAATGCAGCCGGCAGCTTCGGCAACTGCATAGTCCGCCCAGGCGCCCCAATTGGTGACGCCTGTGGTGAAGGCGATGCGCTTGCCGATCAGGCTTTTCGCATAGGGCTCGTCGCCGCTGGCAACGACCGTGCCGACACCCTCGAAGCCGGCCGGCTGGCCCTTGGCGCGCGGCTGACCGTACTGGCCCTTGATGAACATGACGTCGGACGGGTTGATCGAGGCGAGGCTGACCTTGATCAGCACCTGGCTCGGTCCGGGCGTCGGCACGCCGATGCTGCCAAGCTTGAGATACGGCTCCATCGCCTCCAGCGCACTGCCGGAGGGCGTCCTGGTGTAGCCGTCGCCGGTCAGCAGCAGTGCTTTCATGTCTGAGGGGATCGCCATGGCGGGGCTCCTTACAGTTTGAGGATGAGCTTGCCGGATGCGCCACGGCCAAGCACGCGCGTCACCACGGCGGCGGCATCGGCCAGCGGATAAGTGCCTTCGATGACCGGCCGAACCTTGCCGGCGCGATGCCAGCCGACCCAGCTCCTTCAGATTGTCGGCATAGACGAGGTGGCCGAGCGGCGCGATCGCGGGCGATGAGGGTTTTCATCCACTCAGACCTTTTCCTGCGTGTATTTCCTGAGCTCCGTGCGCGCCACCTGCCGGCGGTGCACGGCGTCCGGCCCGTCGGCGAGGCGCAGGGTTCGCAGATGCGTCCATGAGCGTGCCAGCGGCGTGTCCTGGCTGATGCCTTGCGCGCCGAACATCTGCACTGCCTCGTCGGTGACCTTGAGCGCGACGCGCGGTGCGATGACCTTGATCTGGCTGATCCAGGGCGCGGCTGCGCGCGCATCGCCCTGGTCGATCATCCACGCCGCCTTGAGGCAGAGCAGCCGCGCCATCTCGATCTCCATGCGGCACTCCGCGATGATGTCGAAATTGGCGCCGAGCTTGGCCAATGGCTGGCCGAAGGCCTCGCGGCGCACCGAGCGCTGGCACAGCAGCTCCAGCGCCATTTCGGCCTGGCCGATGGCGCGCATGCAATGGTGGATGCGGCCGGGGCCAAGCCGCCCCTGGGCGATCTCGAACCCCCTGCCCTCGCCGAGGATCAGGTTTCCGGCCGGCACCCGCACATTGTCGAAGCGAAGATGCATGTGGCCATGCGGCGCGTCGTCGTCGCCATAAACCTGCATCGGCCGCAGCTTGGTCACGCCCTTGGTACCGGACGGCACCAAGATCATCGAATGGCGGCGGTGCTGCGGCTCGGCTTCGCCGCCGGTCCGAACCATGACAATGTAGATGGCGCAGCGCGGGTCCCCGGCCCCCGACGCCCACCATTTCTCGCCGTTGAGTGCATAGTCGTCGCCTCGCCGTTCGCAGCGCATGGCGATGTTGGTGGCGTCGGAGGAAGCGACGTCCGGCTCGGTCATCAGATAGGCCGAGCGCATTTTCCCCTCGAGCAGCGGCGCCAGCCATGCCTGCTTGTGATCCTCCGAGCCATAGCGCTCCAGCACCTCCATATTGCCGGTGTCGGGCGCCGAGCAGTTGAAGGTCTCGGCGCCGAGATGCGCCTTGCCCATCTCCTCGGCGAGATAGGCATATTCAACGGTCGAGAGCCCGTAGCCGCGCTCGGACCCGGTCAGCCAGAAATTCCACAGACCGCGCTCCTTGGCCGTCTTCTTCAACCCTTCGAGGATCTCGGTCTGCCGCGCGGTGTAGACCCAGCGGTCGCCGCCCTTGCCGACCTCGCTCAAAAACTCATGATCGAGCGGCATGATCTCATCGCGCACCATGGTGGCGACGCGGGCGTGGATCGGCTTCAGCCGCTCGGTCATGCCGAGATTCATGTCCGCCATCGGTCTCCAACCCTTTCACGCATCTGGGGCACTTTACCCGTGGCAACGATGACCGTACTTCGGGTAGCCTTGTCAACGCGAGCCCTTTCGCCCCAGACCGTGAGCAGAGAGGCGCGGAGGAATTGCGATGAGCTATCTGGAAGAACTGTTCTCAGTCGCCGGCAAGACAGCGCTGGTGACGGGAGCCGCGACCGGCATCGGCCGCATGGTGGCGACCGCTTTGGTCCAAGCCGGCGCTACCGTGATGATCGCCTCGCGCAAGGGCGAGGATTGCATCAAGGTCGCCGCTGAGTTGAACGGGCTCGGCGGCTCCGGCAGTGCCGAAGGTTTCGCCGGTGACGTCTCGAGCGAAGCAGGCATTGCCGCGCTGGTCAGCGAGGTCAAGGCGCGCACCGAGAAGCTGCACATCCTCGTCAACAATGCCGGCATATCCTGGGGCGCCTCGCTGGAGGATTTTCCCTATAGCGGCTGGGCCAAGGTGTTCGCCGTCAACGTCACCGCCGTCTTTCATCTGACGCGCGAATTGCTGCCGCTGCTGGAAGCCGCGGCCAGCGATGCCGATCCGGCTCGCGTCATCAATCTGGGCTCGGTGATGGGCACGCAGCCGCTGGCCGACGACGCCTATTCCTATACCGCGTCCAAGGGCGCCGTTCACCACCTGACGCGCACGCTGGCGATCGAACTCGCGGCGCGGCGCATCACCGTCAACGCCTTCGCGCCCGGTCCCTTCCAGAGCCGGATGACCGCCTTTGCCACGGGCACCGACGAAAAGGCCAGACATGTCGGCAGCCATGTCCCCATCGGCCGTATCGGCGTGGCGGATGACATCGGCGGCGCAACGCTCTATTTGTGCAGCCGTGCCGGTTCCTATGTCACCGGCGCCATCCTGCCGATCGACGGCGGGCAGTCGGTGCAGCATGGGCTGACACTGTTCAAGGAATGAGCCGCGGTCGGCGGCGAGGGGAGGACACCGCAGTGGAACCGATCAGTCTCGATGTGCTTCTGGCCAGCGTCGGCAAGGAAGTCGGCGTCTCGCCATGGCGCGAGGTCACACAGACCATGATCGACCAGTTCGCCGACGCCACCGACGACCACCAGTTCATCCATTGCGACCCCGAGCGGGCCAAAAACGAGACGCCGTTCGGCGGCACCATCGCGCATGGCTTCCTGTCGTTGTCGCTGCTCTCGGCGATGACCTTCGAGACCATGCCGCCGCTGGAAAAGGGCAAGATGGGCGTCAACCACGGTTTCGATTCGCTGCGCTTCCTGGCGCCGGTGAAGACCGGCGCGCGCATCCGCACCCGCTTCGTGCTGGCCGACGTCAAGGTCAGGCCGTCGGGCTGGGTGCAGACGGCGCATGACGTGACCATCGAGATCGAAGGCTCGAAGAAGCCGGCGCTGACCGCGCGCTGGCTGACGCTGACGCTGATGGAGCGTGAGCCGGAGACCGCATGAGCGGCGACGCCAATGCGCTGGATCAGACAGAACTTGCGCCCTATCTCGAGTTGCACATCCCGGGTTTTGCCGGACTTTCCGCAATCGAAAAATTCAAGTCCGGCCAGTCCAACCCGACCTATCTGCTGACCGCGGCCAGCGGCCGCTATGTCCTGCGCGCCAAGCCGCCGGGCCAGTTGCTGAAATCGGCGCATCAGGTCGACCGCGAATTCACGGTCATGAAGGCCCTGGCCGGCACCGCCGTGCCGGTGCCGGCGATGCTGCATCTGTCGGCGGAGGCGACGCCGATCGGCCGCATGTTCTACGTCATGGACTTTCTCGACGGCCGCATCTTCTGGGATCCGGCAGTGCCGGAGGCCGCTGGCAACGATGAGCGCGCCGCCCTCTACGATGCTATGAACGCCACGCTTGCGGCCCTGCACGATGTCGATGTCGAGGCGGTCGGGCTCGGCGATTTCGGCAAACCCGGCAATTACTTCGAACGCCAGCTGGCACGCTGGACCAGCCAGTACCGCGCCTCGGAGACCGGCACGGTCGCCGACATGGACCGGCTGATCGCCTGGCTGGAGACGCATATGCCGACCGATGACGGCCGGATATCCCTCGTGCATGGCGACTACCGGCTGGACAACATGATCTTCGCGCCCAGCGAGCCGAAAGTGCTGGCGGTTCTCGACTGGGAACTGTCGACACTCGGCCATCCCTTCGCCGACATCGCCTATCAATGCATGCAATGGCGGCTGCCGCACGCCTCAGGCTTTCGCGGCCTTGGCGGCGTCGACCGCGCCGCCCTCGGCCTGCCCTCGGAGGAAGCCTATGTCGCGGCCTATTGCAGGCGGCGCCGGCTGGGCGGCATCGACAATTGGAGCTTCTTCCTCGCCTTCTCCTTCTTCCGTTTGGCGGCCATCTGCCAGGGTGTCTACAAGCGGGCGCTCGACGGCAACGCCTCAAATCCCGAAAAGGCAAAAACCTATGGCGAAGCGGTGAAGCTGCTGTCGCACCTTTCCGCCAACCTGATCGACCGAACCTGACTCGACAATGAGATATTGTGGTCGGCGCGATTTGATGACAGATCGGATCAGTTCCGTTCCCCGACCGGGGAGCAAGCCCATACGGAGGTGGTGGCAACCGGCCTGGAAACAGGACGCAAACCGATCACCGTCTGTAGACAGAGCATGATGCCGAAAAGTGTGAAGCGGTTTTCGGACGACATCATGCTCTATCTATTTGATTAGAGCCGGTTTCAGATTTGAGGTCAATTCGACCTGAAATCATCCGGCTCTAGCGCGCATCGCTGGAAATGAACTTCATGTGCCGGCTGACTTGCAGGGCGATGTAGACGACCAGCGAGCATCCGATCGGAAACACGATCTCAATGAGGCCGGTGGCGACAGCCTGCGGCAATGCCAGCGCAATGTCCTTGGCTGCGGCAGTCTCGATCGTCAGCGCCGTGATCCCGCCGCCGAACACCGCGCCGGCCAAGGCACCCGCCAGCATGAAATGCAGCGAGCGAGGTTCTTCCTTGGATGCGAGCGAAGCCAGCATCCAGCCCAGCAAACCATACTCGATCGCCCGCAACATACCGAGCGTGGTGAGCGACAGGATCACGGGCTTTGCCGATACATCAAGCGCGCTCACCATCACCTTTTGCGTACCTTTGGCGATGCCCATGGCCAGCGGCCCCGAGATCATGGCGATCAGGCCGCCAAGCGAGGCTCGCACCTTGGTGATCGCCGTGCCGAGGCTGACGCCGGCGCAGACGAAGAATGACCAGGTCACGCCTTGCGCCAAGTCGATCAGAACCTGGGTCGGGGCCGGGTGCGAACCTGCCGCAAATCCGGCAGTCAGAATAAGCGCTTCCATGGCGAAGCCGATTGCGATCGCCAGCCATGCGACTATCACGACTCGCCTGAGCGCCAGCCTGGCGCCATGAGAAAGTGGATGTGCGCCCGGCAGCCCGGACGAAAGCTCTATCGCAGCCATAGAGGCCCCCCAAAACCGAAATTTCTTGCAGAGCCGCCAGATAGGCTTTGTTTGTAACGGTCCGATGTTGCCTGCGAGCGCCCATGTTACACATGCTGTGACATAGATGCTGGCGAAATAGACCAGAACGGACACGACTATTCGAGAGATAGCTTGAGGGTCGCTTTTTGATGTCCCTGGCAGCGCCCTTGCCCGTTTCCGTACAGCGTATATATTTAGCCATGCACAACCAACCAAAGGCACCGGGTCTTGCCACTGAGCGTCCAGAAACGCCGCGAAAAACAAAAAGCCGAACTGCGTTCCGAATTGCTCGACGCAGCCCACAAGCTCGTCAAGGAAGAGGGCTATGAAGGCCTGACCATCCGCAAGTTGGCCAAGCGGGTCGGCTATGCTCCGATGTCGGTCTATTCCTACTTCGCCGACAAGCAAGACATCCTGTTTGCGCTGGCCGAGGATGCCTTCGAAACACTTGCCCGCCGCATCGAGGAGCATCCTTCCGACGATCCGATCGAGGCCTTGCGTGCGGTGATGACCGAATATGCTGCCTTCGGGCTCGGCAATCCCAACGAATACCGCACCGTGTTCATGACCGAAAAGACCAAGCTGCCGGAAGGCAGAAGCTATGAGGACATGGAAGAGGCCAACCCGGCGATGAAAGCGCTGATATCCAGGGTCGAGGCCTGCGTTGCTGCAGGCAAGCTGCAGGGCGATCCGCGCGCCATCGCCACCATGCTTTGGGCAGTCGGCCACGGCACCATCTCGCTTTTGATCACGTTCCCGTTCTACCCCTTCGGCGATCCACAGGCTTTCGTGACGCGGATGTGCGATTTCACACTCGCCACGCTCAGCACCCAGAATGTGCCGCCGCTGACCGAGACCCCGGTCGACTGCTGAGCATCCCCGCCCCTCCAATTCAACGTCCGGCCTGACAGCTTCGGCTGTGTCAGTGCGCCGCAATTTTCGGCATTCAAAAAAATTTGTCGTACGCGTACGTTTTTCGACTTGAAAACCCATCTCGGTGGACGTATGTGTACGTTGTATCGTACATGTACGAAAAAAGTTTAACCGATGGAGACTGACATGAACAAGACCCTTCTCGCCCTCGCCACCGTGCTGGCTCTCTCCGGCTCGGCTTTCGCCGCCAACAACACACACTCGACCAAGCAGGCCCCCGCCGCCACCTGCGTCGACACCACGACCAATGCCAAGCTCGATTGCGCCGTGACCGGCTCGGTCGAAAAGTCCGACGTCAAGGCCAAGAGCCCGCGTCTCGGCATCGAGATCAACCCATGGATCGTGCCGAGCACGTTCTAAGTTGATCGGGCTCGACCACAGCACAACGACTAATTTAAGGGCGGCAGGATAATCCCGGCCGCCCGTTTTTTCCTCAGCGCAAGTCGGCTTTTCCTGAGTTCAAACCTGGCGTAGCCGAACGGGTTATTTCTTGCGCGGTTTGCGACCCGGCACCGTCTTGGCCTTGCCGGGTCTTGCCGGCGCGCCTGGGATGGCGGTCGAGGTGATCGACACCGGATCGCTGGCCGGAAACGTGTCCTCGAGGCCTTCCTCGAGTTCCTCTTCTTCGGCAGTCACCTCGTGATGCTGCTCATGTTCGAGTGAGCGCACGGCGGACGTCTTGCCAGCTGACTTCGGCGGCGCTTTCGACGGCATCGTATGTTCTCCCTGATGGGGGAAGCAGAACGGCTTGACCCGTCAAACGTTCCTACGCCGCCGCGTCGCTGGCTGCTTCCGACAGGAGAGTAAAGACATAGTCCGAGAAGGAACGCCAGCACTCGACCCGGAAAGCGTCGGCTGCCGTGCGCAACAGCAGGATTTCGCACTTGCCGAGAATGGTGCGCGACGCCGCGCCCACCGGAAAAGCCTCGAGCGACAAATCCTGCGGGCAGCCTGCATTGATCGCGGCGGCAGCCGCCGGGCCGGTGACGGCGAAGGCGACGTTGCGGTGCGAGATGCCGACCGCCGAATGCAATGCGGCAACCCCAGCACGATCGGCCAGCGGATCCTTGCCAGCCTCATCGATAACCAGCCACTCGTCAGGGCCAAGCCACAGCGCCGTGCGCCCTGTCTTCGACGCCGAAGTTTTCGGCTGCTTCGGCAAGGTCAGGCCGAGCGCCTTCGACAGCGCCGCGACGGAAGCCTCCGGCGCGCGCAGCGACATGCGCTCCGCCGGCGGCAGCACCTCGACCTTGACATCCGTTGCGGAAACGACGCGTTCAGCCAGGGCCGGGCGGCGCTCGACCGACGGCGCTGCAGCTGGGGCCGTCTTCTTTGCAGCAGCCTTAGCCATTGAGGCGCCCTCCCGTCTCGTCGAAGAACACCATGCCGGTAACCTCCACTTCGATCATCCCGTTCGGCATCGGCACATAGAGCGTGTCGCCCATCCGGTCGCGCCCGCCGGCAACCAGCGCCAGCGCGATCGAGCGACCGCAATTTTCCGACCAGTAGCTGGATGTGACGTGACCGATCATCTTCATCGGGATCGCCTGCTTCGGGTCGGCGACGATCTGCGCGCCTTCCTCAAGCACCACTTTCGGGTCCTTGGTCTTCAAGCCGACCAGCTGCTTGCGGCCCTTGGCGACCAGATCGGGCCGCGTCAGGCCGCGAATGCCGACGAAATCGGTCTTCTTCTTGCCGACCGCCCAGTCGAGCCCGGCATCGTTCGGCGTCACCGTACCGTCCGTGTCCTGCCCGACGATGATGTAGCCCTTTTCGGCGCGCAGCACGTGCATCGCCTCGGTGCCGTAGGCAGTCGCGCCATGCTTTTGGCCCTCGGCCCACAGCGCTTCCCAGACGGCCTGGCCGTGATCGGCCGGCACGTTGACTTCAAAACCGCGCTCGCCGGTGAACGACATGCGAAACAGCCTGGTCGGCACGCCGCAGATCTTGCCTTCGCGCACCGACATATGCGGCAGCGCCTCGTCCGACATGTCGACGCCTTCGACCAGCGGTGCAATGATGTCGCGCGACTTCGGCCCCTGCACGGCGATGACCGCCCATTGTTCGGTGATCGACGTCAGCCAGACATTGAGATGCGGGAACTCGGTCTGGAGATAGTCCTCCATGTGGTTCATGACGCGCGGCGCGCCGCCGGTTGTCGTCGTCACATGGAAACGATCCGGCGCCAGTCGGCCGACGACGCCGTCATCATAGATGAAGCCGTCCTCGCGCAGCATGATGCCATAGCGGCAGCGGCCGCGTTCCAGCTTCTCCCATGGATTGGTGTAGAGCAGTTCCATGAACCTGGCCGCATCCGGTCCGACCACTTCGATCTTGCCCAGCGTCGAGGCATCGAACAGGCCGGCATTGCTGCGCACAGCGACGCATTCGCGGTCGACCGCCTTGTGCATGTCCTCGCCGGGTTTGGGGAAATACCAGGCGCGCTTCCACTGGCCGACATCCTCGAACACCGCGCCTTGAGCTTCCGCCCAGGGATGGATCGCGGTCTTGCGTGTCGGGTCGAACAGCGGACCGCGCGAATGGCTGACGATCGCGCCGAAAGTGACAGGCGTATAGGGTGCGCGGAACGTGGTCAGCCCGACCTCGGGGATCGGCTTGCCCAGCGTCTCGGCGGCAATCGCCAGGCCGTGCATGTTGGAGGTCTTGCCCTGGTCGGTCGCCATGCCGTTGGTGGTGAAGCGCTTGACGTGCTCGATCGAGCGCATGCCTTCATGCACCGCCTGGCGGATGTCCTTGGCGGTGACGTCGTTCTGGAAATCGACGAAGGCCTTGACCGTCTTGTCCGGCCCGGCGCCGGGCGCCGCGCCCAGCATGCCGCGCGACCAGCTTTCCGACGCGTCGACCTTCGGCTTAACGCCCTTGGCCACTTTGCCGCCCGCATCCTTCGCCGCCTTGGCGCCGGCCGCATAGGCTTCGTCGATCGACGCCGAGAGCCCATCCGTACCGTTGCAGGCGCCGACCGAAACGCAGTCCTGCGCATAGATGCCCGGCACGAAGCGCTTGGTCTCGTCATTGAAGGCGACCTTGCCGCGCGACTGTGAGAACAAATGCACCGACGGCGTCCAGCCGGCCGACATCAGGATGGCGTCGACCGGAATGGTGCGCTCGCCGCCCCCATTCTTCGGCTGCACCGTCATCGAGGTCACGCGCAACTTGCCGCCGGCGCGGATCACCGCGCGGCCGAAATTGACCTCGATCCCGAGCGCCCTCGCCTCGTCGATCACAGGTCCGGTCGGATGGTCGCGCAGGTCAACGATCGCCGCCACGTTGACGCCGGCCTTCTTCAGGTCGATCGCGGCGGAGTAGGCCGAGTCATTGGCGGTGTAGACGCCGACATTTTTGCCGACCGCGACACCGTACTGGTTGAGATAAGTCCGCGCCGCCGAGGCCAGCATGATGCCGGGCCGGTCATTGTCGGCAAACACCATATGGCGTTCGATGGCGCCGGTCGCCAGCACCACGCGCTTGGCGCGTACCTGCCATAGGCGCTCGCGCGGCAAATCGTGGCCGGGGTTTTGCAGATGGTCGCTGACCCGCTCGACCAGGCCGACGAAATTCTGCGCGTAATAGCCGAACGCCGTCGTGCGCGAGAGCACACGGACATTGTCCATGGCGGCAAGCTTGGCTACCGCTGCTTGCGCCCAGCCAAAGCCGTCATGGCCGTCTATCCTGGCGCCGCTCTCGAAACGCAGGCTGCCGCCGAAGCCGGCCTGCTCGTCGACGAGGATGACACGCGCGCCGGTTTCGGCAGCGGCAAGCGCTGCCGCGATGCCGGCCGCACCGCCGCCCAGCACCAGCACGTCGCAATGCGCATAGCGCGAGGAATAATGGTCGGGATCTGGCTTGTCGGGCGAAACGCCGAGACCCGCCGCGGCGCGGATCTTCGGCTCGTAGAGACTCTTCCAGGCCGCCTTCGGCCACATGAAGGTCTTGTAGTAGAAACCGGCCGAAAACAGCGGCGATGCCAGATCGTTGACCGCGCCGACGTCGAAGGCGAGCGACGGCCAGCGGTTTTGCGAGTTGGCGACGAGCCCGTCATAGAGCTCCTGCACCGTGGCGCGGATGTTGGGCGCCTTGCGTGCCGCGTCGCGCTTGACCTCGACCAGCGCATTTGGCTCTTCCGCTCCGGCCGACAGGAAGCCGCGCGGACGGTGATACTTGAACGAACGTCCCACCAGATGCACGCCATTGGCAAGCAGCGCCGAGGCCAGCGTGTCGCCTTCGATGCCGGTGTAAGACTGGCCGTCGAAAGAGAACCGCGCGGTCTTGGCCTGGCTGAGACGGCCGGCGCTCGGAATGCGGAACGCGCCGCTCATTTGGAAGCCATTTCGTTGGAGTTTTTGGGCAGCTTGGACGGTTTCGGCTCGCCGGCTTTGTAAGTCATGACGAACTTGTCGGTGACGGTGTCGCGCACCGCGTTGAAGAAACGCGCGCAGCCATGGATGTGGCGCCAGCGCTCATAGATGATGCCCTTGGGGTTCGAGCGGATGAAGAAGAACTTTTCGAAGTCGTCGTCGCTCTCGCCCGCCATGTTGGCCGAACGCGCAATATGCGCCTCGCCGGCGTTACGGAACTCGAGCTCCGGGCGCTCTTCCTCGCAATAGGGGCAGCGGATGAGAAGCATTATCGTTCGTTCCTACAATTCGCCGTGGCCGACATGCGCGCCGGCCGGTTGGTTGCAAAGCCTCTGGCCCATCGCCGCAAAAGGCGCGACGAGCCGAATGCGCTCCTCTACACTTGCGGCGGGGCGAAACAGCTCGCGATACGCCATGTTGCCGATCGTGAGCTGAAACGGATCGGTCGTTACGATGACGCTGCGCGCATCGAATGTGTCGTCCTCGCCGAGATCGGAGGGCCTGTTCTCCATGAAGATGACCACCTTCTGGCCACCGCTCCACACGCATGCCAGAATGCCGGCGTCGATCGAAAACGGCCAATTGGCTTCGTTGCCGGCGCGGCTGATCGGCTGCGTCCGCACCTCGTCCGGTGACGGAAAATGGAACAGGTCCTGCTCCCCCGCCAGCACCAGCGGCACCGCTACAGCCAGTTCCACCATCATCAGTGCGCCACCGCCGCCGCTGCTGCCTCGTCGATGAGGCGCCCGGTGCGGAAGCGCTCGATGGTGAAGGGCGCGTTGATCGGATGCGGATCGTCCTTGGCAATCGTGTGGGCAAAGACATGGCCTGAGCCGGGCGTTGCCTTGAAGCCGCCCGTGCCCCAGCCGCAATTGACATAGAGGCCTGATACCGGCGTCTTGGCCAGGATCGGCGAACGGTCGGGCGTCACGTCGACGATGCCGCCCCACGAGCGCAGCATCTTCATGCGGGTGAAGATCGGGAACATCTCGCAGATGGCGTCCAGCGTATGCTGCAAAATGTGCAGGCCGCCGGTCTGCGAATAGGAGACATACTGGTCGGTGCCGGCGCCGATCACCAGCTCGCCCTTGTCGGACTGCGAGATGTAGGCGTGCACCGTGTTCGACATCACCACGCAAGGCACCACCGGCTTGACCGGCTCCGACACCAGCGCCTGCAGCGGATAGCTTTCCAGCGGCATGCGCACGCCCGCCATGTTCATGATCACCGAGGAGTGGCCTGCAGCCACCACGCCGACCTTCTTGGCGCCGATGAAGCCGCGCGTCGTGTCGACGCCCATGACCGCGCCATTGGCCGCCCGCTTGACGCCGGTGACCTCGCAATTCTGGATGATGTGCACGCCGCGCGCCGAAGCGCCGCGCGCATAGCCCCAGGCCACCGCATCGTGACGCGCCGTGCCGCCTCGCCGCTGCAAGGCGGCGCCGACGACGGGATAGCGCGCCTGCCTGGAAATGTTGAGCGGCGGGCAGAATTCCTTCGCCTGCTCAGGCGTCAGCCATTCATTGTCGATGCCGTTGAGACGGTTGGCATGGACATGGCGCTTCAGCACCTGGATGTCGTGCACATTGTGCGCCAGCATCATGACGCCGCGCGCCGAATACATGACGTTGTAGTTGAGTTCCTGGGAGAGCCCATCCCACAGCTTCAGCGCATGGTCGTAAATGCCGGCGCTCTCGTCGTAAAGGTAGTTGGAGCGGATGATGGTGGTGTTGCGCCCGGTGTTGCCGCCGCCTAGCCAGCCCTTTTCCAGCACCGCGACATTGGTGATGCCGTGCACGGTGGCGAGATAGTAGGCGGTGGCCAGGCCATGACCGCCGGCGCCGACGATGATGACGTCATATTCCTTCTTCGGCTCCGGCGAGGACCATTGTTCCTCCCAGCCCTTGTGGCCGCGCATGGCCTCGCGGGCGATGGCGAATACCGAATATTTTTTCAACGTTCCAGCCTCGCAAATGGCGATGGGGTATTTTACGCAGCCCCGGCGCGCGAGGTGTATCACTAGCGAAACGGCGCTTCCACCCTTGCGCTGTTTGCGACGGCGCTTGCCGTTTTGCGCCGCGGTGGAAAAGACCTGCCCGGGCTGGCAGGCATGGCTGCGTTCGGACACACTGGCGATCGCGAGACTCTGGAGGACGGATATGGGCAACGCCTGGTGGAATCTAACCTTGCGTTTCCTGCTGGAACTTGCCGCCTTGCTTGGCCTCGGCTTTGCCGGCTGGAGCCTCTCCGGCGGATGGTGGCGCTGGCTCTTCGCCTTGGCCTTGCCGTTCATTGCAGCTGCGCTGTGGGGAACCTTCGCGGTGCGCGGCGATCCGAGCCGGTCCGGACGCGCGCCGGTTCCTGTACCAGGCGCAGTCAGGCTGGTGCTTGAACTGGCCATCCTGTTTGGCGGTGCAGCCGGATTCTATGCCGCCGGTCACACAACCACGGGCGTTGTCATCACGCTGCTCATCGCCATCAGCTACGCATTTTCGCTCGATCGCCTCGGCTGGCTGCTGAAGCAATAGTCCGGCGCGCGGCGCTTGTGCCGCTGCGAAGCTATTCAGCAAGTCGAGCACGTATCGGGTGGCTAGCACCGTCCCGAACTGCGATCAACATCCCGGGTGCCGGCACAGCCGGCGCGATGAAAGGATGCAAAAAATGTTCGCACTCACCAATAAAATAGCGATCGTCACCGGCGCCAGTTCCGGCATCGGCCGCGCCACCGCAAAACTCTTCGCCGAAGAAGGCGCCAGGGTCGTCATCGCCGCCCGCCGCCAGGCCGAACTCGATGCGCTGGTCGTCGAAATCGAGGACGCCGACGGCACGGCAGTCGCGCTTGCCGGCGATGTCCGCGACGAAGCCTATGCAAAAGCCCTCGTCGATCTCGCCGTCGAAAAATTCGGCGGGCTCGATATCGCCTTCAACAATGTCGGCTCCGTCGGAACGATGGGTCCGATTTCGGAACTGTCGCTGGACGGATGGCGCGAGACGCTCGACGCCAATCTGACCAGCGCCTTTCTCGGCGCGAAATACCAGGTGCCGGCGATGGTCGAACGCGGCGGCGGATCGCTGATCTTCACCTCGACCTTCGTCGGTCACACAGTCGGCATGCCGGGCATGACCAGCTATGCCGCCAGCAAGGCCGGACTGATCGGCCTGACGCAGGTGCTGGCCGCCGAATACGGCCCCAGGGGCGTGCGGGTCAACGCGCTGATGCCGGGTGGCACCGACACCCCGTCGGCAACATTCAAGACGCCGGAATCACGCGCTTTCGTGGAAAACCTGCATGCCTTGAAACGTGTCGCTGTGCCTGAAGAGATCGCCCGCGCTGCGCTCTTCCTGGCATCGGATGCGTCGAGCTTCACCACAGGATCGGCGCTGTTTGCCGATGGCGGCGTCTCGATCACCCGGACGTGAAGCATTTCGCGGGTCATCGCCCGCGCCGATCAGCCATAGAACCCGAAACCGGACTTGCTTTTTCCTCGCGATTTGGCGATTCGGTTTCGGGTGAGGAGGACGGACATGCTGCTGATCAGGACCTATGTCGCCCAGAGCGCAATCGAAGGCGTCGGCGTGTTCGCCGCCGAGCCGATCAGGAAGGGCGCCTCGATCTGGCGGCTCGATCCGGATTTCGACCGGCTGATCCCGACGGACAAATACGAGGCGGCGCCGCCGCACCTCAAGGAATTGCTCGACCGCTATGCCTATCCGAGCCCCGACCGTCCCGGCTTCATGGTCTATGAAGTCGATAATGGCCGCTTCATGAACCACGCCGAGCGGCCGAACACGGATTTTTCGCAATATGGCGGCGCCACCGCCACTCGAGATATATCAGCCGGCGAGGAAATTACCTGCGATTACGGCGAATTCTTCGAGGATTTCGCACGGCTCCATCTGGCCAGCGCCTAGTTGGCGCCCTATCTCGGGGCTGCCGTGGCAAATTGGCGGTTGTCCTTCATTTCCAGTGTGGACAGCGCGGCCTGATTCTGCTATCAGCCGCCACAATTCGTGGTGTAAAGCGCCGCGGAGGCATGTGGCTATGGTCACTTGCCTGTTGATATCAAACCCGAAAGACAGGATTGCCCGTGCAGGTACTCGTCCGCGACAATAACGTTGATCAGGCGCTTCGCGCTCTCAAAAAGAAGATGCAGCGCGAAGGCATTTTCCGCGAAATGAAGATGCGCGGCCATTACGAGAAGCCTTCCGAGAAGCGCGCCCGTGAAAAGGCCGAAGCCGTTCGCCGCGCCCGCAAGCTGGCCCGCAAGCGCGCCCAGCGCGAAGGCCTGCTGCCGATGACGCCGCGCCCGGTTGCTGCCGGCGCCGCCGGTGGTCCTGGTGGTGCTCCGCGTCCGCCGCGGTTCTGACGCCAATTTTTCGTCCTTTTCGAAGGATACTCTGAGGTGGCGCGATGCGGAATCGCCGCCACCTTTTTGTTTGGAGCGCCGCCATTCTGTTGGAGGCCGTTCCCTTGAACGCGCAAACGGCGTTCTAGATTTTGTTACGACAATCTGTGACCCGGCCCGGAGGGGGACCTGGACGGCGCGGCTGAAGTGAGGACAGGGCAGACATGAACGCAATCGGCGTAGAGCGCAAAACCACAATGCGCGGTTTGGCCCTGGCGGCAGCCCTGATGTCCGGCCTGGTGCTTGCCGGTTGCCAGAGCGTTCCGACCGGCGAATTCAACAACATCGACAAGGCGCAAGGCTCAAGCGAGAACATCTCCTCGCTGTCGGCGGTGATCCAGCGCAATCCGCAGGATCCGGAAGGCTACAATGTGCGCGGCTCGGCCTATGGCCGTGGCGGCCAGTACCAGGCGGCGCTGAAGGATTTCGACACCGCCATCCAGCTCAACCCGAATTTCTACCAGGCCTATTCGAACCGGGCACTGATCCAGCGCTTCCTCGGCAACCAGGCGGCCGCCCTTGCCGACTACAACCGCTCGATCCAGATCAATGCAAATTATGACGCCGCCTATATCGGCCGCGGCAACCTCTATCGCAAGGCCGGCCAGACCCAGCAGGCCTTCAACGATTTCCAGAAGGCGATCCAGCTCGACACCACGGATGCCCGCGCCTATCACAATCGCGGCCTGATCTATCAAAGCCAGGGCCAGCACAAGTTTGCCATCGAGGATTTCTCGACCGCCATCTCCCTGGCGCCGGACGCGGCCGAACCCTATAACGGCCGCGGCCTCTCCTATCTCGCCATGAATGACGAGGACAACGCCTTCTCCGACTTCAACATGGCCATCAAGCTCGACGGCAAGAACGCCGAAGCCTGGTCCAACCAGGCGCTGATCTACGAGCGCCGCGGCGACAAGGTCAAGGCCTCGAAGGCCTACCGCGAAGCCGTCCATCTCGACCCGACCTACCAGCCGGCCAAGGACGGCCTGTCGCGCACATCGGGCGCCACCGCCGGCTGAGATGCAGCCGGCGCGCCGCCATCGGCGGCCTTTTATAACAACGTTCTATTCCTGATGCAGTGCGCCGCGTGAGCGGTTTCTCCCAAGGGAAAGCGCAGAGCGCTTCCCCTTGAGATTGCGTATCCAGAAAACCCCACTATCACCCAATCTTAACCACCAGGGGCAAAGCGTTAACCCCTGCCTTGATCGCGCCAAGTTTTCAGCGGAACGCTCCGGGCCATTCAACCGTTGTTGAAGGCATTTTCGAAAGGACTGACCCATGATCAAGAAAATCATCTGTGCCGCGGCACTTGCCACGACGCTGCTTGCCGTTCCCGCCAGCGCCGGCAAGCTTCAGCTCGGCACGCTCGATTGCACCATCGACGGCGGCGTCGGTTACGTCATCACGTCGAACAAGGGCGTCGACTGCACGTTCCGCCCTTATCACCATGGGCCGTCCGAGAAATACACGGGGATGATCTCCAAGCTCGGCGTCGATCTCGGCCAGACGCATCAGGGCCAGCTGGTGTGGGCGGTTCTGGCCGCCACCCGCGGCCATGACGAGGGCGACCTTGCCGGCCATTATTACGGCGTCAACGCCGAGGCGAGCGTGGTGACCGGCGGCGGCGCCAATCTGCTGGTCGGCGGGCTGGACGGCGCCTTTGTGCTGGAGCCGCTCAGCGTCCAGGCGCAGACCGGCGTCAATGTAGCGGTCGCCGTGACCTCCCTGGAGCTGATCCACTCGTTCAAATAAGCATGGGCAAATAAGGATCGACTGATCCCTCTACGCGCGGCGCGGAACAGGTTACTGTTTCGCGCCGCATGCTTTTTGGGGGATCCGCCGTGCTGAAACCAGCCATCGCCGCCGCTATCACCATCATCTGTACCGCCCAGGCCCAAGCGCAAGGCCAGGGTATCGAACTCGGTGTGCTCGATTGCGCCATCGGCGGCGGCACCGGCTTCATCTTCGGCTCCAGCAAGGATCTGAGCTGCACCTTCACGCCGGCCGACAAGAGCTTTTCGCCGGAAGCCTATTTCGGCGCCGTCAACAAATACGGGCTCGACATCGGCACCACCAAGCAGACCGTCATGCAATGGCTGGTGCTGACGCCGCTGAGGAACATCTATGCGCCCGGCGCGTTGGCCGGCGACTATATCGGCGCCAGCGCCGAAGTGACCGCGGCGGTCGGCGCCGGCGCCAATCTCCTGGTCGGCGGCTCCTCGCAGGCCTTCACCCTGCAGCCGCTCAGCCTGCAGACGCAGACCGGTATCAACATTGCGATCGGCGTCAGCCAGTTTCAGCTGCGCAGCATTGAGAACTGACCGGCGCATCAAGCGGAGAGGCTTCCGGCCAATCTCGACCGTTTGCACTTCGATAAAAAGCCACTTGAGCTCAACTGCGCTTGAGGTTTTACAACTCGCCTGACTGAAACAGCGCGCATGGCCCCGCCGGAAAGCCTGACTGGCTTCTGGCGCCATGCGCCGGCATCGAGATATGCAAAGGCAGGGTAAAAGAATGACTGGAATCACCAGCAACAAGGTCGACTGGCGGGCATTGTGGGCAAGCGGCGACCTCGCGCGCTTCTGCTTCATCAGCCTCGGCATCCTGCTGCACGCCACCAACGAGACGATGGTGGCGACGGTCATGCCGGCCATGGTCGGGGACCTCGCCGGTGTGCAGTTCGTCGGCTGGTCGCTGGCCGTCTACGAGCTCGGCGCCATTGTCGCCGGCGCAGCGGCCGGGCGGCTGGTCAGCTATGTCGCTCTACGCTCCAACGTCACGGTCGCCGCCCTGCTCTATGCCGTGGGCGCACTGATCTGCGCCACCGCGCCGTCCATGCCGGTGTTTCTTGGCGGCCGTCTGGTCGAGGGTCTCGGCGGCGGTGCGCTGGTGTCGCTGGCCTTCGTCTCGGTCGAGCGGCTGTTTAACCGCAGCATCTGGCCACAGCTGTTCGGCATAATGTCGGCGATCTGGGGCGTCGCCGCATTCAGCGGCCCGATGCTCGGCGCGATCATGGTCGAGCTCCTGTCCTGGCGCTGGGCCTTCGGCGTCTTCGTGCTGGGTGGCATTGCCATGGCATCGGCAAGCTTCATCGTCCTGAACACGCCGGAAGCGGCGAAGCCGCAGGCCGCCGCCGGCACATCGCCGCCCTTCCCCTATGCAGCACTTGGCTGCCTCGCCATCGCCGTCGTGCTGATCGCCACCGCAGGCGTCGACGTCGCCTTGCTGCGCTCGTCGCTGCTGCTGGCCCTCGGCCTCGCCGGCCTGGCGCTGTTCGTTTTCGTCGACGCCATGAAGCCGCAATCGCGACTGTTCCCGTCGGGCCTGTTCTCATGGCGCTCGCCGGTCGGCAGCGGCATGACCATGGTTGCCGCCTTCTCGGTGGCGACAGTCTCTTTTTCCATCTACGGGCCGCTTCTGCTTACCACGCTGCACGGCATCCCGATCCTGACCACAGGCTACATCATCGCCGCCGAATCGATCGCCTGGTCGATCCTGTCGATCGCCGTCGCCAATGCGCCGCTGCAGCGCGAACGGCAGATCCTCGTCATCGGCGCGCTGATGATTGCAGCCGGCCTCGCGGGTTTCGCCTATGCCATCCCCGCCGGCTCGATCCCGCTGATCCTGCTCTGCGCTTTGTTGCAAGGCGGTGGCTTCGGCGTGTCATGGCCCTTCCTGACCCGCATCATCGTCGCCTCGGCCCGCGACGGCGAGCAGACGATCGCCTCGGCCGCCGTGCCGACCATGCAGCGCATCGGCTACGCCGTGGGCGCCGCCATGGCCGGCATCATCGCCAATGCCAGCGGCTTTTCGGACGGACTGAACCGCGAGGCAGCAGCGCACGTCGCCGGCTGGCTGTACCTGGCCTTCGTGCCACTCGGCATTGTCGGTTGCCTGGCGGCGTTGAAGATGGCTTTGGCGGCACGCCGGCCGCAACTGGCGCCAGGCTGAGGGCACGGCCGATCGAGAATTTGGCGACAGCATTCCGCCGGCGCTGTCGGCGTCAAATGCCCTCGGCCACAAGGCTGCTTGCAAGACCATGGCCTGCCCGATTGCGGAACCGGCGGCCGCTCAGGCTTGCAAACGCTCGGCGATGAGCGCGGCGAGCCGCGCCGCCACCTCGCCCTTGCCCATCTCAGGCCATTCCTCGACACCGTCCTTCGAGACGATGCGCACCTTATTGCGGTCGCCGCCCATGACGCCGGTGGGGCCGACGCCGCTTTCATGCGAGACATCGTTGGCGACAATGAAATCGGCGCCCTTCTTCTTCAGCTTGGCCTCGGCATTCGCAATCAGGTCCTGCGTCTCGGCGGCGAAGCCGACAACCAGCCCCGGCCGTTGCCCGTGATGACCGACACTGGCGAGAATGTCGGGGTTTTCGACCATTTGCAGCGCCGGTGGGCCCTGGCCCGCCACCTTCTTGATCTTCTCGCCGGCCGTGCCAGCGGTGCGCCAGTCGGCGACGGCAGCTACGAAGACCGCGGCGTCCGCCGGCAACAACTGTTCGACGGCCGCCTTCATCTCGGCCGCGGTCTCGACATGTGTCGTCACAACGCCGGCCGGATCGGCAATGCTGACCGGACCGGAGATCAGGCGTACATCCGCGCCCAGTCTTGCCAGCGCTGCCGCAATCGCATGGCCCTGCTTGCCCGAAGAGCGGTTGGCGATGTAGCGCACCGGGTCGATCGGCTCATGCGTCGGCCCCGAGGTGACGATGATCCTGCGGCCGGCCAGCGGCTTCGGCCTGCTGTCGAGCAGTGCCTCGATCACTGCCACGATCTCCAGCGGCTCGGCCATGCGGCCCTCGCCCGCCTCGTTGCTTTCCGCCATCTCGCCCTTGGCCGGGCCGACGAAGGCGATGCCATCCTTGGCGAGCGTCGCCCGGTTGCGGCTCGTCGCGGCATGCGACCACATTTTCGGGTTCATCGCCGGCGCCATCAGCACCTTCTTGTCGGTGGCGAGCAGCACCGTCGAGGCCAGATCGTTGGCATGGCCGTTGGCGAGCTTGGCCATCAGGTCGGCGGTGGCCGGCGCCACCACCAAGAGGTCGGCCTCGCGCGACAGGCGGATATGGCCGACATCGTGCTCGTCATTGCGGTCGAACAGTTCGGTGAAGACATGGTCGGCCGAAAGCGCGCCGACCGAAAGCGTGGTGACGAATTCCTGCGCGGCCGATGTCATCACCACGCGCACGCCAGCACCGCGCTCGCGCAGCCGGCGGATCAGGTCGAGCGCCTTGTAGGCGGCGATGCCGCCGCCGATGATCAGCAGGATGCGCTTGCCGTCGAGGGTTTTGTGCGTTTTTGTGGATTGACCTCGCTGGGGCAGATCGATGTCAAAACCTCCATGAGGCTCAACCAAGCGGCGGATTGTTGCATAGAGGGTTTCGCTCGCGGGCATGCCGGCTTCCGCCGACAGCACGCTCTTGGCAAGCGCATCACGCGCCTCTTCCTCCATCGACACCCCGCGCGCCGCAGCGCGCTCACGCAATTTCTGCTTCACGTCGTCAGCTAGATTGCGGACAGTAATGGTGCCCATGACTTGCTCCGCGACATCAATAGCGCGACTGCAACGCTAGCACCACCGTTGCTAGCGTTGCAAGCGATCAGAGCAGCTTCCACGCGATGTAAACCAGCGTCAGCGCGATCACCCACAGCGCCAGCCGGCCCGAGCGGGTGTAACGGGCTTCGGCCTTGCCGATGGCGCGCGATGTCGCCTCGTCGAAGCGGAGGCCGTGCTCCGCCATAAAATCGATCTCGCGCGACAGCCGCTCGGTGCGGGCGGCAAGATCGGGCGCCTGGCGGGCCAGCGCCAGCAGCGCCTTGGCGCCGTCGCGCGCGTCCATCAGCAGGCCGCTCGGCCCGAGATTGCCGGCGATCCACTGGCCGACCACCGGCTCGGCCGTCTTCCACATGTTGAAGGCCGGGTCGAGCGTGCGTGCGACGCCTTCGACCACCACCATGGTCTTCTGCAACAGGATCAGTTCCGACCGCGTGGCCATATCGAACAGTTCGGTGACCTCGAACAGCAGCGTGAGAAGCTTCGCCATCGAGATGGTTTCAGCCGGCTGGCCATGGATCGGCTCGCCGATGGCGCGAATGGCCTGCGCGAAAGCCGCGACATTGTGCTGGCGCGGCACGTAGCCGGCCTCGAAATGCACCTCGGCGACGCGCAGATAGTCGCGCGTGATGAAGCCGTAGAGGATTTCGGCGAGGAACCGGCGCTCCTTCTTGCCGAGCCGTCCGGCAATGCCGAGATCGACGGCGACAATATTGCCATTGGCCTCGACGAACAGATTGCCTGGATGCATGTCGGCATGGAAGAAGCCGTCGCGCAGCGTGTGACGCAGGAACGACTGGATCAGGTTGGTGGCGATCGCCTTCAGATCGTGGCCCGCCGCAGCGAGGCCGGCGATGTCGTTCATCTTGACGCCGTCGACCCATTCCATGGTCAGCACATCGCGCCCGGTGCGCTCCCAGTCGACCGACGGCACGCGAAAGCCCGGGTCATCCTTGGTGTTTTCACCAAGTTCCGAAAGCGCTGCCGCCTCGAGCCTCAGATCCATCTCGATCTTGGTGGTCTGCGCCAGCGTCTCGGTCACCTCGACGGGCCGCAGCCGGCGCGACGACGGGATGTATTTCTCCTGCAGCCGGGCGGCGAGGAAATAGCTTTCGAGATCCTGAAAGAAGCGGCGGCGCACGCCAGGCCGGATCACCTTCACCGCCACCTTGGTATCGACACCGTCATGCATGGCCTGCGCGGGATGGACCTGGGCGATGGAGGCCGCCGCGACCGGCCCGCCGAACTGCGTATAGAGTTCGCCGATCTTGCGCCCGAGCGAGCCCTCGATCGCCGCCACCGCTTCCGCCTGCGAAAAAGTGTGCATCTTGTCCTGCAGCATGGCGAGGTCGAGCGCCATGTCGTTGCCGACGACATCGGGCCGCGTCGCCAGGAACTGGCCGAGCTTGACGTAGGAGGGTCCGAGCCGGACCACCGCCTTGGCCAGCCGGTCGCTGCGCTCATAAGCGAGTGCGCGGCGGCGGGTGAAGAGCCGGGCCATGCGCCAGCCGAATTTCGGCAGGCCGCCGAGTTCGTCGCCCGGCAATGCTGCGATCACGCCTTCGCGAACCAGCACCCAGCCGGCCCGTGCGAGCCGAAAGGCGGCGCCGACGCTGCTCATCGCCTACCCTGCTGCTGCAAACTGTGGTGCCTCAAAGCTTCCAGCCCGAATGCAGGGCGGCAATGCCGCCGGAATAGTTGCGGAACGACACGCGCTCGAAGCCCGCGCGGGTGATCATGGCAGCAAAGTTCTGCTGATTGGGAAATTTGCGGATCGATTCGACCAGGTAGGAATAGGGTTCGCCCTCGCCCGTCACCATCTTGCCGATCTGCGGAATGGCGTTGAACGACCAGGCTTCGTAGACCTTGTCCAGCAGCGGCATCTCGACCTCGGAAAACTCCAGGCACAGGAACCGTCCGCCGGGCTTCAGCACGCGAAAGGCTTCCGTCAGCGCGACATCGATGCGCGGCACGTTTCGGATGCCGAATGCGATGGTGTAGGCGTCAAAGGTGCTATCGGTGAAAGGCAGTTCCTCGGCATTGGCCTCGACGAAATCGGTGTTGCCGGACAGGCCCTTTTTCTCCGCACGGTCACGGCCGACGCTAAGCATCGAGCCGTTGATGTCGAGCACCGTGGCATGCGTGTTGCCATGGCTGGCGTCTACAATGCGGAAGGCGATGTCGCCGGTGCCGCCGGCCACGTCGAGCACTTTCCAGCCCGGACGTTTCGCCGGATTGAGCCATGTCACCATGGCATCCTTCCACAGCCGGTGCAGCCCGGCCGACATCAGGTCGTTCATCAGGTCGTAGCGGTTCGCCACCTTGTGGAAAACCTCATTGACCAGAGGCTGCTTGTCGCCTGGCCCTACCTTCTTGAAACCATAGGAGGTTTCCATGCCGCCCGCGGCCGTGGTTCTCTCAACTGACATTATTTTGATCCGTCATAAAACCGGCGGGACCATAGCCGATCGATGGTGCGGGCGCTATTGTTTAAGGCGCGGTGTTCGGCCGCGCTTCCAGGTGGTGGGCTTTACGGCCTGGACTGATGAGACGGGATAACTGCATGCCTTTGAAAGCAGAACTGCACTGCCACATCGAGGGGGCAGCGGCGCCCGAACTCGTCATCCGTCAGGCGCAGAAATACGGCAAGGACACCTCGCTTTATATCCAGAACGGCTCCTTCGTCTGGCATGATTTCACCTCGTTCCTGGCGGCTTATGATTTTTCCGCCGACCTGTTCCGCACCGAGGAGGATTATGCCCGCCTCGCCGACCATTATCTGACCAGCCTTGCCCGCGACGGCGCCATCTATTCCGAGGTCTTCACCTCGCCCGACCATGCCGTCAGGGCCGGCCTGTCGCCCAAGGCCTATACCGATGCGCTCGGCGAAGGCATGCTGCGCGCCAAAGCCAAGACCGGCATCGAGGGCCGCATGATCGTCACCGGCGTACGCCATGTCGGCGTCGAGTCGATCGAGCAGGCGGCGCGCTTTGCGGCGCGCTGCGGAAATCCGCTGGTCACCGGCTTCGGCGTCGCCGGCGATGAACGCATGGGCGAGATGGAGGATTATGTCAGGGCCTTCGAGATCGCCCGTGAAGCGGGTCTTGGCATCACCATCCATGCCGGCGAGTTGACCGGCTGGGAGACGGTGCAGGCCGCACTCGACCACATCCGCCCCTCGCGCATCGGCCATGGCGTGCGCGCCATCGAAAATCCCGACCTGGTGCGCCGCATCGCCGATGAGGGCATCGTGCTCGAATGCTGCCCCGGCTCCAACATCGCGCTCAAGGTCTACGACAGTTTCGCCGATCACCCTTTGCCTGCCCTGCAGGCGGCCGGCTGCAAGGTGACGCTGAACTCCGACGACCCACCCTATTTCTGGACCTCGCTGAAGCGCGAATACGACATCGCCGCCGAGCATTTCTCCATGAATGAAAAAGCTTTGACCGCCGTCACCAGGACGGCGATCGAAGCGGCTTTCGTCGACAGGAAGACGAAAAGCGCGCTGCTTGCCCGGCTCGATGCGAAGAGGTGACTGGTGACTGGTTTGCCGGCGGTTCGGCCTGTCAACGGCAATGATCGATCCATCGGGACTCGCAAACCTGCTCACTATTCACTATTCACTATTCACCATTCACTGGAGCAACCCATGCAGGGCGTCACCGTCGTCGACCACCCGCTTGTCCAGCACAAGCTGACCATCATGCGCAAGAAGGAGACGTCGACCGCCGGCTTCCGGCGACTGCTGCGCGAGATCTCGCTGCTGCTCGGCTACGAGGTCACCCGCAACCTCGAACTGACGACGACGACCATCGAAACCCCGATGGAAACCATGGAAGCGCCGACGCTGGAAGGCAAGAAGCTGGTCTTCGCCTCGGTGCTGCGCGCCGGCAATGGCCTGCTCGAAGGCCTGCTCGACCTGGTCCCGGCGGCCCGCGTCGCCCATGTCGGCCTCTACCGCGATCACGAAACGCTGGAGGCGGTGGAATATTTCTTCAAGGCGCCGAGCGATCTCGCCGACCGGCTGGTGATCGTCGTCGATCCGATGCTGGCGACCGCGAACTCGGCCATCGCGGCCATCGACAAGCTGAAGGAGCGCGGAGCCACCAACATCCGCTTCCTTTGCCTGCTGGCGGCGCCAGAAGGCATCGAGCGCTTCACCAAGGCGCATCCGGATGTCCCGGTCTTTACCGCTTCCATCGACCGCCAGCTCAACGAGAAGGGCTACATCATGCCCGGCCTCGGCGATGCCGGCGACCGCATGTACGGAACCAAATGACGGCGGCTGGCAAGGCCAGCTGGCATCCAGTCGTTTACCGCCCGTTTACGCAAAGCCGCGGTTTCGGGTTGGCGTTAAAGCGGCAAACACCATGTGCGCACGAGAATGGGCCTTCACGAAGGTCCGTTCATGCTGCGCAAGCTTCTCATTCTGGGCGTGTTCGCCGGAACGTCGGCATCGATCCCGATCGTCTATCAGTCGAACCCGCAGATTCTCGACAACCTGTTGAAGTCGAACGTCGCCGGCAAGCCGCAACCGCAGCCCGAGCTGAGCCTCGCCTCGGTTCCCGATAAGCCGGCCGCACCGCTGCCCACTGGGCGCAAAGTATTGGTGGCGGCCGACGAGCGCGGCCATTTCACCTCCGCCTTCAAGCTCAACGGCCGCCAGGTCGACGGCATGATCGACACCGGCGCCACTTTGGTCGCCATCAACACCTCGACGGCGCGCCGCATCGGCATCTCGCTCAACCCGTCGGACTTCAACCAGCAGGTCAACACCGCCAATGGCGCGATCAGGGCCGCCGTGGTCAACATCGATCGCCTGCAGATCGGCAAGATCAGCGTCGACAACGTCCAGGCGGTAGTGCTCGACGACAAGGCTCTGCGCACCAACCTCATTGGCATGAGCTTTTTGCAGCGGCTGGCAAAATACCAGGTCGAAAACGGCACACTGTTGCTGGTGCAGTAGCGCGTTCCGCTACCCGCGCGGCAGCACGCGCCGGATGACAGTCTTGTCGGTGGCTGGTTTCGACGCCCCGATCGTATAGGCCGAAAGCACGGCGGCTGCGGCCGCTTCGGCCTCCACTTGCGTGCGGGCGTGGACCAGCGCCAGCGGCTCGCCGGCCCGCACCTCGGCGCCGAGCGGCAGCAGCCTGGTGATGCCGACCGCATGGTCGATCCTGTCGTCCGGCCGCGTGCGCCCGCCACCGAGCCCGACCACAGCAAGGCCGATATCGCGGGTGGCAATAGCGGTGGCAAAACCGTTGCCTGTCGCCTTGACCGCAAACTCCACCGCCGCTTTCGGCAGGTATTTTTCCGGCTTCTCGACGAAATCGGCGGGACCGCCTAGGGCTGCGACCATACGCGCGAAGGCGGCTGCCGCGCGGCCGCCGGCCAGCGTCTCGGCCGCGCGCCTGAGACCGTCCTGATTGGAGGACGCCAGCCCTGCCGATTGCAGCATCTCGGCGGCCAGCGCCAGCGTCACATCCTCCAGTCGCTTGTCGCGGAGCCTCCCGGTGAGGAAATCGACGGCGTTGCGCACCTCGACCGCGTTGCCGGCCGCCGACGCCAGCGGCTCGTTCATACCGGTGACCAGCGCCGAGGCCTTCAGGCCGGCGCCGTTGGCGATCTCGACCAGGCTGTTGGCCAGTGCTGTCGCGTCGCGCGACTTCTCCATGAAGGCGCCATTGCCGACCTTGACGTCGAGCACCAGCGACTGCAGGCCGGCCGCGAGTTTCTTCGACAGAATAGAAGCAGTGATCAGCGGCACCGATTCCACCGTTCCGGTCACATCGCGGATCGCATAGAGGCGACGGTCGGCGGGCGCGAGATCGGCGGTCTGTCCGATGATGGCACAGCCGGTCTCGAGCACCGTCTTGCGGAAGCGCGCGATATCCGGCTGGCTGATATAGCCCGGGATGGCATCCATCTTGTCCAGCGTGCCGCCGGTATGGCCAAGGCCCCTGCCGGATATCATCGGCACATAGGCGCCGCAAGCGGCGACGATCGGCGCCAGCATCAGCGAGACATTGTCGCCAACGCCGCCGGTCGAATGTTTGTCGGTGACCGGACCCGGCAGGTCCGACCAGTCGAGCACATCGCCGGAATCGCGCATGGCGAGCGTCAGCGCCACCGCCTCGTCGCGGTTCATGCCGTTGAAGAACACCGCCATGGCAAAGGCGCCGACCTGACCGTCCGAGACGCTGCCCGAAGTCACGCCGGCGACAAAGGCCGAAATCTCCTGCGCCGACAGTTTCTGGCCATCGCGCTTGCGGCGGATGATTTCCTGGGGAAGCATCAGGCGTCGCCCTTCAGCTCCGGCAACCCATCCTGGAACACATGCGCAAGGATCGTCGCCAACCGTGCGCCGCCGATCGGCGCAATGTCCTTGGTCTCCTGGTGCGACAGTTCCGCCCCGGTCATCCCGGCGGCGAGATTGGTGATCACCGAACAGGCGGCTACGCGAAGCCCAAGGAAGCGGGCGAGAATGACCTCCGGCACGGTCGACATCCCTACCGCATTGGCGCCCATGACGCGCGCCATGCGGATTTCAGCAGGGGTTTCGAAGCACGGACCGGAAAACCACATATAGACGCCCTTGTGCAGCGCCGTCCCTGTCGCCTTCGCCGCCCGTTCGATCGCCGCGCGCAGGCCGGCATCATAGGCTTCGGTCAGGCCGACGAAGCGGCGGTCGCTAGGCTCGCCGATCAGCGGGTTGGAGCCGGAGAAATTGATGTGATCGGTGATCAGCATCACCGATCCAGGCAGCATGTCGGGATCGACCGAGCCGGCGGCATTGGTAAGGATCAGCTTGGTGATGCCGATGCCGGCAAGCACCTCCAGCGCCGGCCGCATCGCCGCAGCAACGCCGTGCTCGTAATAATGGGCGCGGCCGGACAGCATCAGCACCGGCGTGCCGGCGAAAAGCCCCGCGACCACCTCGCCGGCATGGCCAGTCACCCCGCTGCGGGGGAAACCCGGCAGGTCGGCATAAGAGATGCGCACGGCATTTTCGACCTGGTCGACAAGCCCGCCAAGGCCCGACCCCAGCACCATCGCCGTTGTCGGCGCCAACCCGTCCAGCCTTTCAACGAGGTGGTCCAGAGCTTCCTTCATATCAGCCAACTCTCACTTCAAAATGTCGCCACGAAACCCGTAGGGCAGCATGTCGCCCATCGTCACGGTCTCGACCACGCCGGTGTTGTCGCAAAGATAGAGCTTCGTGTCCGGCCGGCAGAACTCCGCCAGCCTTTGCCGGCAGCCGCCACAGGGCGAGCATTTGGCCATGCGCGAGGCAATGACGGCGATCTCGACGATCTTGCCGCCGCCGCCCATGATGTAATGGCCGAGCGCCGTGGTCTCGGCGCACCAGCCTTCCGGATAGGACGCGACCTCGATGTTGGCGCCGGTGAAGACACGGCCGTCTTCGGTGCGCAACGCCGCACCCACCGGAAACTTCGAATAGGGCGCGTAGGCCTTGGCCATGGCCTCCTGCGCGGCTTCGAACAGATCATGCGACATCTAGACGTTCTCTCCGACGATCGTGGTCAAAACCCGGCCATTTGCGTTTTCCTGGCGCCTTTCGAGCACCAGCCGCATGTTCGACACAGTGCTCCTGGGCGCCCGGATCAACGTTCCTTGACATAAGGCACGCCGCCGGCGCGCGGTGGGATCGCCTTGCCGATGAAGCCGGCAAGCAGGATCACGGTCAGCACATAGGGCAGCGCCTGCATGAACTGCACCGGCACCTTGCCGATCAACGGCAGCGGCGAACCCTGCAGGCGGATCGCCGCCGCGTCGAGGAAGCCGAACAGAAGACAGGCGAACATGGCGTTCACCGGTCGCCATTTGGCAAAGATCAGCGCCGCCAGTGCGATGTACCCCTTGCCCGCGGTCATGTCCTTCACGAAGCCGCCATTCTGCACCATCGAGAGGTAGGCGCCGGCAATGCCGGTCAGCACACCGGTGCAGATCAGGGCCCGGTAGCGCAGCCAGGCGACCGAAATGCCGGCGGTGTCGACGGCGGCCGGGTTCTCGCCGACGGCGCGTAGGCGCAGGCCGAAGCGGGTGCGAAACAACACCCACCAGGTGAACGGCACCATGGCGAAAGCGAGATAGACCAGGATCGAATGGCCAGAGAGCAGCTCGGAATAGATCGGCCCTATGATCGGCACGTCGTGGATCGCGGCAGCACCAGGCAGAGTGATGGCCTCGAAACGCTCGCCCGGCTGCAGCGCCGGCGTTCGCCCGCCCTGCTGGAACCAGGCTTGGCCCAGAATGATGGTCGAGCCGGCGGCGACGAAGTTGATGGCCACACCGGAGACGATCTGGTTGCCGCGATGGGTGATCGAGGCGAAGCCGTGCACCAGGGCAAAGGCGACCGACATCACGATCGCCATGCCGAGACCGAGGAAGGCCGAATGGAAGACCGAAGCGGCGGCCGCACCTGCAAAGGCGCCGACCAGCATCTTGCCTTCCAGCCCGATGTCGAAAACGCCGGCGCGTTCCGAATAGAGGCCGGCGAGGCAAGCGAGTAGCAGCGGCACCGACAGGCGTATGGTCGAGTCCAGGATCTGCACGATGGCGATGAAGACGTCCATCTCAGGCGCCCTTCCCTTTGACCGCTTCGATGCCGACCGACCTTGGACTGAACGAGGCGAACAGCGCCTGGACGTAGGGCCGGAACATGTGCTCCAGCGCACCGGCAAACAGGATGACCAAACCCTGGATGATGACGATCATGTCGCGGGAAATCGCCGGCATTTCGAAGGCAAGTTCGGCGCCGCCCTGGTAGAGCATGCCGAACAGGATCGCCGCCAGCACGATGCCGACCGGATGCAGTCGGCCCATCAGCGCCACGGCGATGCCGACGAAGCCGGCGCCGGAGACGAAATCGATCGCCACATTGTGCTGGTCGCCCATCACCGGGTTCAGCGTCATCATGCCGGCCAGCGCGCCCGAAATCATCATCGCGATGATGATGATGCGGGTCTCCGAAATGCCGGCATAGCGCGCCGCTTTCGGGCTGTGGCCATAGGTGCGCATCTCGTAGCCGAGCTTGGTGCGCCAGATCAGCAGCCAGACCAGGAATGCCATGAGCAGCGCCAGCAGGAAGCAGATGTTGAACGGCGCCGAGCGGATCTTGGCGCCGAACAGTTCGATGATCCAGTTGAGTTTGGGCAGTTCGGCGCCGGCGAGGAAGTTGCGCGTCTGCGGCGCCTGCGACGCCGCCGGCTTCAACGGCCCGACCAGGAGGTAGACCATGATCGAGGCTGCGATGAAGTTGAACATGATGGTCGTGATGACGATGTGCGACCCGCGCTTGGCCTGCAGATAGGCCGGGATCAGCGCCCACAGCGCACCGACGGCGGCTCCGGCGACGATCGCCAGCGGAAAGGTCAGCCACCACGGCAGCACAGTGTCGAAGGCGAGGCAGACCACGCCCACGCCAAGGCCGGCAATATAGGCCTGGCCCTCCGTCCCGATGTTGAACAGGCCGCAATGCGCGGCCACCGCCACCGACAGGCCGGTGAAGATGAAGGTGGTGGCATAGAACAGCGTGAAGGCAATGCCGGTTCCCTTGCCGAAAGCGCCCTCGACCAGGATGACGGCGGCACGAAACGGGTTTTCGCCGACCAGCATGACGACGAAACCGGCAACGATGAAAGCCACTGACAGATTGATCAGCGGGATCAGCCCATAATCGGCCCAGGCCGGCAGTTTGGCGTAAGGCGTGCTCACTCTGCCGCCTCCTGGCGATCGACGCCCGCCATCAGCAGGCCAAGCTCGCCCTCGGTCGCCTCCGGGCCACGTTCGCCGACGATGCGCCCGGCAAACATCACCAGGATGCGGTCCGACAGCGAACGGATCTCGTCGAGCTCGACCGACACCACCAGCACCGCCTTGCCCTGGTCGCGCATGGCAATCAGCCGCTTGTGGATGAATTCTATGGCGCCGACATCGACGCCGCGCGTCGGCTGGCCGACGATCAGAACACCGGGATCCTGCTCCATTTCTCGCGCCAGCACGATCTTCTGCTGGTTGCCGCCGGAGAAATTCGCCGTCTTCAGACGCGGATTGCCGGGACGGATGTCGTATTTCTCGATCTTGTCCTTGGCATCGGTCATGATGGCGTCGATGTTGAGGAACGGCCCTTTGAGGTAGCGCGGGTCGTCATGGTAGCCGAGGATCGAATTCTCGTTCTCCTCGAAGGCCAGCACCAGGCCGACATGATGGCGGTCCTCCGGCACATGGGCGAGCCCACGGTCGCGCAACTCGCCGGGATCGGCGGCCCCGGTCAGGTCGATCGGCTTGCCATCGAGCATCACCGAGCCGGAAACCGCGCGCCTGATGCCGGAAATCGCCTCGAGCAGTTCGGACTGGCCGTTGCCGGCGACACCGGCAATGCCGACGATCTCGCCGGCGTGGATATCGAAGGAGATGTCGTCGACCATGGTGACGCCGCGCTGGTCTTTCACCGTCAGGTTCTTGACCGCGAGCTTGACCGCGCCGGCCTCCGTCTCGCCCTTTTCGACCCGCAGCAGCACGCGCCGTCCGACCATCAGTTCGGCCAGTTCGCCGACTGTCGTCTTGCTGGTCTCGCGCGTCGCCACCATCGTGCCCTGGCGCATGACCGAGACATTGTCGGTGATGGCCATGATCTCGCGCAGCTTGTGGGTGATCAGCACCACCGTTTTCCCCTGGTCCTTCAATTGCCTGAGGATGCGGAACAGATGGTCGGCCTCGGCCGGCGTCAACACGCCCGTCGGCTCGTCGAGAATCAGGATTTCGGCACCGCGATAAAGCGCCTTGAGGATTTCCACACGCTGCTGCAGGCCGACCGGCAATTCCTCGATGATGGCGTCGGGATCGACTTCCAGCCCGTATTCGCGCTCGAGCCGCTCCAGTTCGGAGCGCGCCTTGGCGATGCTCTTTTTCAACAGCGCATCGCTTTCGGCGCCGAGGATGATGTTTTCCAGCACGGTGAAATTGTCGACCAGCATGAAGTGCTGATGCACCATGCCGATGCCGAGCGCGATGGCGTCGTTGGAGGTCTTGATCGACGCCGGCTTGCCGCCGACGCGGATCTCGCCGCTGTCGGCCTGATAGAAGCCATAGAGGATCGACATCAGCGTCGACTTGCCGGCGCCGTTCTCGCCGACGATGCCATGGATGGTGCCGCGTGCGATCTCCAGATTGATGTCGCGATTGGCGCGAACGGCGCCAAAACTCTTGTTGATGCCGATCAGTTCGATTGCGGCTTGCGCCATGCAGCCTGTCCCACTCTTATTTTTTTATCGCTTGGTCAAAACGCCTAGCATGATGCCCCACCCGTGCCAATTGGCGGCGCAGTGGCCACTCTCGACAAATCCCGGTGCGCTTGTCAATTTCGAACGTGGCCGCAGACCTTCACATTCACTAATATGCAAGGCTCAACAGTCGCATCATGCTGCAACTGCGTGCACCAGGACCTGGGGAGTTTCGAATGATCATGCCTGTCGACCGGCTGACGACGCTGGAAATCCGCGCCGCCGAGCAGGAAAAAACCATCGAGGAACTGTCGGGCCAGATCGCCGAACAGTGGACGGCGATCGAACGCATGCAGCGCAAGCTCGATGCCCTGACCGGGCGCTTCATGGCTCTGGAGGAACAATCGGCACCCGACGTGCCGATAACCAAACCGCCGCACTGGTAGCAAGGAGAAGCCTATGGCCGGTGAAAGCGACCGCGTTGCGCGGGCGGGCGATTATGTGCTTGGCCTGATGAACGATCGCGACCGCGAACGTGCCGAGCGCGACCTGGAGATCGATCCCGCCTTCCGCGACACGGTGATGCGGCTGGCCGAGCGCATGCATGTCTTCGACCGCACGGGGCGGCCCTCGGGCGACGGCGATCGCTGGCGGCTGATCTCGCAACGCATCGCCGAACTGCCGCAGATGCGTGTGGTCGGCCACGACGAAGCGAAGCCGGTGATCGGCAGACTGGAGCGGAAGCCCTATGGCGTCGGCGTGCATTCGCTCGGTGGCCGACGCGGCTTCGCTATCGCCATTACGCTGATGGTGGTGTTTGCGCTGGGTTATCTCTTGGGCTTGTTGTCGACCGGCGGTGCGCTTCTGCCCTGACGTCCAAGGCAATCGCATATGGATTCTTGCGAAGAAGGACCCGCAACGCCGGAACTGCCGATCTCCCCCCTTGCGGGGGAGATGGCCGGCAGGCCAGAGGGGGGTGTGAAGGATCGCCAACCTGAATGGCTCCAGAATGAACCGTAATTGGCTGTTAGGCCGAGGGACAGCACCCCCCTCTGCCTTGCCAGGCATCTCCCCCGCAAGGGGGGAGATCGGACGTCGCCGAGACCTCCGCCAATCCTCAACGTCCTTTAAAGCCCTCAAACAAAACCGCCGGGCTTTCACCCGGCGGTTCGTAAGCGAATTCTTATCAATCAATACGGGCAGGCGTTGTCGGCGGTGTAGTCGTGCACCTGGATCGTGCCGGCGATGATGTCGGCCTTGGCCTTTTCGACGGCAGCCTTCATCTCGTCGGTGACCAGCGCCTTGTTGTTGTCGTCCATGGCGTAGTCGACGCCGCCTTCCTTGAGGCCGAGATTTTGCAGGCCGCCTTTGAAGGTGCCGTTCTTGCCGTCCATGAAGGCGGTGTAAACGGCCACGTCGACGCGCTTCAGCATCGAGGTCAGCACCTTGCCGGGCTGCAGGCCGTTCTGGTTGGAATCGACGCCGATGCCGAGCTTGCCGGCATCCGCCGCCGCCTGCAGCACGCCGACGCCGGTGCCGCCGGCCGCAGCATAGACCACGTCGGAGCCCTGGTCGATCTGTGTCTTGGCGATCTCGCCGCCCTTGGCCGGATCGTTCCACGCCGCGGGCGTGTCACCGGTCATGTTCTGGATGACATCGGTCGCACCGGCCGCCTTGGCGCCGCCGACATAGCCGCATTCGAACTTGCGGATCAGCGGAATGTCCATGCCGCCGATGAAGGACACCTTCTTGGACTTCGAGGCCATCGCCGCCAGGATGCCGACGAGATAGGAGCCTTCGTTTTCCTTGAACACAAGCGAGCGGACATTGGGCATATCGACGGCATCGTCGATGATGGCGAAGTTGAGATCGGGATATTCCTTCGCGACCACCTTCAGCGCATCCTCCCAGGCAAACCCGGCCATGACGATCGGGTTGCGGCCGTCCTCGGCGAAGCGGCGCAGCGCCTGCTCGCGTTGCGAGGCGTTCGACACTTCGAACTCGACATAGGCGGTGCCGGTCTCGGTCTTGAACTTTTCGGCGCCGTGATAGGCAGCCTCGTTGAAGGATTTGTCGAACTTGCCGCCGAGATCGTAGAGGATGGCCGGCTGGACATCCGCGGCGAAAGCCGGAAGAACCATTGCGGTTGCGGCCAGGAGGCCGAGAACGATACGTTTCATGTGATCCACACCCTGTCGGTTATTTTTTTCCGTTACGCGCCGTCCGCCTGCCCGGTTCTCCGGCAGGCATGCGGCATCAGCCAGGAGTGTACTCCCCTCCCGCTCAAGGCAATCTCGCACGGCCCGAAACAAAATTCACGCGGAATTTTGACCTTTTGGAAAAGCATGCCCCCCGTTGGAAAAACATGCCCAATGCGGTGACAGCTGTGGACGATTGCCGCGTTGTCGTCGCAAGTCCGCCGGCACAACCCATCAGCCCGGCGCGAATTCTCCGCCGCGCCGCCGGCGCCGGTAGCCGATCGCATAGAGGATGAAGGCAAGCACCGCGAACACGGCAAACCCCGGCTGGGCAAGCACCCAGGCGATGCCGCCATCCCATATCATCGGATTGACCTTGGCGCGCACGAAGGTCTCGAAGGCCGCGCGGGTGTCGGGCGAAACCGCCAGCCAGCTCGAATTCAGCGGCGTCATGACCAATGTGGAAGCCGCCACCGAGCGCGTCGCGTCGAGCACGGCCATGATGACGGCGACCGAGAGTGCGATCATGGCCGCGAGGCGAAACAAAAAACGCAACATCGAAATCTTCCCCGGTCCTCAAGTTCCTCCCGAGGACCTTCCGGTCAAAGGCGAGGAATAGAATGCGCACGCCCGGCGTGCAATCGCCATACGCGAATTTGAAGCCTATCGCCCGCCTATATGGCCACCTTTCGGCTCCGCCGATGGACGAGCCAGACGCCGAGGACGCCGCCGCCAATGGCCCCGACCACCAGCCCGGCAAGGCCGATGAACACGGCGAAGTAGCCGCAGCCGCCTTCGAAACAGCTGATGTCGGTGGCTTCGGCGATCCCCGCGCCGAGCGCGAAGCCGGCGACAGTGCCGACGACGGCGCCGAGGGTGATGCCGGCCAGCGCGGCGACGATCGAACTAAAGGCTGACGGTGCCTGCGCTTCCGCCCTTGCATAAAAGGCCTTGGCCTCGTCGCGGCGGCGCAGCAGGTAAATGCAAAACAGGCCGATGACGATTTCGGTGGCGGCGATCGCAAGCTCCCTGGCGGAGACGGTGAAATCGGGCACGGTCAGCGCATAGACCTGCTCGGCCAGCCGCCAGGCGATGGTGGTGATCTGCCAGATGGTGAAATGACGCGGAAAGCGCGCGGAACGGCTTAAGGCGAGGCCGAGCAGATAAAGCCCCCACACGATGGTGACGATGTCGAAGGCCAGTCCGCCAAGCACGAAATAGAAGACCCTGTCCGGCAGGCCGGAACTCTCGAACAGCCACCGCGCCGAGACCAGCCAGTAGACCGACCATGCCATGACGAAGAGGAGCCAGACCACGGGCACGAAGGAGAGCCCGCTGTCCGGACGCCCTGCGGGCGTCAGCCCGCCTGGCATGCCTCCGGCCGGCGTTCCGCTGGCCGGCTGTTCATTGCTCGATGTCATGTCTGGACGTTGCCCCCGCAAAGCCTCCGCCGCACTCGACAGGTGGCGAGGGGCGAAGTCAAGCGCGGCCGGCCCTGCCGCCTTGCCCGTGCACACCATTCAGAACCGAAGCGCCTTAGAAGCGGAGCCGTTCAACGCCCCGCGAAACGATGCATGGCCGGCAAAGCGAATAGACTGCCGTTATGGCTTGGCATTCGGCGCCGGATCGACTAGATGAGCCCCGCGCCTGTTTGATTGACGGGCGCCGGGAAGGGCATCCGCTGGTTGGCGGTGTCCATCAAGCGGGTCTTCCCGCAAATCCCAAAGGGATGCATCTCCCCAACCCGCGTGGCAAAACCGGCCGGCGCGAATGCAAGGACGGAGAGGTGGCCGAGTGGTTGAAGGCGCACGCCTGGAAAGTGTGTTTACGGGAGACCGTAACGCGGGTTCGAATCCCGCTCTCTCCGCCATTATCAAGCCAATGAAACCGCCTGCGATTTCCCACCCAGCGGGTGCGGCTGACTTTACTTCACATGCTCGCCCTGGGTTCATGGCGGATTGCCGGCTTGCTCGCCAAGCCAGGCTCAGAAATGCCGCGGAGCGATCCGGCGGTCGCCGTCACCTGTTCAACCGCCAGAGTTTCAAAGGCGTAGCCGGACCTCTGTCTTCACTCTTCGTGCCCCATCTGTCACCGTCGCAACCAACGCGTTAGTGCCGCCTGGTGCGGTCTCAGGTCGCAGATGAGGTAATTCCATGAATTATAACGATATCGACCTCAATCTATTGCGGGTCTTTGACGTGATGATGCGGGAAAGGAGCGTGACGCGGGCGGCTACCGAATTGGGCAGAACACAATCAGCTGTAAGCCACTCCCTGTCGAAGCTTCGGTATCTATTGCGGGATGAATTGTTCACCAGAGATGGCGGCGAGATGCGGCCGACTCCCCGGGCAGTTGAGCTGCTGTCGAATATTTCCGCCGCACTCGCAACGATCCGCGCATCGATCGACCGGCATCAGATCTTCAATCCAGCAACGACGCGGCGCAACTTTCGCGTTGGACTTACAGATTATCATGCCATGGTTTTCATCCCGGGCCTCATTCGAGAATTTTCCAGGCAAGCTCCTGGCGCTACGCTGAACGTCATTCCCGCAAACGGACCCGAAATCGGTTCATCGGTCTATCTGAGACAAGTTGACTGCGCGCTGACGGGAGCAGCGATACGCGATGACCCAGGTCTCTTGAAGGTGGAGCTTGGCCAGGACCGATTGTTTTGCGCAGTGTGGAGCGGAAGCAAGATCGCCAGAAGCGCAATGACGCTGGAAACCTATCTGGCCAGTTCTCACCTCCAGATTTCCGCAGATGGCCTGGCGGAAGGCCTCGCGGATGCCGCCCTCAAACAGATGGGTCTTCGCCGCAATGTCGTTGCGACCATCTCGAACTATCCGGTGCTGCCCTGGGCGCTTCGCGGCACTGAACTGATTACCCATTGCGGTGATGCCATCCTGCAAATGCTGGATGAGAGGAGTGAGGTGACGTTGGTCCCGCCACCCCTTCCGATAGCGAATGTGAATGCCTGGCTTATTGTTCACCGCCAGATGGCGAATGACCCGGGAACCAGGTGGCTCCGGGAAATCATCGTGGGAATCTACAACGAATCGCGGAGCAAGAGACACCAAGGCACCGTCGGAGCACCGGGGTCGGCCGTAAAATAGGTCGCGCGCGCTGCTTCACCACTCAACCGCTTTTCAGCTGGGAGTGCTTCGCAACTATGAGCAGCGCTCATTTTCACCATGAGAACAATCGATTTGACGAATACTTGGGCTGGAGAGCACATTCCCTTCAACAATAACAGGGGAATGCCGAAATGAGATCAACGTTCAAGGGCCTACTTGCCCTCGCCATCGCGTGCACCGCCTCCTCGGCGTGGTCCGCAACCCTCGATAATGTCAAGAAAAATGGCGTGCTGACCTGTGGCACGAATTCGGCCACGGCTGGCTTCAGCCTTCCCGACAATGAAGGCAAATGGACCGGATTTGTCGTCGATTATTGTCGCGCCGTGGCCGCTGCCGTGCTCGGGGACGCGCAAAAGGTCAAGTTAATCCCATTGACGCCAAAGGATCGCTTCACCGCCTTGCAGTCGGGAGAGATCGACATTCTCGCCCACAACGCAACCTGGACATCGTCCCGCGATACGTCGCTAGGCATACTGTTTGCCGGCACGTATTTCTATGACGGCCAGGGGTTCATGGTGCGCAAGGCGGACAATATCACGTCAGCCAAGGGACTTGACGGCGCATCGATATGCGTCACCCAGGGCACCACGACCGAGTTGAACCTTGCCGATTATTTTCGCTCGCAGTCGATCAAGTACACGACGGTTGGTTTCGCAGACGAGGAAGCTGTAGTGAAGGCTTATGAGGAGGGACGTTGCGACGTCTTGTCCGCAGACACCTCCACCTTGAACGCGTCGCGGCTTCGCATGGCCAAGCCGGACGACAGCATTGTTCTTCCCGAGCTGATCTCCAAGGAGCCGCTTGGCCCGGCCGTGCGGCAGGGTGACGACCAGTGGCTCAATGTGGCGAAGTGGACGCTCTACGTCATGGTGGCCGCGGAGGAATACGGGGTCACCTCCAAGAACGTCGATGCCATGAAATCGTCGGACAACCCCAGCATCCGCCGCTTGCTTGGCGTGGACGGCAGCATAGGCAAGGACATCGGGCTCGGCGATAACTGGCCGGTCGAGGTGATCAAGCAGGTCGGCAATTACGGCGAAGTGTTTGATCGCAATGTCGGCAAGGATTCGCCGCTGAAAATGGAGCGCGGCATGAACGCGCTCTGGAACCAAGGCGGCGTTCAATACGCTCCGCCGATCCGCTAACGCATGTCGCTCAAAAATGGCCCCGGTTTTGAGACACGACATGCATAACGAAGACCCTAAAGCGCGTCGCCTGAGTCCGTTCAATGGCGACGCGCTTTAGGCAAAGGCATGGTTGCAAGGCGCTGGCGTGTTACCGTCAGCGCCTTGCACGGACCCGATAGGAACAGCCCATGTCCCATTTGTCGCTTCCCGCGCCGTCGCGCAGGAGGTTGTCGCTGCACGATACGAAGGTGCGGGGCATCTTCTACCAGCTCTTGCTCGCCGGCTGCCTGCTGGCCTTGGCCCTGGGCATCGGCATGCAGACTGCATCGAATATGCGGGTCCGGGGGATTCCGCTCTCATTCGACTTTTGGAATGAGTCTGCCGGCTTCGACATCAATCAAACCCTGATACCGTACGATGCATTGTCCAGCTACGGTCAGGCGTTCTGGGTGGGAGTGGTCAACACCCTCTACGTCAGTGTCCTCGCAATCCTGTTTGCGACCTTGCTTGGCTTCGTCATCGGCGTTGCCCGCCTGTCGCCGAACTGGATCGTTTCGAAGGTGGCGACCGCCTATGTCGAGCTTGTGCGCAATGTTCCGTTATTGCTGCAGCTGCTGTTCTGGTACAACGCCGTCCTCAAGCCGTTGCCCTCGCCGAAGGCGTCCATCGCCATTCCCGGCGGCATCTACCTCAACAATCGCGGCCTCATCGTTCCGGAGATTCATTTGCATCCGGGAGCGGGTCTGGTGGGCCTGGCATTCGTTGCGGCCATTTCCTGCTGCGTTGCATTCTGGTTTCGCGCCAGGAGCGTCCAGAGACGGACGGGCAAGCAGCTGCCGGTGCTTCTGGTCAGTCTGGCGATCTTGACAGGATTTCCGTTGGTCCTTTTCCTGGCGGCTGGCGAGCCGGTCTCGTTCGTCGCTCCGCAGCTGCGGGGTTTCAATTTTCAAGGCGGGCATCAGCTCTATCCGGAGTTTGCCGCTCTCCTGATCGGTCTGTCGGTCTACACCGGTTCATACATCGCCGAGATCGTGCGAGGTGGAATCCAGGCAGTGCCAAAGGGCCAGACCGAGGCTGCGCATGCGCTGGGGCTGGCGCCGGGCAAGACGCTTCGTCTGGTCGTCGTTCCCCAGGCGCTGCGCATCATCATTCCCCCTTTGACAAGCCAGTATCTCAACCTCATCAAGAACTCGTCGCTTGCCGTGTTCATCGGCTATCCCGACCTCGTTCAGATCTTTGCCGGCACGGTGCTCAATCAGACCGGAGCCGCCGTCCAGGTCATGGCGATTACCCTGTCGGTCTATCTCGTCATCTCCCTTGCCACGTCGTTGGTCATGAACGCGTGTAACCGACATTTTGCAATTGTTGAAAGGTGACGGATGAGCGATCAGTCCATGCGTTCGCCAGTTGACATCAGCGCGCTCATACCAGCCATGGCGCCTCCCGCGGACGTTCGACCGGGTCCAGTGAGCTGGATGAAAAAGAACCTGTTTTCGACGCCGTCTTCAGGCGCGCTGACAATATGCTTTGTCCTCCTCGCCGCGTGGCTGCTGCATCACTTCCTGAGCTTTGCGATCTTCAACGCGGTCTGGAGCGGCGGCCACGAAGCTTGCCGTGCGAACAGCCAGGGGGCTTGCTGGCCTTTCATCGCCGAGAAGTTCGACTACCTGCGATACGGCGCGTATCCGGTTTCCGAGCGGTGGCGGGTGGACCTTGCGCAGGCGATCGGCGCCATCCTCATCGTTTGGCTCCTGTGGACGAAGGCTCCGCGGCGCAAAGTGGCGGCGTTGCTGTTCTTCCTCGTCTACCCCGTGGCCGCGTTCGTTCTCGTGCGCGGCGTTGCCTGGCTTCATTTGCCTGTCATCGATACGACGCTCTGGGGCGGTCTCTTGATCACGTTGCTGATGTCGACCGTGGGTATCGTCTTCTCGCTTCCGATCGGGGTTATCCTGGCGCTTGGACGCAGGTCGGAACTCCCTTTCGTCAAGACGGTTTGCGTCACGTTCATCGAAGTCGTCCGCGGCGTGCCGTTTATCACAGTGTTGTTCATGGCGAACTTCATGATGCCGCTCTTCGTCCCGGATTATCTGACGCCTGATCGTCTGTTGCGCCCGCTCATCGCGATAGCGTTGTTCTCGTCCGCCTATATGGCCGAGGTCGTGAGAGCCGGCCTTCAGGCGATCCCGAAGGGCCAATACGAAGCGGCCAAGGCGCTCGGGATCGGCTACTTCGACATGATGCGCCTGATCGTCCTCCCTCAGGCGTTGACGATCGTCATACCGAGCATCGTCTCGACCTTCATCGGTCTGTTCAAAGACACGACTCTGGTCGCCGTCGTCGGCATCGCGGATTTTCTGAAGGCCGTCGAAACGGCGCGCGTCGATCCGAACTGGGCAGGCCCGACGATCTCATCAACCGGCTACCTCTTTGCGGGGCTGGTCTACTGGAGCTTTTGCTTCGGCATGTCGCGTTACTCGCAATCTGTGGAGCGCGAATTGGCGCGTGGCCACAAATCCTAGGAGGCGCTGATGATGCCGCAAGCAATGCCCGCGGCAAGGTGACTATCAAATGGCTTGTGCAGACACGCCCGCATCGGCGCTTGGGCAACGACATATCGCGGGAATAGATTTCGACCAGATCCACGACCGTCAGCAGTTCGGATCCGTCAAATGGGCCAACCAGTGGGACGAGTTCTCTCCCCAGGTCGAGGGCCAGGACCTGCTGTCGCTGTGGACGGCGGATATGGACTTCCGCGCTCCAGAAACCGTCATCGCGCGACTGCGCGAGGCCGCGGAGCATGGCATTTACGGCTACACACGCCGCGATCCGCGCCACTATGAGATCGTGCAATCGTGGTTCGCGCACCGGCACAACTGGTCGCCGAAACTGGAGACCTTGCTTCCCGCGCCGGCGATTATGCCGTCGGTGGCTGCGATACTGCGAACCTTCACCAAGCCCGGTGACGGCGTCATTGTGCAGTCGCCCGTGTACTCGCCCTATTTCGAAGTTGTTCAGGGAAACGGGCGGGTTCTGCTTACGAACCGGCTGAGGCTGCGGAACAACAGATATGAACTCGATCTGGAGGATTTCGAGAAACTGGCGGCCGGCGGTGCCAAGGCATTCCTGCTGTGCAATCCTCACAACCCTGCCGGAATGGCCTGGACACGCGAAGAATTGGCGGCGCTCAACGACGTCTGCGAGCGCCATGGGATCCTGGTCATATCGGACGACATTCACTGCGACATAAGGTTGTCGGATCGTCCTCACATCGTCTTCTCCTCCATCTCGGAAGATGCTGCGGAGAAATCGTTCATCTGCACCGCTCCAACGAAGACTTTCAATCTTGCCGGGGTTCCTTCGGCAACGATTTCGGTAGCCAGCAAAAAGCGCCGCGAGGCGCTTCTTGCCGCAATGCAGGCGTCATTCATGGTGAATGCGAACTTTTTCGGCCGCCTGGCCCTGGAGGTTGCTTACAGCAGCGGCGCGGCATGGCTCGACCAACTCACGCGCTACATCGCCGGCAACATCGATCTGGTTTGCGAGTTCGCCGGTGAACACCTTCCAGGCATCACGCCCATGCGGCCCGACGCATCGTTTCTGGTGTGGTTGGACGCGTGCGCGCTCGATGGCCGAGTGGGTGGAATTCAGAAATTCTTTGTCGATCGGGCCGGGGTTAATCTCTATGACGGCCGCGTCTATGGGCCTGGCGGCGAAGGCTTCATTCGCCTGAATGTCGGCTGCCCGCGTCCCCTGTTGCGCCAAGGGCTGGAGCGCATGTCCAGCGCGCTGGCATCCCTGTGATCGAGCGCCAGGGTGCTTCGGATTCGAGCCTGGTACTTGATGCCGGCAGCCGGTAAGGAAACGTCCGAGGGCCGACGAGCCGGGTGGCCCGCAAGTCCGGATCCATAACCGTGCCGGACACGACGCTCAAGCCAAGGTCGACATGTCCATCTCGATCGCCGCTACCATTTCACAGCGAACCCGAGCTTGGCGCCCAGGGCGTGGCTATCGCCAAAATCCTTGAGGCTTGTCCGCGCTGTTCCTTCTCCGAAGACGGCGTAGCGACCGTCCGCCCAGCTCAGCGAGCCACCAAGGCCGACACCGCCCCACAGCGCCTGATTTTCGCTGACCAGTTTCGTGCCAGACACATCGACATCATTTCCGTCGAGGAAGTCGTAGTAAAGGTTGCCGAGCCCGTAAATGTGCGTGCGGCTGACTTGCCCCGCATCGTCCACCCACTGGTCTTCATAGTCCGCGGAGAGGCCGAGCCGGCCGACGAGGCTGTTGCTGCTGCCGGGCGACACGACGGCGCCAAACGGGTCGGTGAACGTGTCGAAGTCGACCGAGGAATAGGCAAGCTGGGCCTGCGGCGTCAGCGACCAGTTGCCGTTGAGGGCGATCTTCTGTCCGGTCTCGACGCTCAGTCCGTAGCCGAAACCGTTGTTGCCGTCCGCAAGCGTGGTGCCCAGCGTGGCCGACCGGATGTCACTGTCATACCATGTCGCCTCGGCCTGCGCGTCGACGTAGAAGCCACCGCTGCCGAACCAGGTGAGCGTGCTGCCGACGCCGTAGCCGGTGGCAGCGATCGACCCTGCCCCGAAGATCGAGGAGACGTCCGACGACGCGGTTCCGTAGTGGGCCGTAATCCCTCCGATCAGGGTACCGGCGTCGCTTTCGTGCAGCAGGCCATCGACGCCGGCCTGCAGCTTCCAGGTGGTCACATCATAGTTCGTGCCGGAGGTCGACGTCTCCGGCTTGATCTCGGCATGGGCAGCTTCGATGCGCGCCCATATCGCCTTGCCGTCGACCGAGCCCTGGCCTGGCAGGTCCGCACCTTGCGGCGTAGCACCCTCGCCCCACGACCGATTGCCAATGCGTTGCTGCATGGTGCCCAGTTCATTGAACGCCTGCAGCACCCCTTCATAGGCCTCGTACAGCGGCACGCCGGGCGAATAGAGCGGCTGCGGATCGGGATCGCCGTTGACCAGGGCCGAGCGCAGATACCAATCGCCATCGGCCGGTGTGCTGACGCCGCCTTGGTAAAGCCTGTAGGCATAGGCGCCCGCGACGACCGCTGCATCGCCTTCGAAGGTATAATTGCCGTCGAGCGAGAAGCTGCCGTTCGAGACGCCGCCGACGTCGACGATCTTGATGCCTCCGACCGTTTGGGCGCCCGACCCGCCGAAATTGACGACCTGAAGGGTACCCGTCCCTGACGTGTTGCCGGCGATCACCAGCATGTCTGTCGGCGAACCGTCACCACCGAGCGCAGCGTTGAGAACGACGGCGCCGCTATTGCCGACATAGTCGCCGCTTACGGTAAGTGTGTCGCCTGGGACGCCACCCGCGATGCGCACCGTTCCGGCGTTGCTCAGCCCCGCAATCGTCTGGGACGTGCCGGCAAGATCGAGCGTGGCGCCCGAGGCGACGGAAAACTGCGAGGAGGAACTGAACGCGTTCGCAGCGCCCGCGGCAAGCGTGCCGCCGCTGACCGTAGTGGCGCCGGTAAAGCCTGAGTTGTCCAACGCAAGCAGCAGCGTGCCTTGGCCGTCCTTGATGAACGTACCGGCGCCCGAGAACACGCCGGCATAGCTGGCGGAGGCGACTTGGTCGAATGTGAAGGAGGCGCCGGCGCCGATCGCGACATCGCCACCGAAGCGCTCGGCTGCCGAGACGAGGCCGCCTTGATTGACGGTCCAGTCCAGCAGCGACGTGCCTGACAGCGTCAGCACGCCGGCGCCATCCTTCATCATTGCGCCGGTGCCGGAGATATCGCCGGCGAAGCTGGCGTCCGCCGCCTGGTCGAACACGACAGTGCCGGAATTGCCGATGTCGCCACGAATCGAGGTTGCATCGCCGACCAGCGTGCCAGCGCTGACCAACGTGTTGCCGCCATAGCTGTTCGTTCCCGTAAGCGTCAGCGTGCCGGCGCCGGTCTTGGCAAGGCTGCCAGCGCCAGAGATCGCACCGGACAAGGTCAGGTCGGCCACAGTGTCGAAGGTGCCGCCGGCCGACGAAAGCGTGACGTCGCGCGCCGAGCTGAACGCCGCTGTGTTGCGCAGCGTCCCGCCGGAGAGCGTTAGGCCGCCAGCGGCAACGCCGAGATTGTTGTCGGCTGAAACAGATAGCACGCCGCCCAGGACGGTGGTGCCGCCCGTGTAGGTGTTGGCGCCGGACAGCACCAGCGTGCCCGCATCGGTCTTGGTCAGGCTGCTGGTCCCGGTTAGCACGGAGGCGATGGTGGCGGTGTAACCTGCTCCGGCCACCGTGCCGTCGCCGACCCGAATGATGCTCTCGCCGCCAGCGCCATCAAGCGTGATGGCGTCGCCTTCGATGCGGTAGCCATCGGCGGCGAATTGCATGCCCGTAATCGCAAGCGCGCCGGCGCTGCCGTCGGCGATGACGGTGCCGCCGAGCGTCTGGAAGATGGCGAAGCCGGGCTGCGGCTTCATCGCGCCAGTTACCAGGCCGGTGCTCGTCGTCCAGTTCAGGCTTGTCGCCGTCCACGTGCCGTTGCCGCCGTCGACCAGATCATTGTTGGCATTGCCGGCCGCGTCACCATCCCAGAAGAGCAAGTCGGTGCCGACGCTGCTGACGAGATTGACCTGGTTGGCGACGGAGGTCTGCACCGTCAGGTCGGCGGCCGTGACACCGGCCGGCAGATTGCCGAGCTCGAGACCATTGTCGGTGAGTGCGCCGCCATAATTGATTAGCCGGTAGACGCCAGGCCCGAAGCCGCCGACATCGGTGATGTTGAGGCTGCCGTCCAGCGTCAGCGCGCCGGTCACCTCGATCAGGTCGTTGACACCGCCGCCGACAATGCCCGCCTGGCCGAGCTCGTAGTCGAGCATAGAACCGGAGCTCAGGCTGAGCGATCCGACCGTAAGCGTGCCAGGGCTGGACCCCGGCGCCAGCACACCGCCATCGGCGACGATCACCGCGCCGCCGATCGAGCCGGAGCCGCCCAGCGTGCCGCCGCTGTTGACCGTCGTTTCGGTGCTGCCGAGCGAGCCCTCGACGATAAGCTTGCCGCTGTCGACGGTGGTGCGGCCGGAATAGTTACTGTCGCCCTTGAGCACCAGGGTGCCGGCGCCCTCCTTGTAGACGCCGCCCACGCCGCTCAGCTCGCCATTGGCGGTCAGCGTCGTACCCGCCGCCGCGCGGAAGTAGCCATAGGCGGAAGTGAGGTTGACATCGCGGCTCATGGCGAAGCTTGCTGTCGTGCCGAGTTCGCCGCCGTCGAGTGTCAGCAGGCCCGTCGCGGCACCCAGATTCTGGTCCGACGCGACCGAGATGCTTTTGCCGGTCCCGACCTTCGTGCCGCCGCTGTGGGTGTTGGCACCGGTCAGCGTCAGCGTGCCGAAGCCTTCGATGTCGACGCTGCCCGAGCCGGAGATATTTCCGCCGAAGGTGTGGGGGCCGAGGTCGAGAAACGAGACAGCGCCGTTGTCCAGGATGTCGCCACGGATCGCCACGGTGTTGCCGGCAAGCGTTCCTGCATTGACGATGTTGCCACCCGTATAGCTGTTGGACAAATTGGTGACGTTGAGGGTGCCGGCGCCGCTCTTGACCAGTGTGCCGGTGCCGGTCACCTGGCCTGACACGTCCAACTGCGTGCCTGCCACCGTGTCGAACCCGCCGGTCGAATTGATCAGGACATTGCGATTGGTGGCGAAGCTGGTGGTCGTGCGCAACGTGCCGCCGTCGAAGGTCAAGCCGCCCGAGAGGGCGCCCAGATTGTCATTGTTCGAAATCTGCAGGATCCCGCCGGACAAGGTCCAAGGCGTGACGGCAGTTGTCGTCCCCGTTAGGGTCCAGGTGCTGTTTCCGGTTTTCTCGTAGAACCCAAACCCGTCATATTTGGCGCCAGCGCCGATCTGCGACACACCGAAACTGGCGCTGATATCGCCACCCAGCTTGAATGTATCCGCGGCGCTGAAAGCGACCACATTGCCTGCGATGGTGGAGCCGGCCTGAATCTCCAGCGAATTGACGCCGCCGGTGAACTGGATGGCTTTGCCGGCTGCCGGCGTTCCGCCACCGGTGCCGACGGCACCGCCGCTGATCGTACCCGCATTGATGACCGCGATGTTGGCGCCCTTGATCCCTGCGGCGCCATCGCCGCCTGCCAAGGAGCCCTGACCGCCACTGCCGCCAACGATCGTCGCACCTAGCTTGTTGATGACGGTTCCACCTGAAAGCAGCAGAACAGCGGCGCCACCGTCCCCACCGCCGCCGAGAACTGTTCTTCCACCGGCACCCCCGAGCAGATTCCCGCTGTTCTGGATTGTCCCGCCGCCCATCAGGACGATGGCAGCTGCGCCGCCGCCACCACCTGCTTGGACCCCAATTGTGGAGAGACTCGTGCCGCCGGTAACGCTGCCGCCCGCCTCTACAAACACGTTTGCGGACGAGAATATGCCGACGCCGCCACCACCGCTGCCGCTGTTGCCATTGGTCCCACCTCGGCCGCCAGTGCCACCACTCACCGATCCTGTGCCAGTGACTGTAACGTCGGCCGTGGCACTGACGCCCACACCGCCACCGCCACCGCCGCCGCTCCTGACGACGCCATTCGTGCCAGGGGAGCCCAAAGCGCCGGCCCCGCCGCTGATGCTGGTTGCAATGGTCCCGTCTGTCGAGATGACCAGACCCGTAGCACCAGTGGCACCGGCAACGCCATTTGGGTTGTTGGCTGTCCCACTTACCGCTCCCGATCCTCCTGGCGCCCCGTCACCCGTCGTGAGGTCAATGCCGCCACCACCGCCACCAGCGGTCGCGCCATTGGCGGCATTCTGACCCGAGGCACTCGCGAGCGCGCCGTCAACGCCACCTTGTCCAGCGCCTGCGCTGCTACCATTGCCGCCATCGGCCCGAGCCGGCGCGGCGCTCAGCGCAAGGGCAACAGTTAGGATCATCAAGGCGGAAGTGCTGGAGCGAAGCGACACGACTTGCGGCAAGCGCGCGAGATGCAAAACCCAAAACCCATCACGCGCAATCCGCTCCGCCATGCCTAAGCTTCCTGATTCCTGAGTGCGCGAAGGCAGCATGAAAGCTATTCGCCCGCAAGAGGTTTATAGTCATGAGAGCTACCAAGAAGCTAACGGTGATCAGTAAAATGAAGTCTGCGACTTTTGAGCGACAGAAAGTAGTCAATATTAGATATAGCTTATTAAACAGAGACCTTACGGAATCGCGAGAACAATCTCGCTGCATCAATTTATGCGGAAACGTTCGGACCTCCTGGGCTCCAGCCGATCCCATCGGGCGGAGGTGAGTTTCGCCTCTACGGGGGCGATGAGGCGCTAGGCTGCCCCTTGGGCGACCCCTCACTATCCTGCAAGAAGTGATTCTGTAATCGACTCCCACTCTGCGTCTAGCTTGCCAGTTGCCACAGGCTGCCCGGCGCGGCGGTACCAGTAGGCTGCATTAGAAAGGTCGCCTTCTTTGCGGTGCAGATAGGCATGAACCCATACAGAGGCCGGATCAGATTCGTTGGCCTGCACACACTCATGCGCCCGCTCCCAATCGCCCTGTCTATCCCACCATAGAGCGTGGAGCGCCATCCCAAGATTCGCCGGGGGCTCTACTCCCTGAAGGGTCGCACGGAACTCGTCGATGTCCATAGTTACCTCGCCTCTGGCTACGCCGGTCCTGTCCCGTTCCGTGCAACGAAATGCGCCCTCTGCCGGTGATTTGCTCTGTCGACTTTAGCAATGGCTCTGGCGATCTTTAGCGGAAACGGGGTTTCCGCTCGACGAAGGCCGCATCAAGGGCTTCCAATTGACGAATGCTCGTCGCCGGGCTGCTTCGTGCTTCTAAGCTTCATGGACGGCAGAAGCTGCCACGGAAGCCAAAGGCGCTTCCAAGCTCCATGTTATGCCATGCGGACCGTGTTCAAGATTTCCCTGCCCACTGACCGCTGCGGGCGCAACCCGCTTCAGCACGACGGTTCCAAAGCCACCTTGTCCGACAGTCTGAACCTGCGGACCGTCGGATTCGGCCCAGGTGAGGTGAAAGAGCCTCGAAGCACCGGAACCGGTGATGCCCCATGTGACCGAAATCCGGCCCTTGTCCCCTGAGAGCACGCCGTATTTGGCCGAGTTGGTCGCCAGTTCGTGGAAGGCAATCCCGAGATACTGAACTGCGTTGGGACTGAGCACCAATGATGGGCCCGACATTTCGATCACATCCCCCCGCGGGAAAGGCTCGACCTGGGCCGCCAAGAGGTCGCTGATCGTGGCACCCTTCCAATCCGCCGATACAAGCAGGTCGTGAGATCGTGACAACGCCATGATGCGCTCGCGCACCTGGGTTTCAAATTGTTTTGGCGTCTCCGATCGCTTGTTGGTCTCCCGGATCATCGACAGGATGACCGAATACTGGTTTTTCACCCGGTGGTTGACCTCGCGCATCAGCATGCGGATGCGATACTCATTCTCCTTCGTCGACGTGATGTCTCGCGCTATCTTCGATGCGCCGGTGATCTGCCCAGTTGCGTTACGCACGGGCGATATCGTCAGCGAAACCGGAACCAGGCTGCCATCCTTGCGCTGGCGGGTCGTTTCGAATGGTTCGACGCGTTCGCCGCGGCGAATGCGTCGGAGGATGCGGGGTTCCTCGTCCTGATGGTCTTCGGGGATCAGCATGGTCACCGACCTGCCAATCGCTTCGTCGGCGGTATAGCCGAAAAGCCGTTCGGCGCCCTGGTTCCAGCTTTTTATGATGGTGTTGAGATCCTTGCTGACGATAGCGTCAAATGAGGATTCCACGATCGCCGACAGGTGCTGCCTGGTTTCTTCCGCGCGTTGGCGGTCCGTCAGGTCCAGCAGCATGTTGACGGCGCCAATCAGAGCGCCGTGCTCGTCCCGCAGCGGTGTCGGGTAGGGCAGGAACGGAAAAAACGATCCATCGGGACGCTGCGCAACAGCTTGCTGATTGCGGACCGGCCTATTCTCCTTGAGCGCGATGGCCATCGGGCATTCATCGTGCGGCAATTCCTTGCCGTCGGCAGTGAACAGCTTGAACGTCACGCACCATTTATCCTTGCCGATTTCAGGCTCCCTGCCTGCCAGATCGGCCGCGGCGCGGTTGTAGTAGGTGATCGTCCCATCCTGATCGGTCGTGTAAATGGCGACGGGTAGGCCGTCGAGTATCTGGTGATAGGTACTGTCATGCTGCCTGAGCTCCGAGCGGGTGTGTACCAAGTCGGTTACATCGACCGTGAAGCACCGGGTGTTGATCAGCTTGCCGTCCCGGAAATGTCCGCTTGAGGTGACTTCGACGTGCTTGATCGATCCATCGCTGGCCCTCAATCGCGCCGGATATCTTACGATCTTCTCGCCATTGGCAAGGCGACCCAAAATGTCCTCTATGACGTCCCGGTCGGGATAGAACTCGGCGATGTGGCAACCGAGGTAGTCCTCTGCGGGATAGCCGAGAAGGTCGAGCTCAGCCTGGTTGGCATGCACGATCACGCCGTTTGCGTTCACCAGATGGAGGGCAACGGCGCCGTTTTCGAAGAAATCCTTGTAATCGAAATCCAGACTGTCATTGCTGGACACTCCCGGGTTTTCGAAGGCGACAACAGTCGCCTGTGTTGCTTCATGCATCCCAAACACCTTGTCCAGTCCAACCAAATATAATGCGGCTTGGATCAGTTGGTTCCCATTGCTCGCGATCTCGACCCGCTGCGTACGGGAACCGGACCCGAAGGGTCGTAGCCTCGACTCGTCTTCCATCTACAAACGTGCGATCATCCGCGCATGGGCAAACCCTTGGTCCTTGTCGTCGACGACGAAGCCTTGATAGCACTGGATATGGAGTCCACTCTTTCGGAGGCGGGCTTTGCCGTGGCATTGGCGGCGACATGTTCCCAGGCGAAACGTTTTCTTGCGGACCATACCCCCGCCGCAGCGATCCTGGACGTCAGGCTGTCGGACGGCGAGGCTGTTGACGCGGCAAAAACCTTGGCAGGGCGGGCGGTTCCTTTCATCGTCTATTCCGGCCTGGGGATCGAGGAAACCCCCGAAGCGTTCTCGTCTGGCGTAAGAGTGATGAAACCAGCCGGACCTGCAGAGGTGGTCCGGGCTCTCAAAGCGATGACCGCCGGGCAGCATAAGGCGACGGGATAGCCGTGCTCTGAGCACCTTTGGTCTAAATTAGCCAGGCGCTGCCGGAGCAGCTGCCGCGCCTCACGGAGCAGCGAATTGCGGCCGGTGCCGATCAGGCGAACAAGTTCGCGCCCGTGATCCTCGGTGATGCCGGTCTCCCTGGCAATTGACAGCACCAGTGCTTCTTCCCTTCCACTTTCTTAGGGTCGTGCCTTGCCCGTGCTGATCATGCCTTCTCCATCGGCTCAACGCCAAGATCTGCGAGAGACTCATTCCTCGACGCACGGTCAACCTCGCTGTGCCGCGTTTGAACGGCAGAGATAGCGGCTTAGTGCGTTGCGAGGATCGATCCTGGCACAGCCAAGTGGCCGGTCCGTTCGCACGATAATGCGCCCCGCGCGCCAGCATGGGCCAGATCGACCGGACAGATTGAGCAGTCCTATGTCTCTCCGAACTCGGTTTCGTTTCTTGACGTCGGGTGCCGCTCGTAGTCAACGGGCGGCGGCAGGAGCACGACTTCGGTCTCCTTGCGGCCGAACTCTCTGCCGATCTGGAACGCTGCATAGATCGCGCCAAGGCGGATAAGGAATCTAAGCATGGGGGGTCTCCTTCGATGTTAGGAACCGCAAGGCCGCGAGATTGTTCCATGGCTTGCGAGTGGGGGACGATCTTGCCGTCTCACCAGGCATTCCAGCGCCGGCGCGGCAATCTGAGACATGGCGGTGCGGCTAGGCTGTTGCGGCCGTTGCCTGGGCCGGGATCCGTTTTCGAGGGGCCGGACGGCGTCGATCGCGGCGTTTCGAAACGACTTTGAGGGGAACGGCCGGCGCTGGAGAAAGTGCGCCAAGCACAGCGTTGACCATGCCGTGCGCTACGAAATCGGCGCTGATGTCGGCGGCCAAAGCTTGCCTTTCTTGCCCGACATCGCCCTGCTCCGCGTCTGACCAGAACACAATCCCAATTCTCAAACCTGCCTTGGCGCGCTTCAGTCTGCGGACCAGAAAGCGGGCATGCTTGAGCGAATCCCGGTTCAGGAAACCGACCACGACGGTGTCGATCGCCTCTAGTTCGAGACGACGAATACCTGCCGGCTCCATATCGACAAAACTGGCCTTCGCCACCGTAGCACCTTGCACCTCCAGCACCTGAGCGAGCATGGCGGCAGCGGCATCGTCGAGTTCGCCGCGACCGCCGGCACAAAGCACCGACATGTCCTTGCCGTCGGGCAGCTCGATCTCTTCCTCTTCGACGCCATCTGTTTCCTTGCTCGCGCTCCCTTCCGAGATGGTTGTCGGCGCATCTTCCTCGCTTGCCTCTTCCTGTGCATCGTCGGCAAGATTTGCCACAAGAATTTGGGCGCTCGCCGCCACCTGCCTTCGCTGTTGATCGCCCATCACGCCACGCATGCGGTCCTGCTCGCCCAACAGGAGAGCAGGAATGGCGACCGTGTCGTAGAAATCGATCAGGTACTTCTCCTCGAGGATCTCCTCGGCATGGTCAGTTGCCTCGTCGGGATCGCCGGCCAGGAGCCGTTGATAGAGCCGGGCGTGAGCTTCAAGGACGGGCTCGTTGCCAAACAGGACGTCGAGAAATTCGAACTGCGGAACATGTCGCCCGAGGACGACGAGGCAAACTGTCAGCGGCGTCGAAAGGACCAGGCCGAGCGGCCCCCACAACCATGTCCAGAAAATTGCCGCAACGATGATTGCCAAAGGAGAAAGTCCCGTGCGCGAGCCATAGAGCCACGGTTCGATGACGTTGCCGGTTACCAATTCCATGACGACAAACAGTGCGGCGGTCCACAGCACCAGCGACCAGCCGGGCGCAACCGCCAAGGCCAGAAACAAGGGCAGCAGCATGCCGATAACAGGGCCGATATAGGGAACGAAGCGCAGCGCCAGTGCCAGCAACCCCCACAGCAGCGCGTTGGGAATGCCGAGCACCCAAAGGCCAATCGCGATTGGTATCGCGTAGACGATATTGACCACCAATTGCATGATCAGATAGCGGCCAACCCGTTTGCCGGCATCCTGCAATGCCTGCGTTGTGCGATGGAGGTCGCCATAGCCGACGAGGCGGATAAACCGGTCGCGCAGATCCTCGCGCTCAAGCAACATGAAGATGACGACGATGATGATCAGGCCAGCTGATGCCAGCGGGCTGATCAACGGTCCGATGATGTTCTGCAATACCTCCAGAGGTCTCTCGCGGGCGACGATCTCGACGGGAACAGGCTCGCGCCGGGGCTTGTCGGCCGCAGGCGGCGCCACATCCTGCTTGTCGATCTCCTGACCGACACGCTCGATCACCCCGCTCAGCCTGGCAATTATGCCGCCACCAACGCCCGTCTCCTTGAGGGAACGCACCTTGGTCAGAATGTTTGTCTGGTAGACGGAAATGTTCTGAGCAAGCTCGCTTACCTGGGTCGCAACAATGAAGCTGAACAGGCCCAGGGCCGCGAATGCGCCAATCACGCTCAGAAGCACTGCGGGCAGCCGAGGCAAGCCGACACGCTTCAGTGCGGAGACCATCGGCACCAGAGCAAAGGTCAAAAGCAGCGCGATGGCAATGGGAAGGAACACCTCACGACCGAAATACAGCGCAGCTACTGTCGTGACGATGGTTGCCACGGTAGGCAGAGCTGTGCGCGGATGGGCATTGCCTGCCGCAAGAATCCGTCCTAGCCCCCCCTCGGACGATGAGATGTCGTTTCGACGATTGGCAGCCACGTGATTCCCCCCGTTTCCTAGCGATAGTTAGACCCATTCGCCTGCCGGGCAATGTTTAGCAGGGCCGAATACATACGTTTTGCGGTTTTGCGCCCTGGGCGCTGTGCTCTGACGGTTCAGTCGATATCGTCGGAGCCGCAAATCTGTGGTAAAGCCGCCGCCCAACCAACCAAAGGACGACATCTGTGAGCGAACCGACTGTGGCCGAAGCGACCGAAAGTATCTATGCCTCGCTGCGGGCGGACAATGCCGACATCGACGCCCATATCGCGACGCTCAAGGCTGCGCTGACACGAGAGGGCGCAAAACAGGCGGTGTTCGATCCGGCCAAATTGGCCCAGAACAACCGCTCGGGCCGTAAGTTGATGCAGGCTTATTTTCGCCAGCGCGGCGTGAGCGTGAAGTTTTCGGACCAGTAGCGCGCGGCAGCTTGGGGGAACCGCGTCTCGACGGACGGTCCGTATCTCGCCCGCTCCGCCCTGCGGTGGACTTTCGTCAATCCTAGGCGAATGCCCGCATTGCCCCTGCCCAGGTCGGTGTCACCCCCTGCCCCTGCAGCTCTTGACGGAAACCGGTGCCTCCTGTTTGAGGGGGGACCAGGACGTTGCTGCATGGGGAGATGGGCAAGGTGGGCAAACAGTGAAGCGCGTTCTTCGGATGCTTGCCGCGGTCGTCATGGCGTCCGGGGCGACCGGCTGCACGAGCATTTCCTACTACGCGCAGTCGTTGCAGGGTCACGCGCAGATCATGGCCGCCCGCAAAAATATTGGAAAACTCATCCGTGATCCTTCGACGCCCGAGGCATTGCGCGCCAAATTGACGTCGGCCAGCGCCATAAGACGGTTTGCGACAGATGAGCTGGCATTGCCCGAAAACAGCAGCTACCGCAGCTATGTCGACATCCATCGCGATGCCGTGACCTGGGCCGTTTTTGCCGCGCCGCAATTCTCGCTTGCGCCACGAACATGGTGCTTTCCGGTCTTCGGCTGCGTTCCATACAGGGGCTATTTCTCCCGGAAATCCGCGACTGAGAACGCAGTCGAACTTCAAAGACAGGGGCTGGACGTCTATGTCTCGGGCGTCACCGCCTATTCCACGCTTGGCTGGTCGAGTGACCCGCTACTGAGCACCATGCTGCGTCAGGACGACACCTATCTCGCCAGCCTTGTTTTTCATGAGCTGGCGCATCAGCGCCTCTATGTGGATGGCGATTCCGCATTCAACGAGGCGTTCGCCGTTGCCGTCGAAACCAGCGGCGTCAGGAAATGGCTCCGCGCCGCCGGCGACCGGGCCGGATTGCGCCGATACGAAGCCGACCGCAAGCGCAGCGCCGATTTTCTTGGACTGGTGGCGAAGACGCGCGACGAGCTAAGGCAGGTCTATGGTAGTCCCCGCACCCCGGAAAAGATGGCGACTGCCAAGGCAGCCGCGATCGAGAGGATGCGGGCGCGCTATCGGCGGATGCGCGACAGGCACTGGGCGGGATACCGGGGATACGACGCCTGGTTCGCTGCCCCGATCAACAACGCCAAGCTCGCCGCAACTTCTGTCTACGGTGAACAGGTTCCGGCCTTTCTTCGCTTGTTCGACCTGTGTTCCGGCGACTATCCGAGGTTTTACGCTTCTGTCCGGCGGATCGCGGATTTGCCCAAATCGTCCCGCGCCGAAGCGCTCAAGGCTGCCGACACGTGCAATTGACTTGAACAAGCACAGGCAGGTCCTGACGATCACCCCAGCGACAGTTCCTTCGTCTGGTGTCTCAAAACGAGGCCGACCGCGCCCAGCAAGGCATCGTTCTCGGTGTGCCTGCCAACGATGATGCGCGTGCGCAGCGCGGGAGCGACATCCCGGGACTTGATCAGCGTGTGGCGTTCATAGGACGCGATCAGCGGCGTCAACAGAATGTCCCCTGCCAAAGCCATGTGGCCGCCGATGATGATAAGCGGCGGATTGAGCACCGAGCCGATCAGGCCGAGACCCCGGCCGGCGATCTCGGCGGTATCCTCGATCATCCGCAACGCCCTGACGTCGCCCTGCTCGGCCATGGCGATGACATCGTCCATGGTGACTTGCCGCCCAACGACACGCGAAATCTGTTCCAGCGGCCGGGTAAAACTCGCGTAGAGCTCCAGGCATCCGCGATTGCCGCAGCGGCAAAGGTCGCCGCCGGGATCGATGCTGATGTGCCCGAATTCGCCGGCGCCGCCGGCGACGCCCGTCACCAGCCGGCCATGCTGGACAATGGCGCCGCCGACACCCAGATCGATCTTGAACAGCACGAAATCGTCCTGGCCGACGGCCGCACCCCACATCAGCTCGGCAATGGCCGCGCAGTTGCTCTCATTGTCGGCGAAGATCGGCTGTTCCAGGACGGGTCCGAACACATCTCGTATGTTGACGCCGGCCCATGTTGGAACCATGCTTGCGCGCAGCACCACTCCATCGCGGCTGACAGGGCCGGAGACGGAGACACCAACCCCCAGGAGCCCCGCTACCGGCAGACCGTTTTCCCTGTAGGATTGGGCAATCGCCGATTTGACCGCCTGGGCCGCCTGTTGCGGCTGGTAGTCCAGCGCCATTGGAATATTTTGTTCGGCAATGACGGAATGCGAGACATCGGCGACGATGAGCCGTATCTGCTGAAGAGCCAGGTGAATGCCGACGCAGGTGCCCGCTGTCGGATTGAGCGTCACCGCCGCGGCTGGCCTGCCGATGCCTCTGATGCCGTCGCGGCTGGTCGGGGCTTCGATCACCATTCCAGACTTTTTCAAGCCGTTAAGCGCGGTTGACACCGTCGAGCGCGCCAGACCGGTGGCGCGTGCGATCTGCAACGCCGAGAGTGCGCCGCGCTCGCTCAGGCAGCGCACGATCATGCTCTCCGGCGACGCGGAGGGTCTGTCGATCAGCCAGGTTCTAAGCGAAGGTTTTGTCATAGCTCAACATAAACATCGTTGACTGATAGCTCCAATATGTCATCTTGGAAAGAACTCGAGATTGACGCATCTCGCCGGCGGCGGCTTCAAACCGCGGCCATAAGCGGTCGAGACGAACCGTGCAACACGATATGGGAGTGAAACGATGAAGTCCGTCATGACCGCGCTTGCGGCCGCTGCTGCGTGCACATTTTTCGCCGGAACAGCCTTCGCCGAGCCCAAGACCAACCTTTTGCACCAATGGGCGACCGGATCGGACGCCCAGGCGATCGCCAAGCTCGGCGAGATGTTCACGGCCAAGGGCGGCAAATGGGAACAGACCTCGATTGCCGGCCACACCGCCAATACGCTGGCCAAGCTGCGCGCCGACGTGATCGCCGGCAATGCCCCGCCTGCCGTGCAGCTCAAAGGCCCTGAGATCGCCGAATGGAACGAGACCGGCATGACCGCCGATCTCGACGAGTTGGCGGCCTCGGAAGGGTGGGAGAAAGTGGTGGCGCCGGAATTGCTTCCGGTGATGAAGCCGACCGGCAAATGGGTCGCCGCACCCATGAACATCCACCGCATCAACTGGCTCTGGGCCTCGCCCAAGGTCATGCAAGCGTCCGGCGTGGCGGAAATGCCGAAGACCTGGGCCGAGTTCAATGCCGCCTGCGACAAGATCGTCGCCACAGGCAAGATCTGCATCTCGCATTCGACCGCCGACTGGACGGATTCGACGGTGTTCGAGGTCGTGCTCTACGGCCAGGACATCGATCTCTACCGCAAGGCCTTCGTCGAAGGCGATGTCGAGTCCATGCGCAGCCCGGGGATGGTCAAGGCCTTCACGCAGATGCGCCTGATGACGAGCAGGTACATGGATCCGGGCATGGTCGGCCGCGACTGGGATTCGATGTCGGCGCTGGTCGGCAAGGGCGACGCGGCGTTCCACATCATGGGCGACTGGACGATCGGCCTTTTGACCGCCGCCGGCTTCAAGGAAGGCACCGACTATGTCTGCGCCCAGGCGCCGACCGATTGGGGCAAACCCGGCTTCATCCTCAACTCGGACTCGGTCGTGTTCTTCAAGCAGAAGGACCAGGATTACATCGACGGCCAGAAGCTGCTGGCCAGCCTGATCCTGTCGCCCGACTTCCAGACGGTCTTCAACCAGGCCAAGGGCTCGATCCCCGCACGCCTGGATATCGATCTGTCGAAGGGCTTCAATCCGTGCCAGCAGCTCTCGCAGAAGGATCTCCAGGCTTCGATCAAGGACGGCACACTGGTCCGCTCGATGGCCCACAACATGACCATCCCGCAGAAGATGCGCGGCGCGATCATGGACTCCATTACCGAGTTCGTGGCGACGCCGGACATGTCGCCGGAGGATGGCGCCAACGCGATGGCCGACGCGGCGGAAGCACAGAAATAGATGGCAATGGCCGGGCGCCATCCGCACCCGGCCATCCGCCATCCCGGTCCCGCGCTCCGCCAGTCCTGTGCTCTGCCAATCTCCGTGCTCTGAATGTCAAATCACGACCTGATCCTGTCGGTACCGGCGCCCGCCCGCCCCTGGCGCGAGCGGCTGGGCTCCGCGATGCCCTTGCTGGTGCTCGGCCCCTCTCTCGTGGCGAGCTTCGTCTACGTCTTCGTGTTCACCGGCTGGACGCTCTATATCTCGCTGTCCAACTCCTCGCTGCTGCCGACCTACGGCTTCGTCGGCCTGGACAACTACGCGTCGCTGTGGGCGAACCGGCGCTGGAACATCGCCTACAACAACCTGTTTTTCTTCAGCGCTTTCTACATCGTCGGCTCGATGGCGGTGGGACTGCTGCTGGCGATCCTGATCGACCAGCGCGTGCGCGGCGAAGCGGCCTGGCGCACGATCTTCCTCTATCCGCTGGCCGTCTCCTTCATCGTCACCGGCACGGTCTGGAGCTGGCTCTACAATCCGACCGACGGCATCCAGGCCATGGTGCGCGGTTTCGGCTGGGCGAGCTTCAGTTTCGCACTCGCCAGCGACCGGCACTATGCGATCTACGCGGTGATCATCACCGGTGTCTGGCAGGCCTCGGGCTTTGCCATGGCGCTGTTCCTGGCCGGCCTGCGCTCGGTGGATCAGGACCTCGTCAAGGCCGCGCAGATCGACGGCGCATCGACGTTCCGCATCTATCGCAAGGTGCTTCTGCCAACCATTGCGCCGATCTTCCTGGCGGTCGCCGTCATCCAGATCCAGTTCGCCATCAAGACCTTCGACCTCGTGGCGGCCCTGACCAAGGGCGGCCCGGGGATCTCGACCACCTTCCCCGCCATCTACGTCTATGACCTGATGTTCCAACGCGGCCAGATCGGCGAAGGTGCGGCCGCCGCCATCATGATGCTTGCCGCTGTTGCCGTGGTGCTGGTGCCCTATTCATTCTGGGTGGTCTGGCGCCGGCGCAAGGAAGCCGGCCATGGCTGACGTCTCCCTGGACCAGTCGCTCGACCGTCGCGCTGCCGCAGTCGCGTCGCGCCGGCATTTTCTCACCCGCTTCGCCATCTATGGGCTGCTGGTCGTCTTCGCGGCGATCTACCTGGTCCCGTTGCTGGTGGTGGTGCTGAATTCATTCCGCGACCAGCAGGAGATCGCGCGCAACGGGTTGATCTCGCTGCCGCGCAGCTTCCGCCTCGATGCCTGGGGCCAGGCCTGGAGCACCTATTGCATCGGCGGCACCTGCGAGGGCATGCAGCGCAACTTCTACAACTCCCTGAAGATGACGATCCCGGCCACGATCATCTCGACGGCGGTCGGCGCGATGAACGGTTACATCCTGTCGAAATGGCGCTTCAGAGGTTCGGAAGCTTTGTTCACCTGCATGCTGCTCGGCGTCTTCATTCCGGGCCAGATTTCGTTGATGCCGTGGGCGTTCATCCTCGGCAATCTCGGCCTCAGCAATTCGGTCTACGGGCTCGTCCTCATCCACGTTATCCAGGGCATTTCGTTCACCACTTTGTTTTGCCGCAACTACTACGTCAGCATCCCCGACGACCTGATCAAGGCGGCGCGCATCGACGGCGCCGGCTTCTGGCGCATCTTCCGCAAGATCATTCTGCCGCTCTCCTCGCCGATCCTGATCGTCACGGTGATCTGGCAGTTCACCGGCATCTGGAACGAATATCTGTTCGGCGTCGTCTTCACCTCCGGGCAGCAACAGCCGATCACGGCAGCGCTCGTCGCGCTGACGGCAAGCGGCACCAATGTGCGCGCCTACGATGTCATGAGCGCCGCCGTGCTGATCGGCGCGCTGCCGCCGCTGCTGATCTATCTCTTCGGCGGCAAGTATTTCGTTCGTGGCCTGACCCAAGGGGCGATCAAGTGAGGCGCCGTCAAGTGAGGCGCGATCCAGTGAGCGGAGCCTGTCTCCTGTCGCCGATCGTCCCGTCCGCCAAGAAGGGCATCGCATGTCGACATTGACCATCCGATCGCTGCGCAAGAACTTCGGCGCGGTCGAGGTGCTGAAGGGCATCGATCTCGAAGCGCGGAACGGCGAGTTCATCGCGCTGGTCGGACCGTCCGGCTGCGGCAAGTCCACTCTGCTGGCGATGATCGCCGGGCTCGAATCTGTTACCTCCGGCGAGATCCGCATCGACGGAAGGCTGGTCAATTCGGTGCCGCCGAAGGACCGCGACATCGCCATGGTGTTCCAGTCCTACGCGCTCTACCCGACGATGACGGTGCGCGAGAACATCACCTTCGGCATGGAAAGCCGCCGCGTCCCGAAGCCGCAGCAGGACGAGGCCGTCAGTCGAGTTGCTGCCTTCCTGCAGATCGAACCGCTGCTTGGGCGCAAGCCCGGACAGCTCTCGGGCGGCCAGCGCCAGCGCGTCGCCATGGGCCGGGCGCTGGTTCGCGATCCCAAACTGTTCCTGTTCGACGAGCCGCTCTCCAATCTCGATGCCAAGCTGCGCGTCGACATGCGCACCGAAATCAAGAAGCTGCATCACCGCGTCGGCAAGACCACGGTTTACGTCACCCACGACCAGGTCGAGGCGATGACGCTGGCGTCGCGCATCGCCGTGATGCACCAGGGCGAGGTCCAGCAATTCGACGATCCCGCCACGATCTACAACCGTCCGGCCAACATGTTCGTCGCCGGCTTCATGGGCTCGCCGGCGATGAATTTTTTGGCCGCGGAACTGAGCCAGGAAGGCGGTCACGCCACTGTTGTGTTGCAGACCGCCGACGGCAAGACGGCCAGCCTGCCGATCGTCCAGGCGCTCCCATCCGACACGCCGCGACAGCTTGTGCTCGGCATCCGTCCCGAGCATATCTACCGCTTCGATCCCGACCTTGCGCGCCGCAAGCCGGGCATCGCGCAGATCGATGCAGTGGTCGAACTGGTCGAGCCGACAGGCGCGGAGACCATGGCCGTCCTGCGCCTGGGCGGCAAGGAAATCACCGGCCGTTTCGACCCCGACGGCACGCCGCTTATGGGCGAGACGGTGACGCTCGGCATCGACATGGCGCGGGCGTGCCTGTTCGACCCGACGACCCAACGCCTGATCTGACCCGATCTGACCGAAGCTTGATCTGAAAAGAGTTCCGCCTTGTCCTTCGCCACCTATCCGAGCCTGTCCGAGCGTGTCGTGCTGATCACCGGCGGTGCGTCGGGCATCGGCGCCGACACGGTCCGCGCCTTCTGCGCCAATGGCGCGCGCGTCGCGTTTCTCGATCTGCAGCAGGAGGCCGGCGAGCAGCTTGCCCGCGACCTCGCCGCCGCGGCAGCGCACGCGCCCCTGTTCCTGCGCTGCGACGTGACCGATATCCCTGCCCTGCAGGCCGCGATCGGCACGGTGCGCGACCGCCTAGGGCCTGTCGCGGTGCTGGTCAACAACGCCGCCGATGACAATCGCCTCTCGGTCGCCGACGTGACGCAGGAATATTGGGACCACGCCCAGGATGTGAACCTCAGGCACCACTTCTTTTCCGCTCAGGCCGTGCATCCGCACATGAAGGAAGTGGGCTTTGGTTCGATCGTCAATTTTTCCTCGATCGCCTGGCGTTTCGGCGCGTCAGAGATGGCGCCCTATGCGGCGGCCAAGGCTGCGGTGGTCGGGCTGACCTTCGCGCTGGCGCGGGCGTTTGGCCCCGACAACATCCGCGTCAACGCCATCGAGCCGGGCGCCGTCATCACCGACCGGCAGCGGGAGCTTTGGTACAAGACCCAAGGTTCGGTCGACCAGGTCGTGCAGCGCCAAGTGATCCGCAAGGTTCTGCTCGGCGAGGAGATCGCGCGCACGGTGCTGTTCCTCGCCGCCGACGACAGCCGCATGATCACCAAGCAGTCGATCACCGTGGATGCCGGCCTGAGATGACCACACCTGACTCAAAGGATCGCTTCATACTCGAGGTCGGCCTGAACCCCTACGGCCTGACCTATCATCTCGGCCTCCAGGGCCGCGGCACGCCACGCGCCAATCCTAGACCTGCGGGGCTCGAAGGTTTCATCGCGCTCGCGACCGATCTCGGCGCGCGCGTGCTGGAGATCTGGGTGCCATGGCTGAGCGAGCTTTCCGACGACGCGGTGATCGCGCTGCGCGAACGGCTCGCCGGCCTTCGCATCGCGCCGGTCGTCAGCGGCGGCCTGCTGGTGGGGGAACCGCTCGACGATGCGTTTCGGGCCGCGCGCCTGCTCAAGGCCAAAATCATCCGGACGGCGCTGACGCCGGTTCTCTGCGGCGACCGCAACGCCGCCGGCGAAAAATGGAGCGAGTACGTCGGCATCATTCGAGAGCGATTGGTGGAATGGGGTCCCCGCGCGAATGCCGAAGGGTATGTCCTTGCGATCGAAAACCACCAGGACTTTACCAGCCGGGAACTTGTCGATTTCTGCGCCCTCGGCGGCGAAGACGTCGGCGTCACCTTCGACACCGGCAACACGTTCCCGGTCGGCGAAGCGCCGCTCGATTTTACGAAGGTGATCGCCCCCTATGTCCGCCATGTCCACCTCAAGGATTACCGCGTGCAGTTCACGACCGAAGGCTATCGGCTGATCCGTTGTGCCATCGGCGACGGTGCGGTGCCGTTTGCCGAGCTGTTCGCCATTCTTGGCCAACACCACGATCGCATGACCGCCGTTCTCGAACCGGGCGCCTTGGAGGCCCGGCATGTCCGCTATCTCAGCGACGACTGGTGGCGCGGCTATCCCCCGAAGACGGCGCGCGACTTTGCCGCCTGCCTGGCGGCCGCGCAGCGCAACCGGCTGCCCGACGATGCCGACACCCGCACGCCTTGGGAGCGCGAAGACGACGTCTCACTGGTTTCCTATGAGCTCGACATGATCCGGCGCAGCGCCGCCAACATGCGCAAACTGATGGAGAATATCCGATGACGGCACGTGAACTCGATGGATTGACCGCCTTCGTAACCGGCTCCGGCCGTGGCCTCGGCCGCGTGATGGCCGAGCGCCTGGCCGAACTCGGCGCCAATGTCGCAATCCACGACATGGACGAGGAAGCGCCGGCCAAATATGGCGAGTTCGCCAATCTGAGCGAAGTGGTCGAACGCCTGAAGCGGCACGGCACGAAGGTCACGTCGGTAACCGGCAACATTGGTGACCAGAAGGCGGTGGCCGAGATGAAGCGCAGGATCGAGGCCGATCTCGGCGACGTGCATGTGCTGGTCAATTGCGCCGGCGGCGACATCGGCGCCAGGGGCGGCAAGCCGAACCCGAACAACGCCCTCGACATCGAACTCGACGACATCCGCGTGCTCACCGAGAACAATCTGATCGGCACGATGCTGGTCTGCCAGGCCTTCGTGCCGCCGATGAAGCAGCGCGGCGGCGGCTCCGTCATCAACATCGCGTCGGCGGCGGCACATCTCGGCTGCTCGCCCGAGGTCGTTTACTCCACCTTGAAGGCCGCGGTCGTGCATTACACGCGCTGTCTCGCCAAGGAACTGATCGACGACGGCGTGCGCATCAACGCGGTCAGCCCCGGCGCCACCAAGACGGCACGCTTCCAGGCGACCCGCGTGGTCGATCCGGAGCGCATGGATTCCAGCAAGAAGTCGCTGAACCGCTATGCCGAGCCGGAGGAGATCGCCGAGGCGGTGGCGTTTCTGGCTGGCCCGCGGGCGCGGTTTATCAACGGGCAGGTGCTGCGGGTGGATGGCGGGTTTACGATTTTTCCGGGGTGATGGGGCGGGCCTCGAATTTCAATTTCGGGGCCGAAACCGGAAGGTCCGTTTTCGGGATTCCTGGGTTAAATTGCCCCCTCACGCCTCGAGCTTTTCGCAGCGTCAAAACGGCTGTGGAGGGATTGGCAGGCTATACCGCTGACGAAGCGCACATGTGACGCACCGAGGATAAGTAACCCCGCTTGGTCACGAGGGCGCTGCCGACCGGTTGGTCGAAACTGGCGCTGGCACTCGCTATTCACGAAATTGCCGATCACCCTGACGAGGTCCACTAAGCAATGGTGAACGTCATTTCTGAAGTCGCAAGCAACTCGGCCGCCCTACTCCATTGAGGTCAGCCATGCCTTCGCGGAGCCGACGCAATCTCTGCTGGAGCCTGCATGCTTTTTCAGGCGCAAGCGCTGTGTCTCAGTGCGGCATGAATCCTTTTCTCAGCCAAGCCAATATCTTGCTCCCATTGAGAACCCTGCGGACACGCCCGGCGGCCCAGCCAGCCTGCATGGTGGCGCCGGTGTGGCAACTGCAGACGATCTCATGCAACTGCCAATCGGAGAGTTCGAAGAAGCGTCTGGCTTCCCCGTAGGTATCCGATTGCATGCCCGATGCACGCAGCAGTGGATCGTCAAAGGCGACACTGATCGCCGATCCGACCGCGCGCGCTTCTCCGCGGACAGAGGGATGCAGATGCTCAGTCCCGGTGAGAGCCACAAGGGAGCGCGTCGGATTTCGATAGAGCAGTTCCGCCCACCGCTCTATCCGTTGCGTCCTTGTAGCCAGCAGAGCCGGCGATAGTGGACTGATGTCCGCGACTGACTGGAGTTGATCGAGTGTCTGGTGCTTCATGACTGCCTCCTGTTGGTCGTTCCAATCCCTAGGCCTTTGCTGCAGGATTGGCTCACACGCTAAGCCGCCTCGTAAAGGAGCGGCGGCCGATCAGGTGTTGCCACCAATCGCCCACAGGCACCACGCGGCGGCATCTGCAGCGACACCAACTGCATTCCTTCGCCAATGTTCCAGCGGGATGAAAAAACTGTGCGGCCGGCCGACCCGACGGACCCGGCTGGCGCACGCAGGATCCTGAACTGCTGGACGATAATGACGCAGGCCTGGAAAGGCGGCTAGGTTGGGGCCGCCAGGTCACTGAAGGACCAACCGAAGCGGCGCTTCGGGCGTAAAAGCGATGTCCTTGTAGGTCTGCAATGTCTGCTTATGGAGGAACGGCGGCAAGGCCTCTTTGACCGGCATGGGGCGCATTGCTGACCGGGAGATTTTCGGCCGACAGCAGACCCTCTGCTGCTTGGGTACCCAGCACGCAAGCTGACATGTGAGACCTCGGTGCGAAGGCCGGGACCAGGCCCTCTCGCGCTTGGTTCGCATGTTGGCGCTGAAGCGCCTTATCGTTCAGCCTCGCGGCGCATAGATCATATGAACCGTATCGTCATCGATCAATGTGCTCGACACCAGTTGCAGCGCAGGCCTTGCCTCGTGGAAGAAAGGCTTGCCCTTGCCGAGCACGAACGGCCTCACGTGCAGGTGATATTCCTCGATCAGCCCCAGCCTGGTCATAAGGCCGGCCAGTTCCGGACCGGAAACGCTCAGGGTACCCTCCGTGCGGGCCGCGATCTCGCGAATCTGCGCTTCAATATCGCCGGAGATGAGGGTGGCGTTTGGGCCTACCCGTGAAAGTGTGCGCGAAACGACCCATTTGGGCAGCTTGCGCCAGAGTGTCGCGAACTGGCGAAGCGGAGCGTCCCATTCCGCGTGATCACCGTCCCAATAGCGCATGACCTCGTACATCCGGCGGCCATACACAGCGCCGGTATGGTTGCGAATCGTCTCGATCCAGTACTCGAAGTGCTTCTGGCTTGGTGCGCCCATGACCAGATTTCCGGCAAGGTCATCGACATAGCCATCGATGGAAACGTTCATTCCCAAGATAAGTTTGGCCATAAGCAGCGCCTTCACATAGTCGGTTCACGGACTAACCGCTTGTAATTTGCAAGCAGTCAGACGCTATAGCAACTGATTGCAAATCGCAAGTAGCATAGAAAGAAGCGTTCGTGCCGCAAACGAGCCCTGCCTTGTCCCATCAACCCTGCATCCGTCCCGGCTATCGCCCTCTACGCCTGCCTTCCCGAATCAAGCTGCACCCCAAGTCGCTCGTTCCGTCTCCACCGCACCACGGCGCGATAGCTGGTATGATCGACAGGCACGTGAAGGACGAAACGGTCGGGGATTGCGATATCGGCCTTCACCCGCAGCTCCGCACCGTGAGCGTGCTGGTTGCAAACCAGACAATTGATACTGGCGTCGCCAACGCGGATTGTCGCTTCCTTCAGAACAAGATCACGGATATGCGACCGTCGCTCTATCGGTGGGTCAGCCGGCATTGCCTTATCCCTCTGATTTGACGACCTGAAACTCTTCTGAACCCGCAATGGAAAGCGCACTACCGGCCCAGCGGTTGCCTCGAAAGACTGACGAGCTCGGCTTCGTCGACCACGCCGGCCATATAGTTCGCGATAATCCGGGATGCGATGGCGTCGCGTGCTTCGGGCGACTGACCGTCGCGCTTAAGCTGCTCGAATACACGGCCCAACAGCTCGAGTTCGGATGGCTGCAAAACGCCGGCCTCGGTGGCTTTGCGTCGAATGGGCATTTGTGATCCTCCACTACGGTCAACAACATACGACCGCGGCAGGGAAACTCAACTCACCTGTCGAGGGCGCCACGCAGGCGGCGGCGACCACAAATCCCGTTTACCCGAGCGGGGAGTTTTTCACTCAAAGCCACAGTGATCTGGCGTCCATACAAAGCCCGCCAGCAAAGCCGGCGGGCGCAATATTCGTAAGATACGCCGCTAGAACCAGCTTCGGTCGCGTTCCTGGCTTTGCCCGAGCAGCATGCCGATCAACAACCCGGCAATGCCACCAAGCACGAAAGCGCTGCTGATGGTGCCGGGATTTTGCTGGACGGCTTCGGACACCGTCTGCGCCTGCGATCTCAGCTGCTGCGTTGCCCGTGCCGCGCGCTCGGTCGCGCTGCCATACCAGCCGCCGGCTTCGCCGACGGCATCTACTGCACGGTCGGCAAGCGACCGGTTGATCTTGCTGATCTCGCGCTTCAGCGATGCGACCTGCTTCTCCAGGGCCTCCTGGGCCTCTCGGGCGGACATCTTCGGGGTGTCCTTCGGGGTTTCCTTCGCGGTATCCTTCGGGGTGTCGTTGTCGGCCATGGCTGTTCCTCTCGTTGAGGCAGGGGGAACGGCCAACGGACAAGGATGGTTCCGCCGCCTGCGCTCACAGTCATTCACCCGGCCGGCCGCCAACTTTGGGAACACTCTCCCGATCCAACGGTTGTGGCTGATGGAGGGCACGCATTTGTCGAATCGATCGAGCCATGCTGAAACGCTGCGGACGGTCTCCGACCCGCTCCACCGCGCCCGCCGTGTCATTCGCGACGGCGGCCATGCGGCGGCGATGTTCGAAATAGACACGCTGCTGCAGGTCGCACAAACAGAGGTTGCGCGCCGCCTCGAACGCAACGATCGCTGAACCTCGATAGGCCACCGCGGGCGGTGTTCATTTGCCGGCGGCCAAGGGCCTCGTTTCCCTTTTTGATCGACTTGCAAGGCGCCCGTCCAGCCGGCCGCTGTCCTCAGCGTCGACATGGCAAAGGCGCAAAAAGCCGAGGATGAGGGGCCATCATCGCGGCATCGACCCTCCCGGTTATAACGCTTGGGCGGCGGAACAAAGCTTGGCCGCACTGGTTAGGCTCACAGCACGATGTGTGCCCCAACGAGGATCTCTGTCCATGAAAACACGTGTTCTTCTAGCTTCGCTGGCCACCGCCACTGCCATGGTCTTCGCCCTGCCCGCCTTCGCCGCCGACAGCGCTCAGGACTTTGTCGACAAGGCTGCCATCGGCGGCCTGTTCGAAGTGGACTCCAGCAAGATCGCAGAAGGCAAGGCCCAGGATCAAGGCGTCAAGGATTTCGCCAAGAAGATGATCGACGATCACGGCGCCGCCAACGCCAAGCTTGCGACCATCGCTGGCGAACAGAAGCTGAAAGTGCCGACGGAGCTGGACGCCAAGCACAAGGCCGATCTGGAGGCTCTGCAGAATGCCAACGATGCCGTCGACAAGCCCTATGTCCAGATGCAGCGCGATGCGCATTCGGAGGCGGTCACGCTGTTCGAGAGCTATGCCAAGGACGGCGACAACGCGCAGCTGAAGACCTTCGCCTCCGAGACCTTGCCGACGCTCAAAATGCATCAGGAAATGGTCGAGAAGATCGCTTCCGCTGACAATGCATCGTCGACCACCAGCTCCACCACCCCTGCCGTGAGCACGACCGACACCACCAATCCGGCCGCCCCGGTCCCGGGTGCCAACAGCTTCACCGAGGATCAGGCCAAGAGCCGCATTCAGGATGCCGGCTTCTCCGGCGTGTCCAAGCTAACCAAAGACGACCAGGGCATCTGGCGCGGTCAGGCCACCAAGGATGGCAAGACCACGACCGTGGCGCTCGATTATCAGGGCAACGTCGTTGCCGGCGCCAACTGAACCTCTGAACCAGATCGAGGAGATCAAGACCATGAAAACCGTAACCGGACTTTTCGACAACTACGATGATGCCTCCGATGCCGTCGGCGAACTGGAGGCAATCGGCGTGCCGCAGGCCGACATCAGCATCGTCGCCAACAATTCGGACGACTGGTACGACGACGGCGACACTTCCAACGCCGCCGAGGATGCAGCCGGGGGCGCCGGTCTCGGAGCCGTCATTGGCGGCGCCGGAGGGCTTCTGACAGGGCTCGGCATCATGGCCATTCCTGGCGTCGGTCCTGTCGTGGCCGCAGGATGGCTGGCTGCCACCGCGGTCGGCGCCGTTGGCGGCGCGGTCGTCGGTGGCGCTGCCGGTGGCATCGTCGGGGCGCTGACCGAGTCAGGCGTCCCCGAAAGGGATGCGCATGTCTATGCGGAGGGCGTTCGCCGCGGTGGCACGATGGTGACCGCCAGGGTCAGCGACGAACTCGCCGACGAGGCAGAGCGTATTCTTGGCGAATCCAACTCGGTCGATCTGCAAGACCGCCGACGCGCCTATGAAGCCGGGGGCTGGACCGGCTTCGATGCCAATGCCGACCCCTACACCGACATCGAGGCCGAGCGCGACAGAACGCGCAACGCCAGCCCACTCTGATCATCGAGCCCCGTCGCCGTACGGCGGCGGGGCCGAAGGTGCTGTCGGCGCACTGAAAGCGACGTTCAGATTCGGCCATAAGGGGCGGGTTCTCATCGGACCTGCCCCTTTTCGCTGTTGCCTTGGCTTGACCGGCTCTCGCCGTGTTAACGTCGAACCAACGAACCCAGCCCCAGGAAAGCATGAGCCCGTCCCCGCAACTGATTGCCGAATGGCCGTTGTCGCCGTCAGCGACACTCGGGTCCGCCGTGCGCTCCAAGGGGATCGAACGTGAAGTCAGAGCCCGGCTGCCATGGGCAGTCAGGAAGCACGTCAAGGCCGAGACGGGCCGCATCGCATTGCGAATGTCGAGATCCGAAGCGGAAGCGTTCAAGGCCGCCTCTGCCAGTATCTCCAAAACACTGGAGGGAGTGGAAGCGCTGCCTGTGCTTCCACGCGAGGTCGAGGATATCCTTACGATCTCTTCGCGCGAGCGCCACAAATGGCTCAAGGACGGTCGGCTGCAAAGCACCGGCACACGCACCGTCAAGATGCGTGGGCGATCAAAGTCTGTCACCTTCCACGTTTTCGACCCGCGCCACATCGAGGACGTCCTGGACCGCGATCTGGCAACCGTGTGGAGAGAGCAGGATGTCCAGGAGGTCGCCGAGAACAGGCGGCGCGGCGCGGGCAAGGCCGCGCTGACGCGCGCGGGAAAGGGCACCGGGCAGGCTCGCACTGCGAGGAACGCCCGGGACACGGATGGCCCGCCGCCCGGACTGAAGGGCTGGGATGCGTTCGAGGACGAAGGCCTGCTGCGATAATGATGCTGGCGCTTGCCCTTGTCCTTTGTGCGGGGGGAGCCTCAGCCTCAGCGCATCAATCCCGCTGCCCGCAGCGCGTCCTCAATGACCTTGGTAATCCCGCCCGCCGGACCGCCTGGCGGATTGACAGGCTCCGGGGCCGGATCGACACGGACAGCTCGCGGTTTTTCCTTCGGCGAGAAAGGCTGCAATGCAGTGCCTGAAGCGGCCTTGGCTTTCGCCGTGCGTCGTACCTCTGGCTTCGTCAGCCCCCAGAAACGGGCGATGTGGCGCGTCGAGGAAATCCCGACATCCAACATGAACGGCCCTGCTTTGCCGAGAGCATTGTCGCCGCTCGCCTGCAATGGTGTGCCATGGCCCATGCCGGCAATGCTGTATGCCTCGACCACGTCGCGGCCTTTGCCATCGGACCAGACTTTTCGGCTCTGACCGTCGACCTTTTCCGTGCGTGTCGGCGCTTGAGCGAGGCCGTGCACGCCCTGCCATTGCGCCAGCACCGCGTCGGCATTGGAAGGCACCACTGTCGTATCGGCCGAGCCCTGCCAGACCGAAATCCTCGGCCACGGCCCCTTGTGCAGCGAAGCAGCCCGCAAAAGACGCTGCAGGTCGGTTCTGGACGGGCCGCCATGGCCACGCATGCGGTCGAAGGCTTCGGGGATGGTCGAGGCGCTGCCATAGGCAAGCCCGGCAATGATCGCGCCACCGGCAAACACGTCCGGGTAGGTCGCCAACATCACCGCCGCCATGGCGCCGCCAGCGGAAAGGCCGGTGACGAATATCCGCTTGCGGTCGAGACCGTGAGTGACCACCGCCGCCTCGATCATCTGGCGGATGGACAGCGCCTCGCCGCTGTCGCGGCTTATATCGCCCGGCACGAACCAGTTGAAGCAAAGATTGGCGTTGTTGGCGCGCTGCTGCTCGGGGAAAAGCACGGCAAAACCCTGATCGGCAGCAAGTTCGGTCCAGCCGGAACCATGGTCGTAGCCGGCGGCAGTCTGGGTACAGCCATGCAGCACCACGACCAGCGCCGCCTGCTTCGGCAGGTTTTCAGGAAGATAAAGCCGCGCACGCAAGGCGCCCGGATTGGACCCGAACCCTGTCATCTCGGACAGGTGATCTTCCTTGCTCTGTCCTGCACCGGCTGGCCGGCGGCGCATCGCGCTCAGCCGGGCGATCGTATCGGATATGTCTCGCAAATTGGTATCCTTGCGCGCCGGAATGGGCAGACTCGTGCACACAACGCACACGCAGCAATATCGTTGCTGCACTGCACAATAACAAGCGGCACGGCCGATTAAATGACCGGTGGATCACAGGATCCGCTGCACAGCTTGTAACGACGAGCGCAATTTGCCCCGGCTGACCTCTGGTCAGTCAGCCGGTCGAGGGCGGCAGGCGCTGGCTCACCAGCGCTGATGCACGTAGGGCTTGATGTTCTCATCGTAGACCGCCTTCACCTTGGCCATCAACTCGGAGGATAACGGCGCAAGCTCAGCCGCTTCCGCATTGGAAACCACCTGCGCTGGATTGCGGGCGCCGGGAATGACAACCGTCACCGCATCGAACATCAGGATCCAGCGCAGCGCGAATTTCGCCATGGTGGTGTCGCCTGACACCAGCGGCCGCACCTTCTCGACCGCCGCCAGCCCGACCTCATAGGGCACGCCCGAAAACGTCTCGCCGACATCGAGGGCTTCGCCATTCCTGTTGAACAGGCGATGGTCGGTGGTCTCGAACTTGGTGTCCGCCCTGAACTTGCCGGACAGCAGGCCGCTGGCCAGCGGCACGCGGGCGATGACGGCGACATCGTTCTTTTTCGCCTGGTCGAAGAACAGCTCGGCCGGGCGCTGGCGGAAGGCGTTGAAGATGATCTGCACGCTGACGACGCCGGGATATTGCATCGCCTTCAGCGCCTCTTCGACGCGCTCGACGCTGACGCCGTAGTTGCGGATCTTGCCCTGCTCGGTGAGCTTGTCGAGACGCTCGAACACCTCCGGATGATAGTAGAGATCGGTCGGCGGGCAATGCAGCTGCACCAGGTCGAGCGTGTCGGTCTCGAGGTATGTCAGGCTGCGGTCGATCCAGCCGGTGAGGTTCTCGACGCTGTAGCCCTCGACCGTCTGCTTCGGCAGCCGCCGTCCGGCCTTGGTGGCGATGAACGGGCGCGCGCCACCGCGTTCCTTCATCACCCGTGCGATCAGCTTTTCCGAACGGCCGTCGCCATAGACGTCGGCGGTGTCGAGGAAGCTGACGCCGGCATCGAGCGCGGCATGCAGGGCGGCGACCGCATCGTCGTCATTGACCTCGCCCCAGGCGGCGCCGATCGCCCAGGCGCCGAAGCCGATCTCGCTGACTGATCTGCCGGTACGGCCAAATTTCCCTGAATGCATCTCGCTGTTCCTGACTTGCGGCTTCGCCGGCAATGCCGGCTCCATGATTGCGATTTTTCAGGGAGCCTCATACCGCATGGCAACGCGATTGACATCCCTCTTCCTGGGATTTACCAGATTACAGGGTTGTATGACAACCGGGTAAGACTGCAACGGTTGGAGCCGGGAGGAACATGTCGCTGATTCGCGAACTCGATCTCCGGCGGGGTCGCCGGATGAGCAGTCCGTCAACCGTGGTTGGCCCCCTAATCGTGAACAGCTTTGTCGCGCAGATCCTCGAAGCGGGCATAGCTTTTGGTCAGATGGCTGCGCATGGCGCGGCGCGCGGCGTTGACGTCCCTGGCTTCGATGGCCCCGAGAATGGCGCGGTGCTCGCGCTGCATGCGGTCGAGATATTTTTCCCGCTCAGCCTCCGTCATCCGGTCGAGCCGCGTCCACTGGCGCGGGATCATGGCGCTGCCGAACGTGTCGAACAGCCGGGTGAAATTCGGGTTCTGCGTCGCGGCGAGAATGGCGCGGTGAAAGCCAAAATCCTCTTCCGAACCGGAACCGCCGGCACGCACCGCCGTCTCCAGCGCGTCCAGCTTCGCGCCCATCTGCGCCAGCGCTGCCTCGCTGCGCCGTTCGGCGGCAAGGCCGGTCGCTTCCACCTCGATGCCCATGCGCAGTTCGAGCACGCGCAGCACCTCGTCGATCGATTCGAGATCGTCTGGCAGGACGGAAAAAATCTTCGGCATCGGATCCTTGGCGACGAAGGCGCCGAGGCCCTGGCGCGTGGTAATCAGCCCGCGCGCACGCAGCGCCGCCAGCGCCTCGCGCACCACGGTGCGGCTGACGCCTGTGGCAGCAACAATCTCCTGCTCGGTCGGCAGCCGCTGCCCCGGCGCAAGGTCACCGGATTCGATCTGCGCGATCAGCGTGTTGACCAGACCCGTCCGCAGGTTGGGCGCCTGCGGTATGGCGTCGAAAGTCATGGGCTCCGCCATCGGTGGCACTCCGGTTCGATTCTTGTTCGAAGGCCGAATCTTATTCAAAGAATTGCATCGACGGGTGCCCGCCGCAAGGTGACGAAAGTTCGGCCCGCTGGCACGAGCCATGGGAGGATTGCATGAAAGAACGCATCGGCTTCATCGGCCTGGGCAGCATGGGCGCCGGCATGGCCGACAATCTGTTGCGCAAGGGCTGGCCGCTGACGGTCCATGTCCACCGCAGCCGCACCGCCGCAGACCGGCTGATCGCCGCCGGCGCCACCGAAGCGCCAAGCCCGCGCGAACTCGCCGCCGCCTGCGACATCGTGATCCTGTGCGTCACCGGTTCGCGCGAGGTCGAAGCGCTGGTCAAGGGACCGGACGGGCTGGCAGCGGCCGCGAAGCCGCTGCTGATCATCGACTGCTCGACCTCCAACCCGTCATCGACGACAGCGCTTGCCACCGATCTCGCCCAGCAAGGCATAACGCTGATCGACGCGCCGCTGGCGCGCACGCCCAAGGAAGCCACTGAAGGCAAGCTCGACGTCATGGTCGGCGGTCCGGCGGAAGTCGTTGCCCGCGCCCGGCCGGTGCTCGAAGCCTTTGCCGCCCGTGTCGTCCACACCGGCCCGACCGGCAGCGGCCACACCATGAAGCTGCTCAACAATTTCGTCTCGATGGGCTATTCCGCGATCTATTCCGAAGCGCTGACGCTGGGCGCCAAGGGCGGCCTGACGCCGCAGGTCTTCAACAGCGTCATCTCCGGCAGCCGCATGGATTGCGGCTTCTACCAGGCCTTCTTCGACTTCGTCCTCAACCGCAACGAAAACGCCCAGCGCTTCGCCATCGCCAACGCGCTGAAAGACATGACCTACCTCGCGTCGTTCGCCCAGGCCGCAGGTGTGGCCAACCCGATCGGCGCTGCCGTGCGGAATGGGTTTGCCACGGCGGTTGCCACCGGCCACGGCGAGAAGTTCGTGCCGGCATTGTCGGATATTGTCGCGGGGTTGAATGGGGTGTCGCTGGTGGAGACGGCGGGGGAGTGATGGGACTGGAGCGATAGGGCAGCGCGATCATATATTTGAGCGCCATGGGTGCCAGAGGATTATCGAACTGAACCCCGCGATTTGGCGATCTGGGTGTACTCGGTGATGGCAAAGTGCGCGCCTAGCTGAGCGAGTTCCATCGACGGAAACTCCCAATCGAATTGACGCTCACCATCCAACCAATCGAGATATTGGACGATTGACCCAGCGTAGCGCTCTAGTGCCCGCACGGCGCGCGTGAATGTATAAATCTCTTCGGAGCTCACCTCGGTATGGGTGCCGATATGCACGTCGAGTTTGTGTGGGCTCTTTGGGTAGCGCGTCACGTATGATTGGCGAATGTACGATGTTACCCCACTAGTGATTGGGTCGTGGATAAATCGGTTGCGGGCTGCTCGAATTTCACCATCGATCAAGTCAACCAGGATAGGGATATGGTCGCTGTGGCGCTCCCAGCGGTTAGCGACCGCATGTCCCTTGCAGACCTGCAAAGCACCGCGAAGGTCGAGCTCGTTTCGGATAAGTTCATAGGCCGTGTATTCGATATCCCGCATGGTGTAAAAGAGGACCATGAAGCACCCTTCCTCAAGATGTGCCCATGCAATGCACATGTCGCCAAGAGCGTGCTTAATTCTGTCAATCTCAAATTCGTCGTAGGCCATTCTAGAGTCGTTAATGCGCGCCGGAGATGCGGCACGCGTCCATCCGTGTCAAACCGCAAGATCGGTCGAGCGCGACATATCCGGGAGCGCCTATCTGGTGTCGCCACGCAGGACGAGACGTTTGATGACGCCACTTGAAAACTACCATGCCCGGATGCAGCGGGTGCTGGACCACATCGACCAGCATCTGGACGGCGATCTGGGCCTGGAAGCGTTGAGCGGCGTCGCGGCGTTCTCGAAATACCATTTCCACCGGCAGTTCACGTCAACCTTCGGCTTGTCCGTGCATCGCTATGTCCAGCTCGCCCGCCTGAAGCGCGCTTCGTACCGGCTTGCCGAGAGCGACGCCCAAAGCGTCACCGACATAGCGATGGATGCCGGTTACGACGCGCCGGATGCCTTCGCCCGCGCCTTCAGGCAACGGTTCGGACAATCGCCTTCGTCGTTTCGGAAATCTCCCGACTGGGGGTCGTGGCTCATGGCCTTCGGGCCGCTCGACAAAGCAAGGACCACGCTCATGCAGATAATCTTCGAACCCGACGACGTGATGATCCGCGATGTGCCGCCGACGCCTGTGGCGATCATGGAGCATCGCGGCGACCGGGCGACGCTCCAGGGACACCATCCAGCGCTTCATCGCCTGGCGCAAGGCGGCCGGCCTCTCGCCCGAGACAAGCCCGACCTTCAACATCTTCCGTTCCGAAAGGGAGCCGGCGAACCCGGCCGATTACAGCATGGATATCTGTGCCGGAACCGACCTGCCGGTAGAAGGCGGGCGGATCGAGGACGCGCAGATGAAGGCCGGCGTGATCCCCGCCGGACGCTGCGCGGTGCTGCGCTATCCCGGCAACACCAACAATCTCGAGCCGGCAGCGCTCTACCTCTACCGCGAATGGCTTCCGGCCAGCGGCGAGGAGGCGCGCGACTTTCCGATCTATTGCCAGCGACACTTTTCGTCGAACGGACCGGTGCGCGAGGTGGTGCTTGAGCTGTTTTTGCCGCTGAAATAGCGCGGTGGGTGGCGGCCTATCTCCGGCCCTGAGCTGGTTGAGCCGACGACCGAGTGAAATCTGATATGGCGCTCCCCCACTCCGTCTCGGCTTCGCCGAGCCACCTCTACCCCCACATTCGTGGGGGAGAGGAAACCCAAGCTTTTGAAGGGCTGCGATGTCGGAGATTGGCATTTCCTCATCCCCCATGAAATGGGGGGTCCGAAGGACGGGCGAGACCCGTGGCTCGCCCCGGCAAGGTGGCTCGGCGAAGCCGAGACGGAGTGGGGGTCAGCGCCGCCATAGGCGATTGGCCCAGCGCGCGGATAAGGCAAGGCTATCCCTAAGCCTGCCCGCGCACAGCCTTCCGCAACCGCGAATGCCGTACCGGAGACGCCGCCTCGGGCCCCGGCGCTATCTCCGCAGCTTCCCCCTCATGCAACCCCACCCGCAGCGCCGCGCCCGCCAGATGGTCGCGCATCGCCGCTTGCGCTCCTTCGGCGTCGCCGGCACGGATCGCTCTCAGGATGCGCTCATGTTCGCCGAGCGTGATGCGGGCCATGTCGTCCGACTTTTGCTGGTTGCCGGCGGCGAGAATGCTTTCGCGCACCCGCTCGGACACGAAGACCAGGAATTGGCCCATGTAGGAATTGCGCGTCGCCTCGGCGACGGTGCGGTGGAATTCGAGGTCGCTGCGCAGCCAGGCGACGCTGCCATAGGGGGCGGCGCGCATGCCGGACAGCGCATCGCCCATGGCTTTGAGATCGGCGTCGCTGCGCCGTTTTGCGGCAAGGGCCGCCGCCTGCACTTCGAGGATGCCACGCAGTTCGAACAGATTGCGAAACGAGTCGGCGCGCTGCAGCGTCTCATGGTCGATGGTCAGCACCGTCGGGTTGTTGCTCTCGACCACGAAGGCGCCGCGCCCCTGCTGCGACCAGATTCGGCCTTCCGAGCGCAGCCGCGCGATCGCCTCGCGCACCACGTTGCGGCTGACCCCGAAAGTGGTTGCCAGCGCCGCCTCGGTCGGCAGCTGGTCACCCGGCTTCAGCCGGCCTTGCGCGATCTCGCGCGAGATGGAACTGGCCACCAGAGTGGAGAGGTGTGGGCCGCGATTGACCTTGTCGAGTTTCAGCGTCATCGCTCACCTATAGTCGACGGCGGGTGCGGACGCCAGAATGCGGCCGTTGCTGAGAATGTGGCGCGGGTCGAATGCGTCCTTGATGCCGGCGGCGAGGTCGAGCGTCACCGGATCGATGCGTTCGAGGAACGCCTTCTGCTTGACCCGGCCGATGCCGTGCTCGGCGCTGATAGAGCCGCCATAGCGATCGACGACGGTGAAGATCTCGGCTTCCGCCTGCTCGAACAGATGTTCCATCGCCTCGGTGCCCATGCCTTCCGGCGGCACGACGTTGAGGTGGATGTTGCCGTCGCCGACATGGCCGTAGGTGACGGCCAGCGCGTCGGGCCGGGCTTTCTCCAAGCCGGCCAGCGCATCGGTGACGAAATCGGCAAGCCTGGAGATCGGCACCGACACATCGGTGCGCAGGTAGCGCCCGCCCCTGCCCTGCCGCTCGACCATGATCTCGCGGTAGAGCCACAACCGCTCACCTTGAGCCCTGGTCGAAGCGATGACGCCGTCCTCGACGATGTCCTCGACGCTGCCGAGAAACCCCAGCAGCATATTGGAGAGGTCGATCAGCCCGCCCGACGACACCTCGATCAGCACATAGACGGGATAGGGCTGGCTGAGCGGATCGGGAAAATCCTGGCCTTCGCGCATGGTGATCTCGATGCCGCCGCGCAGGATCAGTTCGAAGGCGGTGAGCAAATCGCTGCAATCGCGCCGGGCGCGGGCATAGAGTGCCATCGCATCCTCGACCGAGCGCAAGCCGACAAGTGCTGTTTCGATCTGCGTCGGCTTGGGAAACAGCTTCAGCGCCGCCGCGGTGACGATGCCCAGCGTGCCCTCCGAGCCGATGAAGATCTGCTTCAGATCATAGCCGCGATTGTCCTTGCGCAGCACTTTCAGCCCGTTCCAGATGCGGCCGTCGGCCAGCACCACTTCGAGGCCAAGCACCAGGTCCCGCGTCATCCCGTAGCGCAGCACGTTGAAGCCGCCGGCATTGGTGGCGACATTGCCGCCGATACGGCAGCTGCCCTGCGCGCCGAAGGTGATCGGCAGCAGGCAGTCGCTCGCTTCGGCGGCGCGCTTGGCGTCCTCGAGAATGCAGCCGGCCTCGACCACCATGGCAAAGTCGATCGGGCTGATCGAACGGATACGGTTCATGCGCTCCAGCGAGATGACGATCTCGCCGCCATCCGCCGCCACTGCGGCGCCGACGAGCCCGGTCAGGCCGCCTTGCGGCACGACCGGAATGCGCTCGGCATGGCAGAACCGCATCAGCGCCGACATTTCCTCCACCGAAGAGGGCCGCGCCACCGCCAGCGGCCGGCCGAAATGATCGCCCGACCAATCTCGGCTGTAGCGCGCCAGATCCACTTCCTCGGTCAGCAGCCCGCCATTCGGCAGCAAGCCGGCCAGGGCTGCGATCTGCGATGCGGAGGGTGGCGGCACGGCATTCATGGATTGGCTCTGGGCCCCTCGGCAAAACGGCTGGACAAATACCGGCGGTGTCGTGTTATCATACAACCCTGATTGAGAACATCAAGCGAGGCTTGCCGCCAAGCGTGCGATGTGGATGATCAGACCCGCAAATCACAGAATTCGGAGGACTTCCCCCAATGAGCGACGCCCCGGGCTTTCGCTATATGCACACCATGATCAGGGTGCTCGACCTCGACAAGTCGATCGCCTTCTACACCGAAGTGCTCGGCATGACCTTGCTGCGCCGCGACGACTATCCCGGCGGCAAGTTCACCAACGCCTTTGTCGGCTACGGCCCCGAGGACAAGGAAGCCGTCGTCGAGCTGACGCTGAACTGGGGCCGCGAGGAACCCTATGAGATCGGCACCGGCTTCGGCCACCTGGCGCTCGGCGTCAATGACATCTACGCGGTCTGCGCCGAACTGGAAAAGCGCGGCGCCAAGATCCCGCGCAAGCCCGGCCCGATGCAGCACGGCACCACCCACATCGCTTTCGTCGAAGACCCCGATGGCTACAAGATCGAACTGATCGGCCTCGACACGATGTGATCCGATCAGGGCGGACCGCATCGGCTTCGCGCCGACGCGGTCCCGTCCTGTCCGCGCTTGCCTGGGAGGCGGGATCACTTGATGACCGCGATCTTGCTGCGGTCGATGGTAATGGCGACGGCGGCGATCAGCACCGCGCCGAACACCATGTTTTCCAGGAAAATATTGACGCCGACAAAGGTCATGCCGATGCGCACGATCGAGATGATCAGCGCGCCGACCGCCGTGCGGGCCACGCCGCCGAGCCCGCCGGTGATCGCGGTGCCGCCGACGATGACGGCGGCGATGGCCGGCAAAAGCAGCTGGTTGGCCAGCACCGGCGAACCGCTCGAAAGCCTGGCTGCCAGCACGACGCCGGCAATGGCCGCAAGCATTCCCGATGCGGCAAAGGCGATGATCTTGGTGCGGTCGACATTGATGCCCGCCGCCCAGGCCGCCGGCTCGCCGGCGCCGACAGCGATCGCCTGGCGGCCGAAGCGCGTGTAGCGCAGCGCCAGAAAGGCGGCGATGCCGATGACCGCCGAAATCACCACCACCACCGGAATGCCGATGACGGTCGCGTTGATCCAGGCCGTGTTTTCGCGCCCGCCTTCCTCGATGGTGATGGCGCGGCCATTGGAGACCCACAGCGCGAGACCGGTGACCACGCCGCCGGTGGCGAGTGTCGCGACGAAGGACGGCACGCGTAGCTTGACGTGAACGACGCCGCTCAACACGCCGAAGGCGAGCCCCGACAGGATCGCCACCGGAAAGGCGGCAAGGCCGAGCGAAGGCAGCAATTGCGCCAGGATGACGCTGGCCAGCGATGCCACCGCCTGGATCGACAAATCGATGCCGCCAAGCAGGATGGCGAAGGTGACGCCGGTCGCCAGGATGAACAGCACGGCGGTGTTGGCAAACAAAAGCGCCACGGTCTCGCCGGTCAGGAAGCCGGGCGCGGCGATCTCGATGATCAAAAGCAGGCCGACAAGCAGCACCAGCGGAATGGCGCCTTGCGTCCACTTGCCTTCGAAAACCCGCCTGATGGAGAACGCTTCATTCATCGGCTCACACCATCGCCCTGAGAAGATCGACCTGGTTCGGCTTGTTGCCCGGACTGGCATCGAAGCGCGCGGTGATCTCGCCGTCGCGCATCACCAGCACCTGGTGCGACAGGCCGATCGTTTCCTCCAGCGTGTCGGAAATCAAAAGGATCGCCACGCCTTGCGCCGAGAGATCGCGCACCAATTCGTAGACCTCCTCCTTGGCGCCGACATCGAGGCCGCGTGTGGGATGGTCGAGCACCAGGATGCGCGAGCCCGCCGTCATCCAGCGCGCCAGCACCACCTTCTGCTGGTTGCCGCCGCTGAGCTTGCGGCAGGCGGCATCGGGACCGGGCGCCTTGATGCGCAGCCGCTTGATCCAGTCGGCGGCAAGCCGGCGCTCCTTGCCATAGTCGATGGCGCCATGGCGCATGACGCTGGAGAGATCGGCCAGCGAAATGTTCTCCGCGATCGACAGGAACATCACCAGCCCTTCGAGCCGGCGCTCGCGCGGGACATAGCCGATGCCCTTGCGCACAGCCGGCTCCGGCGAGGAGAAGCGCACGGCATCGCCGGCGATTTTCATCTCGCCGGCATCATGCTGGACGAAGCCGCCAACGGTGCGCGTCACCTCCTCGCGGCCGGAGCCGACGACGCCGGCAATGCCGACAATCTCGCCGGCCCGGATCGAGAGATCGACGCCGTGATAGTAACCGTTGGCGCCAAGCCCCTTGGCCTCGACCATCACGATATCGCGCGGCGCGAGCTGGCGGGCCTCGCGGTAATATTCGGCCTGCAGGCCGCGCCCGACCATGATCTCGTGCAGCTCCGGCGCGGTGACTTCAGCTGCGCGGTGCTCGGCGACGACCGCGCCGTCCTTCATCGTGTAGACACGGTCGGAGATGTTGAGCACCTCGTCGAGGCGGTGCGAGACGAACACAAAACTGGCGCGGGATTTAAGCGAGCGCACCCGCGCGAACAGCACCTCGATATCAGCGGCGTTGAGCACCGAGGTCGGCTCGTCGAGCAGGATGAGCAACTGCCGCTCGACCACTTCCTCCAAGGTCAGCGCCTTGGCGAGCTCGACCATCTGGCGTGCGGCGAAGGTGAGTTCGGAGGTGCGCGCGGTGACGTCGATGTCGATGCCGATCTTGGCCAGTTGCCGCCGCGCCGCCGCGTTCATGGCGCGCCAATTGACGAGGCCGAAGCGGGTGAAGCGGTCCTCCTCGCCGAGATAGATGTTTTCGGCAACCGTCAGGTTCAGCACCAGCGACTGCTCCTGGAACACCATGCCGATGCCATGCCTGGCCGCATCACGGGCGTTGCGCATGCGCAGCTGTTCGCCATCCAGCGTGAGCGAGCCGCCATCCGGGCGGTAGCCGCCGGCCAGCACCCGCATCAGCGTCGACTTGCCGGCGCCGTTCTCGCCGATCAGCCCGACAACTTCATTGGGCCGCACTTCGATGGAGACATCGCGCAGCGCCTGGACGCCGGGGAAATTCTTGATGATGTTGGACGCCTGCAGCATGGCGTTCACTTGACGATTTTCAGGCGGACACGGTCGAGCGACAGCGCCACCGCGGCGATGATCATCAGACCCTGCACCGTCTGCTGGATGTAGGGCGAGATGCCGAGCAGGATCATGCCATTGGCAAGCACGGTGACGATCAGCACACCGATCAGCGTGTTGACGACGCCGCCCTCGCCGCCGGTCAAAGCGGTGCCGCCGACGACCACTGCGGTGACCGCTGCAAACAGCCTGCCGTCGCCGATGACGGCGTGCGACTGGCCGAGCTGTGCCGCGGCCAGCACGCCGGCAATGCCGAAGAAGAACCCGGCCAGCGCAAAAGCGGTGATGCGCACGCGCACGACATTGACGCCGGAGAGCTTGGCGACATCCTCATCACCGCCGATCGCCAATATGTGGCGGCCGAGCTTGGTGTGATACTGGATGACAGTGGCGAGCAGGAAGGCGCCGAACGCGACCCAGACCGCCACCGGCAGGCCGAGGAAACGGTGCAAGGCCAGGTCGCGGATCGAGGCGTCGTTCAGCTTGATGGCCGTGCCGCCCAGCATATAGACCGACAGGCCGAGGCCGATGAACCACATGCCGAGCGTGCCCATGAAGGACGGGATGCGCAGCATGGTCTGGATGAGACCGCTGACGAAGCCCATGGCGGTGCCGGCGGCGATGGCAGCGAGCACCGCCCACCAGCCATAGTCGTTGCCGTTGCCGTCATTGGCGGCGAGCAGCACAAGCACCATCGCCGCCACCGAAAGCGTGCCTTCGACTGCGAGGTCGATGCTGCCCATCAGGATGATGAAGGTCAGCCCCATCGCCAGCGTCAGCGGCACGGCGGCGGAATTCGCAAGCCGCACCAGATTGCGCAGCTCGATGAAATTGGGGTTGGCAATGGCGATGAGTACGCAGAGTACAATCAGCACCGCCAGCGGCGCCAGGCTGCGCCAGCGCCTGCCGCCCAGGAATGTCGCGATGCGGCCGGGGAACGGTGTCATGGGCGTCGTCCGCTCGATGTCCGAAACGGACTTCAGGGGTTCTGTATGGATTGTCAAGAAACCGCTTCCCGTCTGCTGGTGACAGCCGTCGCGACAAGGGGATCGCGACGGCTGCGGGAGGAAGCGGGCCGCCAGGGAGTTGCAGCCCACTCCGATGGATCAGGTGCGGATTGCTCCGGTGACCCGGCCCCACAGATCGTTCCAGTCGATCTCGGGCTTCGCATCGACATTGGTCTTGTAATATTCCTCGACATTGTCGTGCGAGATCAGCACCGCCTTGCCGTAGAACTCGCGGTGCTCCGGGGGCTCCTTGGTCGGGTCGAACTTGCCGATCTTGGCGTTGTAGCCGATGGCCAGACCCATGCCGCCCTGCCAGAACGGATCCGAAGTGACGGTGCAGGCGAACTCGCCGGTGCGCACCGCATCGACCGCCGTCTTGATGCCGTCGACGCCGACGATCGGCACCTTGCCGGCGAGATTTTCGGCACGCAGCGCTTCCAGTGCACCGGAGCCCATATCGTCATTGGCGGCCCAGATGCCCTTGATGTCGTCGCCGAAGCGGGTGAGCAGATTGCCCATCAGGTCGAAGGCTTCGGTCGACTTCCAGTTGGCGACCTGGAAGTCGAGCAGCTTGATGTCCGGGTTGGCGGCGAGCGCCGCATCGAGGCCCTTCTTGCGTTCGATCGCCGCCGTGGTCGAGATCAGGCCGCCGAGTGCGACGATGCCGCCCTTGCCGCCAATGGTCTTGAACAGGATCTCGGCGATGGTCTTGCCGCTGTCGATGCCGTCGAACTCGATATGCGAGACATAGTTCGGGTTGAAATCCTTCGGGTGCAGATCCCCAGGCTTGTTCCACTGCGTCACCACATAGGCGCCGGCCTTGGCGCAGGCCTCGACGATCGGGCGCGCATCGGGCGTGTCGTTGGGATCGGAATTCAGCACCATGTTGCCGCCGGTCTTGGCCAGCATCGCCTTGATGTCGGCAATGCCCTTCTCGCTGTTGCCTTCCGAAACCAGCGTGACGTGTTCCAGCCCGGCCCATTTGGCATACGCTTCCGCGCCGGTCTTCCACACCGCGTGATAGGGGTTGGACAGCGAGCGGATCGACGTCACCAGCGTCGGCTTGTCCTGCGCGCGCAGCACGCTCGGCATGGCGAGTGCCGCCACGCCGGCGGTGGCGCCCATCATCAGCGTGCGCCGGTTGACCGCAAAATTCTTCGTGTCGTTCATACCTCGAATCCTCCCGATTGAATTCTGTTCCGCCCGGCATCTTGCGCGGGGAGCGCGGCCGGGACCTCCTGGTGAGGGTCGTCAAGCTCCTCCACTTGTACGACAACCCTTCAACACGATAACCATACCCTTTCTCTTGACGTGGCACAAGCGACTTGAGATCGTCGCGCGCAAGAGGAAGGGGCGGTGATTTTCATCGCCCGCCGGAGCATGATCCCTAGAAGTGGGAACCGGTTTTCTCGGACAAATCGGGAAACCGTTTTGTCCGGAGATCATGCTCCAACAAAGAGAACCCGGGAGTGGAAATGACGGATTACATCATTGTCGGCGGCGGTTCGGCTGGCTGCATTCTGGCCGCCCGGCTGAGCGAGGACCCGGACGTGTCCGTCGTGCTGCTCGAGGCCGGTCCGCCCGACACCGACCGCTACATCCATTTGCCGGTCGGCTTCTTCAAGATGACGTCGGGGCCGCTGATCTGGGGTTATGACACCGCGCCCGGCAAGGAGATCGATGGCCGCACCATGGTCTATCCGCAGGCCCGCGTGCTGGGCGGCGGCTCCTCGATCAACGCCCAGGTGTTCACCCGCGGCTGCCCTGAGGATTATGACGGCTGGGCGACTGAGAATGGCTGTGCCGGCTGGAGCTATGCCGACGTGCTGCCCTACTTCGTCCGCTCCGAGGGCAACGACACTTTTGCCGATGCGCAGCACGGCACTGACGGCCCGCTCGGCGTCTCCAGCGGCGCGCCGCATCCGCTGACCCGCATCTTCGTCAAGGCGGCGCAGCAGGCGGGCCTTCCTTTCCGCGCCGACTTCAACGCCGGTGAGCAGGCGGGCGCCGGCTTCTACCAGACGACGACGCGTCGGGGGAAACGCTCGAGCACGGCGGTCGCCTATCTGAAGCCGGCGCTCGGCCGCAAGAATCTGACGCTACGCACCGACGCCTCCGTCAGCCGCATCGTGGTCGAGAACGGCCGCGCCATCGGTGTCGAGATCATCGTCAATGGCCGCACCGAACTGCTCCGCGCCGAGCGCGAAGTCATCGTCGCCGCCGGCGCCATCGGCTCGCCGAAATTGCTGATGCTGTCCGGCATCGGCCCGGCCGTGCATCTCGGCCATCACGGCATCGAGGTGGTCCACGATTCCAAAAACGTCGGCCAGAATCTGCACGATCACATGGACGTCGATGTCGTCGCCGAGCTCAACGGACCGCATGGCATCGACCGTTACAAGAAGAAGCGCTGGCAGGCGGTTGCCGGTCTTGAATATGCGCTGTTCGGCAAGGGGCCGGTGGCCTCCAACATCGTCGAGGCCGGCGGCTTCTGGTGGGGCGACCGCGCGGAGAAGACGCCGGACATCCAGTTCCATTTCCTGCCCGGCGCCGGCGTCGAGGAAGGCATCGGCTCGGTTCCCGGCGGCAATGGCTGCACGCTGAACTCCTACCATGTGCGCCCGCGTTCGCGCGGCAGCGTCACGCTCAAGTCCGCGGACCTGCGCGATGCGCCCATCATCGACCCCAACCCGTTCGCCGAGCGCTATGATCTCGAACGCGCCATCGACGGCATCGAGATCAGCCGCGAAATCCTGTCGCAGCCAGCCTTCGCCAGATACATCAGCCGCGAGCATCTGCCCGGCAAGGCGATGCAGGGGCGCTCAGCACTCGAAGCCTTCGCCCGAGAACATGGCCGCAGCGCCTATCACCCAGTCGGCACCTGCCGGATGGGCGGCGATGCCGACAGCGTCGTCGACCCCGAGCTTCGCGTGCGCGGGCTGCAAGGCCTGCGTGTCTGCGACAGCTCGGTCATGCCAAGCATCGTGTCGTCGAACACCAACGCCGCCGTGGTCATGATTGCGGAGAAGGCTGCGGATCTGATTGCGGGGCGAACGCTGCCGGTGGCGTAAGCAGGACAATCGCATGTGGTGGCGCCACGCGATTGCCCTGCCTTGAGCACCTGTCGCTGAGCGCATAGCACTCGAACCGCACTAAAAACGACAGCCTCCCGCAGCGCCTTCAACCGACGCTTGCGCAACCCACCAACCGACAGGAAACCCCCGGTTGCGGGCTCGTTGCCGACGCCTGCGCGGGGATGTGAAAGCGCTTTTGCGCCAGTTCCGCGATCACACCATATGAACCGATCCAAGCTCTGCTAGCTTGTGGGCGTGGGACTTGTCCCGCTTTGGCCGGTGCTTCAGGCAACCCCATCCCAACCCCCCGCCCCCTGCGGTACCGGCCATCCCCCTCCCCCTTTTGGCAGGCTTCTCGACCTGCCATCCTCAGCCGTCCCTGCCAACTTCGAGGTCGACGACGAGGCCTGATGCGTGGCATGCAAATCAAGACCATCGGCAGCGTATCGAGGGATTTCACATCGGCTGTCTGGACGACGTCCTGGAGAGCGACAGATCGGGGTCGAGCCGCCTCAGCTCCCGGTTGATGGCCGCCAGGCGCTCCGGTTCGCCTTCCGTGTTGCAGACATTGAGAGTAACGACGCGTAAGCGCATAGGACTTTTCCTCAATGTTGAACGACCCTCGACGCACGCGACGCGGATAGGTGCCACGATAGGATTCCGTGTCTGGTGACGTTCAGCGAACCACCGCCTCGATGCGTTCCACGCGGTGCGCGAAACGGCTTGGCCATCGGCGCGGTTCGGCTTGCCAAATGCCGCCATGCCGCCCATACACGGCTTGAACAACCGCCCCGAGGGTCCGCGCCCATTTTGCCAAAGGATACTCTCCGATGTCTGTGACGCCGTCCCCGTGGTCAAAACCGTGACGGCTTCCCTCGCAAGCCTGGGCTGGACGGATTTCTTCGGCGACCAGCTTGAAGCCGATGAGGCAAACCTAGTGCCGACGCGCATCGCCTCGGTGCACCGCGACCGCCTGGCCGGTCTGTCTCTGTCAGGGCCAGTGGATCTGACGCTGCCGGCCAATACCAACACCGGCGACTATGCCGTCGGCGACTGGGTGCTGGTCGAGCCGCATACGCATCTGCTGCGGCGCCGCCTGACCCGCAAGACGGTGCTGGAGCGCCGCACACAGGGAGGCAGGGTGCCGCAGCTGGCCGCGGCCAATGTCGACACGCTGTTCATCGTGACGTCCTGCAATGCCGATTTCAACATCGCCCGGCTCGAGCGCTATCTCGCGCTGGCCAACGAGGCCGGAACGACGCCGGTGATCCTGCTGACCAAGGCCGACACCGCTGACGATGCCGAGGCTTACCAACGCCAGGCCGCCGCCCTGCAGCGTGGACTGGCCGTGGTGATGCTGAACCCGCGCGTCGCCGATGCCGCAGCGGCGCTTGCTCCCTGGTGTGGCGCAGGGCAGACGGTGGCGCTGGTCGGCTCCTCCGGCGTCGGCAAATCGACGCTGGTCAACACGCTGGCCGGATCGGCGCAGCAATCGCCGCAACAGACTGCGGGCATTCGCGAGCACGATGCCAAGGGTCGCCACACTACCACAGCCAGATCGCTGCACGCCATTGCCGGCGGCGGCTGGGTGATCGACACGCCGGGCATGCGCACGCTGCATGTCAGCGACGTCGCCTCCGGCATCGACACGCTGTTTGCCGAAATCACCGAGCTCGCACCGCTGTGCAAGTTCCGCGACTGCACCCATGTCCACGAACCGGGCTGCGCGGTGCAGGCTGCGTTGAAGGCGGGTACGCTCGACCCCGAGCGCCTTGCCCGCTGGCGCAAGCTGTCGGAGGAAAACCAGGGCAACACGCCGGTTCAGAGCGGGCCACGCGGCAACAAATCGCCTGCCGGGCGCCCGAAGCGGCGTTGAGAGGATAGGAATTGCGGAACGAGACGTCGGAGGCCCGGCATGTGCCGGGCCTCCCTTTTTTCACTCTCCGCGCATCGTTGCCTGGAAGGTCGGCAGGTGCTTCTGCTGCGCCTCCAGCATACGCTCGCGGTAGACGCCATAGATGACGTCGGTGTCGTGCAACGTCACGCCGGCAATGGTCGGCGAGGCGAAGACCGGCAGTTCGATGCCCCGCTTGGCGAGCTGCTCGGCGGTGCGCGCGATCAGCTCATGCGCCAGGATCATGGCAAGCACCGTCGATGAGCCCGACACCGGCCGGCTCCAGCCCTCGACCGGCACGATGGCGTCCTCGATCGGCGAACAGGTGTCGATGACGAGGTCGGCGGCATCGGCCAGCCGCTTGCCGGAGGAGTGCGTCGCCGGCTTGTCCAGATTGTTCTTGCTGGTGACCGCGACGACGAAGATGCCGCGCTTCCTGGCGTAGAGCGCGGTGTCGATGCCCGACGAGTTGCGGCCGCTATGGCCGAAGATGATGATCGAATCGCCCTTGTTGAGCGGCTGGTGGTCGAGGAATTTTTCGGCGTATCTTTCCGTACGCTCCAGCCACAAAAGCTCGCGCACGCCGCCGGCGCCGAGCACATTGTGCCACATCACGCGCGGGTCGGTCAGGGGGTTGAAGCCGACATAGCTGCCATAGCGCGGAAACACTTCCTGCACCGGCAGCACCGAATGGCCGGAGCCATAGAGATGCACCAGCCCGCCGCCCTCGAGCGAGTCGGCAAAGCGGCTGGCGGCCTGGCCAAAGGCCTCTTCATTGGCTTTCGCAGCCTGGTCGATGAGGGCGGCGAGACGGTGGATGTAGAGATCGGACACGTGGGTACTCCTGTTTGCTGTGTCGGTCTGGAATGGATCAGCTTCTCGGGTTCAGCGGCACGCGTCCGGCGCGCAGCGTCGAGCGGATTTCGTAGCGGTCGCCGCGCATGATCGAGACGGTGAATTCGAACGGGCCGCGCTCGTCGGTGGTGATGCGTTCGACGACGAAGGCCGGGCTGCCGACAGCGAGGTCGAGCAGTTCGGCGTCCGCCGCGCCGACCGCGCCGACCCGGTAGTTTTCCCGCGCCGCCACCGGCACGATGCCGTAATGGCGCTCCAGCGCCTCGTAGAGCGAGCCCTGCAGCAGGCCGGCATCGAGGAAGCCCGGCACGCGCACGGCCGACAGCTGCGCCGTCTGAATGCCGATCGGCTCGTTGTTGCCGAGCCGCAGCCTGCGAATGCGCACCACCGGATCGCCTTCCTCGATCTCCAGCGCGCCGGCAGCCGCCGCGTTGGCGGTGGTCAGGCTGCAGTCGAGCAGGCGCGAGCCCGCGACCACGCCCATATTGCCCATCTCCTGGGTGAAGCTGGTCAGCTCGCGCGTGCCGGCGACCAGCGTGGTCGAGCGCACGAACGTGCCGCGGCCATGTTCGCGCCTGAGCAGTCCTGCCTCCTCGAGGTTGCGCAAGGCGTGGCGCAGCGTGATGCGGCTGACGCCGAACAGGGCGCACAGCCTGTCCTCCGCCGGGATCTGGTCGCCCGTTGCCCATTCGCCGCTCTTGACGATGGCGCGGATCGCCTCTTCGACCTGATACCAGAGCGGCTCCGGCCGTCTGCGGTCCGGCTGCTGAAAGCTTGCTTCGCTCATCGCACATGCCTCCACCCTTGCCCAACGGCGCCGGCCAGCGCCGCGCCGACGAGGCCGGCGCGGGGACCGAATTTTCCGGGCTTAACGTCGATGCCGCGCAGATGCGGCGGCAGTTGGCGTCGCAGCGCTGCAAGCAGCGGCGGCCGGATCACATCCAGCGCCTCCGCCAAACCACCCGAAATCAGAACCGCTTGCGGATCGAGCAGCGCGACAGCGCCTGCAAGCGCGGTGCCGAGCTGTCGCGCCGGCAGTTCAAGCAAGGTGAGTGCGGCCAGTTCGCCGGCCTGGGCAGCGGCGATCAGCTGGCGGCCGTCGGCAAGGCCGATCTGTCCGGCAAGGGCATCAAGCGCCCGGCCCGACGCGACGCGCTCCAGCCAGCCGCTGCGCTCTTCACCATGATCCCTCACGTCGGCGCAGGCCCAGCCGAACGAGCAGGCGCCGCCATGCGCGCCGGCAACGATGCGGCCATTGGCCAGCACCGCCGAACCGATGCCGGTGCCGATGGCGAGCAGGATCGCTTCCGACATGTTTTTCGCACTGCCTTCGACAGCCTCCGCCAGCAGCGCAATCTGCGCGTCATTGCCGAGCGCTACGCGCAGTTTGGGAAACAGCGGCTGGATATCGACGCCGTCGAGGAACGGCAAGTTGGGGATCCAGCGGCAGATTGAGCCCTCGACCAGACCCGGCACCGCGATGCCAAGCGCTGAGACCGACCCGGCCTCAGCGCACAGCGCGTCGATGCGCGCAATGAAGGCACCAAGGGTTGCCGGCGCCGGCTCGCTGCCCAGCGCCTCCAACGCACCGACATCGCCCGTAGATACGGCGGCGCGCAGATTGGTGCCGCCGAGATCGATGGCGAGTACCCGCCTCATCGACCGGACCCTTTGCCGAAGGGGAGCGAGAACAGGCCGCTGCCGGCATTCCACGAATGCGACGCCGCCGCGAAGGCCTGCGCATGGCGCGTGCCACGCAGGCAGCCGCGCAGCCGGTAGAGCGAACTGTAATAGTCGACATAGGGGAAGCTGCTCAGGCCGCGCGCCAGCTCATACTCCATGACCGCGTCGCGCCAGGCCTCGAACCCGTCGCTGACATCGACGAGATGCTCGGGCCGGAAGCCGTCATCGTCCTCCCAGTTCTCGCCGAACAGCAGCAGTTGCGGCGTGTGCGCCGGATGGTCGCTGGCAACGGTCGGCAGTCCGGCGAAGAAGATACCGGTCTTCGTCAAATGCGCGGCGGCGCGATGGTCCTTGTGCCAGCTGCCATGCCAATGGGTGATGACGATCTCGGGTTTCAGCTCGCGAATGATGTCGCCCACTTCGAGCGCCGTCTGATCGTCTGTGGGCAGGAAGCCGTCGCGCAGGCCAAAGCTACGCATGGCGACGCCGAGCCGCTCCGCCGCGCTGCCCGCTTCCTCTTCCTTCTGCACGCAATAATGCGCGGGAACCAGGTACGGATGGCCCTGCTCACCCATGGTCAGATGCAGGAAGGTCACCGTGGCGCCGCGCTTGACGGCAGCGGCCGCCAGCGGCCCGGCCATCACCTCGGCATCGAAGGCGTGTGCGCCGACCACCAGGATGGATTTAGCCGCATAAATCCTGTCTTCGATCATTTCGTGCCCCCTCCGGTGCCGACGCCTTCGCGAATCTGCCGCGCCAGCAGACAATACATGATCAGGATGGGCGCCATGGATATCGCCAGCGAGGCGAACACCAGGCCCCAGTCGGTGCGGAACTGGCCGACGAAGACGCTGATCGCCAGCGGCACCGTCTTGTAGCGGTCGTCGAAGATGAAGATCAGCGGGAAGAAGAAATCGTTCCACACCGCGATCGCGGTGAAGATTGCCACGATCGACACCGCCGGCTTGACCATCGGCAGGATGATCTGGAACAGGATGCGGACCTCGCCGGCGCCGTCCATGCGCGCCGCCTCGTCCAACTCGGAGGGCAAGACGCGCATGAAATTGGCGAAGATGAAGACGGCGAAGGGAATGCGGATCGCCGAATAGACCAGGATCAGCCCGGTCAGCGAATCCAGCAGGCCGAGATTGCGCATCAGCGTGAACAGTTCGACCGAGGCCAACCGGATGGGCAGCATGATGCCGGACAGGAACAGGCCGAGCATGATGGCATTCCAGCCAAGCTTGTAGCGGCTGAGCGGATAGGCGGCCATCGCCGAGACGACGATGGTGAGGATGACGGCGCCGCCCGTGACGATCAGGCTGTTGATGAAATTCTGGCCGAGATCGGCGCGCGTCCAGGCGTTGATGAAATTGTCGAAGGCAAAGCTTTGCGGCAGGCCGAGCCTGTTGTCGTAGATCTCGGCCGTGGTCTTGAAACAGGAAACGATGAGGATGTAGAGCGGCAACAGCACGGCCGCCGTCCAAACGACCAGCACCGTCCAGCCGGGCAGCCGCGCCAGCTGCCGAGAGATGGCCGGTCTTTGTGAAATCGCCAGCGCGCTCATAGCTGCACCGTGCGGCGGTCGAAGAAGCGCAGCATCATGAGCGTGCCGATGCTGAGGATCAAAAACAGCACGGTGCCGAGCGCCAAAGCCAGACCGATATCGGTGATGCCGACAGCACCTTCCGCGCCGAAGGCCAGCCGGTAGAAGTACGTCACCAGCGTGTCGGTCGAATAGCTCGGATTGCCCTGCACGCCCTGCATGACATAGACGAGGTCGAACTGGTTGAAGGTGTTGATGAACGACAAAGTCGTCAGCGTGCCCAGCGCCGGCATCAGCAGCGGCAGCGCGATCGAGAACAGCATGCGCGCATTGCCGGCGCCGTCAAGTTTTGCCGCCTCGAAAATCTGGCCGGAAATCTGCCGCAGACCTGCCGTGTAGATCAGCACCGGCAGGCCCATCCAGTTCCAGGCATCGACGGCGATCAGCATGGCGAGCGCGGTGTGGCTGTTGCCGAGCACGGTCAGGCTGCCCTGGTGCAGGCCGAGCCCGTTCAGCGCCCATTCGACGACGCCGCCCGGTGCCAAAAGCAACCGCCACAGCGCGCCGACGATGACCGGGCTCAGCACCGCCGGAAAGAAGAACACCGACTGGAAGAACGCAGCACCCCTGTCGCGCAGGAACAGCAGCCAGGCGAACAAAAGCCCGATTCCGTTCTGGAACAGCATGATGCCGAAGAACCAGGCGGTGTTGTGCCACAGCGCGCCGTAGAGCCGCGCGCCGCTGGGGAAAACGAACAGCCTTGAGAAATTCGACAGGCCGGCGAACTCGACCATGCGCAGCCCCTTCCAGACGAAGAAGCTGCCCCAGAGCGACATCCCCAGGGGATAGAGGACGAACAGCGCATAGACCGCCAGCGCCGGCAGGGTGAACAGCACGGCCATGCGCTGCTGCGTGCGGCGAAGGCTGCTGGTGCGGCGAAGGGTGCTCATGCGCTTTTCTGGTCCGTGAGAGGCCGGCCGCTTTGCGACCGGCCGCGCCTACTGCTTCGGCTTGAACCAGGTGGCGACTGCGGCCTGCATGTCGGCCGCCAGCTTCTCCGGCGCGATGTTGCCTTCGACCATGTCGATGATCTCCGACTGCAGCACCGAAGACGCCGTCGGCGACTGCCAGCGGAAGCCGACCAGCGTCAGATAGGGCGTCGAATTCTTCGCCATCTCCATCATCGAGGCCAGCACTGGATCCTTCACCGTCACATCCGTGCGGGCCGGCGGCCAGCCGAGCTCGTCGGCGAACATCTGCGCGAACTCTGCCGAAGCGATGAAGCCCAGCACCTTGGTCGCGGCCTCCTTGTTTTGGCTCTCGGAGACCAGGCCATAGGAGCCGTCGGAGAAGGCCGAGGTGTAGAGTTTTGCACCGGCATCGTCGGCGGGGAACGGGAAGATCGAGAATTTCAGCTTCGGGTTCTGCGCCTTGAAGCTGCCGTTCTCGAACGAACCGCCGAGGAACATCGCCGCCTTGCCGCCGATGAACTGCTGCGTGGCGGTGGTGTAGTCGATGCCGGCGAAGCCGTCGGGGAAATACGGCTTCAGCTCGGCGAAGCGCTTCAGCGCCGCCACATAGCGCTGATCCTCGAAGGTCGCCTTGCCGCTCATCATCTCGTCGTAGAAGCCGGGACCATAGACGGTCGGGCCGACGACGCCGACGGCGATCTCCAGTTCCCAGGCCGAGCCGTTGGCGCCACCGGTGGCGATCGGGGTGATGCCGGCCGCCTTCAGCTTCTCGCAGACGGCGGTGAAATCCTTGTAGGTCTTGGGGATCTCGATGCCTTGGGCGGCGAAGATATCCTGGTTGTAGAAGACGCCCATCATCGGCACCGAGTAGGGCACGCCGTAGAGCTTGCCGTCAGCGCGGCCACGCGCGCCGCCAAGCGCTGCGTCCTCCATGTTCTTCAGCTCCGGCACGCTGTCGTCCAGCGCGTCGAGATAGCCCGCCTCGACGAAGGGCTGCAATTCGCCATAGGCCTTGAGCTGGGCGATGTCGGGCCCGCGCCCGCCGCGCAGCGCCGTACTCAGCCGGTTCTGGTAGTCGGCATCGGGCGTGAACTGGATGGCGACCTTGATGCCGGGGCTCTTCGCCTCGAAGGCATCGAAGATGCGGCGCATCGCGGCCTCGTCCTCGGTGCGCCAGCTCCACAGCGTCACCGTGCTGTCGGCGGCTCGCGCCGGCAATGAGGCGAAGACGCCGACGCAGGCGGCGGCAAGGCCGCCGATCAGCCCAAGTGCTGCGCGCCGGTGAAGTGAAAGCATGCTCATTGCCATTCTCCCATTGTTCTCTGTCCTTGGCGTCCCGCGGCGTTCCCGTGCCGTGAGAAGTCATTGGTTCAGCAAAAGTCATTATAACGACATAGCGGTATTCGCAAGAGGTCTGCTGCGCCTCAGGAATGGCGGCGTTGGCCCCCTCACGACATTGCAGTACCTGCATCCGTTTGTTACCTAACGATAAATATCCACATTCCAGCGCCGCAAAGAAATCTGTGACCGTACCATGTGAGACTTTTTCGCCAGCAAGCCCTTGCGTCGCCGCGCTGACTTGTCATAACCTCATGTGAACCGATAGGGAGGATGAGGAATGTCGTTTGCCTGGACGTCGAAACTGGCACTGGCCGCAGGCCTCGCCATCCTGCCCGCCACGGCCTGGGCGCAATCGGTCGACATCTCCTATCTCACCCACTGGTCGCCGGAGACGGTGGCGCTGCTGGAAGCGGCGGCCAAGGATTATGCCAAGACCAATCCGGATGTCAGCGTCACCGTGCGTGCCGTCCCCTTTGGCGACCTCCTGACCACGCTGCGCTCGCAAGGCGGCGGCGCGGACGGCCCGACGATCGGCGGCATCTACGATCTCTGGTTGCCGGAACTGGCGCGCGACAAGCTGGTCGCGCCCGCTCCCGATGCGGTGGCCAGCGAGGTCATGGCCGCCTGGCCGGCGGGCGTCACCAGCGCCGCCTCGGTCGGCGGCACGCTCTACGGCATCCCCAACGAGATCGATGTCTATGCGCTGAACTATAACAAGGCGCTGTTCAAGCAGGCCGGCATCGCGGCGCCACCCAAGACCTGGGACGAATTCAAGGATGCGGCCAAGAAGCTGACCAATAAGGATGCGGGACAGCAAGGCTTCGGCATGATCAATTCATGGGCCGCCGGCGTCGTCCACCCCTTCGCCTCGCTGCTGGTGTCCAATGGCGGCGACCTGGTCAAGGACGGCAAGCCGGTGCTGGACAGCCCGCAGGCGACCGAGACCTTCCAGTTCTATGAGGACCTGATCAAGTCGGGCGCCAGCGTGCCGGCGATGGCGACCGCAGACGCCAACACCACCGGCCCCTTCCTCGACAATTTCGTCTCCGGCAAGACCGGCATGATCATCATGGCCAATTGGTGGGAGAGCGCACTGAAGGCCGGCATGGGCGACAAGTTCGCCGACATTGCAACGGCGCCGATTCCCGTCGGCCCGAGCGGCGACAAGCCGCATTCGATCTCCTACTCCTGGATGACCGTGGTCAACGCCAATGCAGGTGCCGCCGAGCAGAAGGCGGCGTGGGACTTCCTCGCCTGGCTGAACAATCCAAAGTCCGGCAAGAACGGCGCTTCCGCGATGTCGGATATCCTGATGTCGATGGGCATCCTGCCCTCACGCCTCTCCGACATCGAGGCGCACAAGGACAAGCTCGGCTCGGAATTCCTCTCCGGCTATGTCAGCGTGCTCACCGACGCCAAGCCGTTCCCTGTCGTGCCCGGCGGCCAGGAATTCTCGGAATCGCTGCAGCAGACGCTCGAGGCGTTGCAGTATGGCCAGGTCTCGGCCAAGGATGCGCAGGCGACGGCGCAGGCCGACGCCATTTCGATCCTGGAGCGCGCCGCCAAATAATGATTCAGAGGTACCGTGCCTCGGCGGGCATCATGCTGGCGCCCGCCGTGACGCTGATCGGCATCTTCGTCCTGTTGCCGATGCTGCTCACCGTCTGGCTGTCGTTCCAGGACTGGTCGACGCAGACACCGTTTTCCAGCGCCAGCTTCATCGGCCTCGACAATTTCCGCGAGATTTTCGGGGCCACCTCGGTCGGCCGCGATTTCAAGGCCGCGCTCGTCAACACAGCCGTCTACACCGCGCTCTCCGTCATCCTCATCCTGCCGCTGTCGGTGGCCTTTGGGCTGATGGTCTACCAGCGCGATGTCGCCGGCGGCACGGCGCTGCGCACGGTGCTGTTTGCCACCTACATGGTGCCGATGATCGCCGTGGCGCTGGTGTGGTCGAAACTCTATTCGCCGAGCGAAGGCCCTCTCAACCAGATGCTCGGCCTTATCGGCATCGGCCCGCAGCCTTTCCTGTCGTCGCCGCGCTCGGCGCTGATCTCGATCGTCTTCCTCAATGTCTGGCAGCAGGTCGGCTATTTCACCGTGCTGGCGATCGCCGGACTGACGCAAATCCCCGGCAGCCTGTATGAAGCAGCAAAGCTCGACGGCGCCAACCGTTTCGAGCAGTTCCGCTTCATCACGCTGCCGCTGATGCGGCGCACGCTGTTGTTCAGCGCCGTCATCGCCATCATCAACGCCGTGCAGGTGTTCGAGCCGGTTGCCCTGATCACGCAGGGCGGGCCGGTCGGCTCGACCAATGTGCTGACCTACCACATCCGCCGCGTCGGCATCGAGCGTGCGCAGGGTGGACTGGGTTCGGCCATGGCGGTGATGCTGATGCTTTCGCTGATTGTCGTCGTCTGCGCGCTGTTTGCCTTCGCCAACCGGAAGAACGACGAATGAGCGCGGGATCGTCGAGCCGGCTGTCGCGCCGGCGCCCGTCCGGCCGCAAGGCGCTGCTGGCGACGCTGATGCTGCTGGTCGCCGTCGCCTCGGCCTTCCCGCTGGTCTGGATGGCGCTGTCGAGCCTCAAGACGCCGGCCGAGAGCATGCAGGTGCCGCCGGTGTGGATCCCCCTTACGCCGAGCCTCGACGCCTATGAGAAGGTGTCGGGCGTGATCAATGTCGGCCGCTCGATGTGGAATTCTCTGGTCATCGCCTCGATCACCACCGCCGGCATCCTGCTGACCAGCATGATGGCCGGCTACGCCTTCGCCAAATACCACTTCCCCGGGAAGTCGCTGCTGTTTTCTCTGCTGATCGCCACCATGTTCCTGCCGCCGATCGTGACGTTGATCCCGCTCTATCGCCTGGTCGGCTCGATCGGCCTCAACGCCAGCCTCGCCGGCATCATCGTGCCCAATCTCGTCAATGCTTTCGGCATCTTCCTGATGCGCCAGTTCATCTCCGGCGTGCCCGACGAGCTCATCGACGCCGCGCGCATGGACGGCGCCTCGGAGTTCTTGATCCTCTACAAGATCGTCGCGCCGAGCGTCGCCCCCGCAATCGCGGCTCTGGCCCTCTTCGCCTTCGTCTATCACTGGAACAGCTATCTGTGGCCGCTGACCGTGCTGCAGGGCAATGCCGACGCCTATCCGATCGTCATCAGCCTGAGCCGGTTGCTGAGCTACAACAGGGGCGCGGTCAACACCGGCCTGGTGATGGCCGGCGCCACGCTGGCCGTGCTGCCGCCGCTCATCCTGTTCGTCTTCCTGCAGCGCTTCTTCGTCGATTCCATCGTCGGCTCGGCGATCAAGGGATAGCTCGCCTCACCCGAACCGTGCCGCCGTCCAAGCCCCACCCGCAGCATTCGACTCCACCGCCGCCGCCACAAACTTCACCCCGCGCGCGCCATCGACGACATCGGGCACCTGTGCCGCGCGCGCCGGATCAACCGACCCGCCCGAACGGTGCGCGCGAATGATGTCGGCGGCGTCGCGGTAGAAATTGGCGAAGGCCTCGATATATCCCTCCGGATGCGCCGCCGGCATGCGCGACACGCGCTGGCTCTCAGTGGTCGAGCCATGGCCGCCGCGCACCAGCGTGCGGGTCTCCTCGCCGTAGATGGAGAAGCGCAGTTCTTCCGGCCGGCCGCCCGACCATTCGAGCCCGGCTTTGTCGCCATAGATGCGCACCGAGAGATCATTGTAGTGGCCGGGCGAGGTCTGGCTGGCGAGGATCGTGCCGCGCGCCCCGCCCGTCCAGTGCACCAGCACATGCGCATTGTCGTCGAGCCGGCGTCTGGGGACGGCGGTGAACAGATCGGCCGACACCGCCTCGGCCTCACAGCCGGAGATATAGCTTGCCAGGTTGAAGGCATGCACGCCGATATCGGCCAGCACCGCCGACTGCCCGGCGCGCGCCGGATCGGTGCGCCACTCCGCCTGCTTCTGGCCCTCGGCGTCGATCGGCTTGGTCAGCCAGTCCTGGATGTAGGCGCCATGCACGGACACGATGCGGCCAAGCGCGCCCGCCGCCACCATCTCGCGCGCCTGGCGGACCATGGCGTAGCCGGTGTTGTTGAGCGTGACGACGAAGCGTCGCTTTTTCTCCCGCGCCAGCGCCACCAATGCTTCTGCGTCGGCCAGCGTCGTCGACAGCGGCTTGTCGCAGATCACGTCGATGCCGGCCTCGAGAAAGGCCGTGGCGATCGGCGCGTGCAGATGGTTGGGCGTGACGATGACCACCGCCTCGATGCCGTCCGGCCGCGCCGCTTCGGCTCGTGCCATGGCGCGATAATCGGCATAGCTGCGCTCGGGCGCGATGCCGATCACGGCGGCCGATGCGGCGGCGTTTTCCGGGTCCGACGACAGCGCGCCGGCGACCAGCACGATCTGGTCGTCGAGGCGCATGGCGAGCCGATGCACCGCGCCGATGAAAGCGTTGCGGCCGCCGCCGACCATGCCGACCCGCAGCCGCTTGCCCGCCGATCCGTCCGATGTTGCGTAGACCATGTTTCCTCCTGGGAAGACAGTTTTGCCGTCGTCGAGTTCTGTCCCGCCCCCCTCTGTCCTACCGGACATCTCCCCCACGAGGGGGGAGATCAGGCACCACAGCGGCCTTCGCCAATCTCAGACGTCGCAAGAGGGCGCCGAAGGCGAAACTGCCAATCTCCCCACCCGTGGGGGAGATGTCCGGCAGGACAGAGGGGGGCGCCGTAGAGCGCTGCTTTTGACCGCTCGCATCAGTCACACTTTCGAACATGATTTCCAATTTTCATATTGTAAAACGATCGTATCGCGCTAGCCTGAAATCATGACTGGGGCAAGCAAGGCATCCGGACGGTCCAGCACCGACGAGGCGGCGACGCGCAAGCGCGGGCGCTCCCTGGCAGCACTCGGCTATATCCAGCCGCAGACCTACGAGGAGCTGCGCGCCGTGCTGTCGTCGGGCACGGTGCATTTCCCCAAGCGGCTGCGCCAGGTGGCAATCTTCCTGTGGCAGCATCCGAGCGACGTCGCGCTCGGCACCATCGCGCAGGTTGCGGCACAGGCCGGCGTGCAGCCCTCGACTCTGGTGCGCTTTGCCCAGATCTTCGGCTATTCCGGCTTTTCCGATTTCCAGGGCCTGTTCAAGGAGCACATCAAGGGCTCATGGCCGGAAGGGCGCGGCGAGCCGCGCACTGAGACCGAGCCGAATCTGCATTTCCTGCACGGCATGGTCGGCGCATCGCAGGCCTCGCTTGGCCGCATCGAGGCCGGCTTCGATGTCGAGAGTTTCGACAAGATGGTGGCGCTGCTGGCAGCGGCCGAGTTGATCTATGTCATCGGCTCCAAGCGCGCCTTTCCCGTCACCGCCTATCTCTCGCTGACGCTCTCGCAGCAGGGCGTGCGCAACGTGCTGGTCGACAATGTCGGCTCCTCCGCACTCGACCAGATCGGCTGCATCGGCGGCCGGGATGCCGTGCTCGCTGTCTCCTTCAGCCCCTACAATTCGATCACGCCCGATCTCGTCGCGGTGGCGCATGAGCGCAAGGCGCGTATCGTCACCGTCACCGACAGCACCTTCAGCCCGCTGACCCCGCTCTCGGACAGCTGGCTAGAAGTGGTGGAATCCGACTTTGCCGGCTTCCGCTCACTGGCGGCCTCGCTCGCCGTTGGGATGGCGCTGGTCCATGGCGTGGCGACGCTGCGCGGCGAATGAGGCGTCACTGGTCCAATTGACTATCGGGAATTGCCGTTCCATATTTCTCAAAATAGAAACTTTATTCCCGGGAGGAGGAATGGAGATCCGGCTTGACGGCAAGGTGGCTCTGGTCACCGGGTCGACGCAAGGCATTGGCCGCGCCATTGCCGAGACGCTGGCGCGTTCCGGTGCCGCCGGGCTGTTGGTCACCGGGCGCGAGAGGGCGCGTGGCGAGGCCGTGGCGGCCGAGCTTTCGCAATTGGGCACGCCGACCATCTTCGTCGCCGCCGACCTTGCCGATCCTGACGCCCCCACCCTTCTGGCGCAGGCCTGCATCGAGCGCTTCGGCCGCATCGATGCGCTGGTCAACGCCGCCGGCCTGACCGATCGCGCCTCTTTCCTCGACGCCAGCCTCGACGACTGGGCGTCACTGTTTGCCGTCAATGCGCGCGCGCCGTTCTTCCTGATGCAGGCGGCGATTGCCGACATGAAGCAGCGCGGCCAAGGTGGCGCCATTCTCAACATTCTGTCGATCAATGCCCATTGCGGCTCGCCGGAGCTTGCCGTCTATTCCGCCACCAAGGGCGCGCTGGCGACGCTGACCAGGAACGCCGCCAACGCCCACCGCTTCGACCGCATCCGCGTCAACGGCATCAATGTCGGCTGGACCGACACGCCGGCCGAACGCATCATGCAGGCGGAGACATTGGGCAACGGCCCCGGCTGGCTCGACAAGGCCAATGCCGCGCAGCCTTTCGGGCGGCTGCTGACCCCGAACGACATCGCCAGCCTCGCCGTCTTCCTGCTGTCCGACGCCGCCGGCCCGATGACCGGCGCGGTTGTCGACCAAGAGCAGGCGGTGATCGGGGCGAACCGGTGAGCGCTTCCATCGAAACGCTTGGGCCGGCGCTGCTCGATCGCTTGCCGGCATCGGTGCAGACACCTTCCTATGACCGTACGCTCCTCTCGCCCGGCATGGCGCATCTCGGCGTCGGCGCCTTCCACCGCTGCCATCAGGCCGAATACACCGACGATCTCATCTCGCTGCGCTTCGACCGCTGGGGCATCGTCGGCATCAACATCCGTCCGCCCAGCCTTGCCGACACGCTGGGACGGCAGGGCGGGCTCTACACAAGGCTGATCCGCGAGAACAGCCACATCGAGGCGCGCGTCATCGGCAGCATCGTCCGGGTGGTCGACAGCCAGGAGAGTGCGGCACCGGCGCTCGGCGTGCTGATCTCACCCGATATCGAGCTGGTGACGATGACGGTGACCGAAAAAGGCTATTGCCACATCCCGTCCAGCGGCGAACTCGACCTCGGCCACCCTGATATCGTCCATGACCTCGCCAACCCCGAGACGCCGCGCAGCGTGCCCGGCCTGTTGGTGCGGGCGCTGGAGCAGCGCCGGGCCACGCATGGGCGGCCGCTGACGCTGCTGTCCTGCGACAACATTCCGGCCAATGGCGTCATCCTCGGCAACGTCGTGCGCAGCTTTGCCGAACCGCGCGGCAATGGGCTGGCCGATTGGATCGCGGCCAACGTCGCATTCCCCTCGGCCATGGTCGACCGCATTGCGCCGGCGGTGACGCAGGATGACCTCGATAGTGTCGAACAATGGTTCGGCTACCACGATGCCGCCGTCGCTGTCGGTGAGCCGTTCCGGCAGTGGGTGATCGAGGAAAAATTCGCCGGCCGCATGCCGCGCTGGGATCTGGTCGGCGCCACCTTCGTCGACGACGTCACGCCGTTCGAGCATCTCAAGATGCGGGTGCTGAACGGCGCCCAGACGACACTGGCTACGCTCGGCGTGCTGGCCGGGCTCGAGCACACATCGGATGCCATAGCCAACCCGCTGCTGTCGGACTTCATCAGGCGCATGCTGGTCGAGGAGACTGTGCCGACGCTGATGCCGGTATCCGGCGTCCTGCCGCTCGCCTATGTCGAGCAGAGCCTTGCCCGGCTGAAGAACACCGCGATCCGCCACCGCAACCACCAGGTCGCGACCGACGGTTCGCAGAAGATCGTCCAGCGCCTGCTCAACCCGATCCGCGACCGGCTCGCGATGGGCCAGAGCATCGGCCTGCTGTCGGTGCCGGTCGCCGGCTGGATGGCCTATCTGATCCAGGCCTCGGAACGTTTCGGCAGACGCTGGCCGGTGTCGGATCCCTATGCCGGCAAGGTCGCCGCAATCGCCGACGCGACGGGTCCCGATGCCAGCGCGCTGGTGTCCGCCATCCTTGCCATCCACGGGATATTCGACCCCGGCCTTGCCGCCGACGATACGTTCCGCGCGGCCGTCACATCGGCCCTGGGCGACCTGCTGTCGGACGATCCGATGGCGGCTGTCCGGCACAGTCTTGAACAAGATGAGGTCGCGACGTTGAAGCGATCCAAACAATCGGCATTATAGTCGTCGGGTCTAGGGAGGCAGAATGAAACTTGGAGTTCTTACAGCACCGTTTGCGGAGACGCCGCTTGGCGAGGTCGCCGACTGGGCGCACTCGGCCGGCTTCGAGGCGCTGGAAATCGCCTGCTGGCCGAAGACCTCTGGCGCGACGCGACGCTATGCCGGCACCAGCCATATCGATGCAGCTTCCACCTCGCCCGCGCAGGCCAAGGAGATCGTCGCTTCGCTGACGGAGAAGAAGCTGACGGTCTCCGGCCTCGGCTACTATCCCAACCCGTTGCATCCGGACCCCGCCCATCGCGAGGCCGTCATCGGCCATCTGAAGAAGGTCATCGTGCTGGCCGCCAATATGGGCGTGCCGGTGGTCAACACCTTCTGCGGTGGCGATGCCTCGAAGACCGTCGACGTCAACTGGCAGGACGCGCTGAAAGTCTGGCCCGAGACCGTCGCCTATGCGCGCGATCACGGGGTAAAACTCGCCTTCGAGAACTGCCCGATGATCTTCAGTTATGACGAGTGGCCGGGCGGGCACAACATCGCCTATTCGCCCTACATCTGGCGGCGCATCCTCGAGGCCTGGGGCGGCGAGGTCGGCATGAATTTCGACCCCTCGCACCTGGTCTGGCAGATGATCGACCAGGGCCGCTTCATCAAGGAGTTCGGCCCCTACATGCTGCATGTCCACGCCAAAGATTTGATGATCGATCATGATGGTTTGTATGAGCGCGGAATCCTTTCCGCCGGGATAGGCTGGCAGGTGCCGCGCATGCCGGGATTGGGCGATGTCGACTGGAGCGGCTTCTTCTCCGGCCTCTACCGCGCCGGCTATGACGGCTCGGTCATCATCGAACATGAGGACAGGCGGTTTGAAGGCAACGACGATGCGGTGACGCGGGGCTTCCTGCTCGCCCGCGACGTGCTGCGCCCCTTCGTCAAATGACGAGGTGAATGACTTGGTCCGATCCTGCCGAAGGGTCTGGCCCTGAGACGAAAAACAACAATGTGGAGGAGTACTGACATGAAGAAAATACTGACCATGGTCCCGTTGCTTGCGGGCGCTGCCTTGCTGGCATCGATGGGCGTGTCGTCGGCCGAAGCCAAATATACGATCGGCATTTCCAACACCGTGCAGGGCAATGGCTGGCGCGAGGAAATGGTCTGCGCCATGAAGGCGCAGGCGCTGGCTTCGGGCGAAGTGACGAAGCTCAACATCGCCCACCGCAACACCGATGCCGCCGGCCAGCTCGAAGACATCCGCAATCTGATCAGCGCCAAGGTCGACGCCATCGTCGTCAACCCCGCTGATCCCGCCGGCATCAAGGCGGGCCTGGAAGAAGCCACCAAGGCCGGCATCGTCGTCGTTGCCGTCGACCAGGCGGTGACCGAACCGTCGGCCTACATCATCTCCAACAACCAGGAACAGTATGCCTATCTCGGCGCCAAATGGCTGTTCCAGCAGATGGGCGGCAAGGGCGAAGTGTTCTACATGCGCGGCGCCGCCGGCGCCTCGGCCGATAGCGATCGCGACAAAGGCTTCAAGAAGGCGCTGGCCGAAAACCCCGGCGTGAAGGTGGCGCAGGAAGTCTTCACCGGCTGGCAGCAGGATCAGGCCAAGCAGCAGATGCTGTCGTTCCTGGCCACCGGCACGCCGTTCAACGGCGTGTGGACGTCGGGCATCGACAACGTCATCGTCGACGCGCTGGTCGAATCGCAGGCGGCGCTGGTGCCGGTGGTCGGCGCCGACAATGCCGGCTTCGTCGGCCAGCTGAGCTCGGTGAAAGGTCTCGTCGGTGCAGCCGTCACCAACCCCGGCTCGATCGGCGGCGCGGGCGTGACGCTGGCGCTGCAGATCCTCGACGGCAAGAAGCCGGCGCAGCAGACCGTGCTGGTCGACCCGCAGCTGTGGGACAACGCCACCGACGAAGGCAAGGCCAAGCTGAAGGCAGCCGCCGACCCGTCGCTCAGCCCGGAATGGCCGGTCTCGATCTCGATCCCGGAGTGGACGACCTACACGAAGGAGCAGATCGTGGCCTGCAAGGGGCCGGGGGAGTAAGCCTGGTTTGAATGAACTGGCGAGGATGGCGAACGGCCGTCCTCGCCACACAGACTAGCGCTCTACCGCGCCCCCTCTGTCCTGCCGGACATCTCCCCCACAGGTGGGGAGATTGGCTGTCATCTCGGCTTTCGCTAATTTTCTACGTCGCAAGACGAGGGGCGGCGCCGGAACTGCCAATCTCCCCCCTTGTGGGGGAGATGTCCGGCAGGACAGAGGGGGCGCCGTAGAGCGCCGACATTAGTTTCTGGAACCATCAATTTTGACAACAAACCATTTGACCACCAGCCCCCTCCTCGACGCCACCGGCGTCGCCAAGAACTACGGCGCGGTTGCAGCGCTTCGCAACGCGTCGCTCTCCGTGCTGCCGGGCGAGGTCCACGCGCTGATGGGCGCCAACGGCGCCGGCAAGTCGACGCTGGTGAAGATCCTGACCGGCGCCATTCCGGCGAACTCCGGCCGCATCCTGATCCGTGGCGAGGCGCGCGACATTCGCTCGCCCGCCGCCGCGCGCCGCGCCGGGCTGCTGCCGGTCTACCAGGAGCCGTCGCTAATCCCCGATCTCGACGTTCTCTCCAATCTCAGGCTCACCGGCACGCCGGTCGAGCCGTTCCGCGCCTGGGTGCGCGAGCTCGGCATCACCGACCTCGATCTGCGCGACCCCGCGCGCGACATTCCGCTGGCCGTGCTGCGCGTGCTCGACCTGGCGCGGGCGCTCGCCGTCGAGCCGGACGTGCTGCTGCTCGACGAGATGACGGCGGCCCTGCCCGCCAACCTCGCCGAAAAAGTGCTGGAAGTGGTGCGCCGCCAGGGCGATGCCGGTCGCGCCGTGATCTTCATCTCGCACCGCTTCGTCGAAATCTCCGCACTGTGCGACCGCGCCACCGTGCTGCGCGACGGCGAGACCGTCGGTGTCGTCGACATCGTACCCGGAGTCGAGGAAAAGATCGTCGAGCTGATGCTCGGCACCCGTATCGTGAAAACTCATGTCGCCGCCCGCAGCGCCGCCGAGAAGGCCGCGCCCGCAGCTGCCCGGCCGCGCATCTCCGTGCGCAATCTCCGCGTCGGCGCCAAGCTCAGCGACGTCTCCTTCGATCTCGCCGACGGCGAAGTCGCCGGCGTCGTGGCGCTCGAAGGCCAGGGCCAGGACGAATTGTTCGCCGCCCTTGCCGGCTCGATCCGGCCCTCCGGCGGCACGATCGAAGTCGATGGCCAGCCAGTGAAATTCGCCCACCCGATCGACGCCATCCGCGCCGGCATTGCCTATGTGCCGGGCGACCGCTCCGAGGCGCTCGCCATGCAGCGCTCGGTCCGTGAAAACATCGCCCTGCCCTTCAGTGCCGCGCTGCGCAACTGGGGGCCGATCAACATGCGCCGCGAGCGCGCGACCGTGCTCAGCGCCATCGAGCGGCTGCAGATCGACACCCGCGCCCAGGGCGAGGTGCAGCGCCTGTCCGGCGGCAACCAGCAGAAGGTGACCATCGCCCGCTGGATCGCGGCGGATGCCCGCACCATCCTGTGCTTCGACCCGACGCGCGGCATCGATGTCGGCACCAAGCAGGAGATCTACAAGCTGCTGCGCGAACTCGCCGGCAACGGCAAGTCGGTGCTGTTCTACACCTCGGAACTCGAAGAGGTGCAGCGCGTCTGCGACCGCGTCATCGTCATCTTTGGCGGCCGCCTCGTCGACATTTTTCCGGTCGAGGAGGCCGACGAGCCGGCGCTGATGCGCGCCGCCTACGGCCTGCCGCGCGGCGCCAAGGCCGATATCGGCATATTGGCTGATCCGACCGCGAACACTTCGGCTTCGCCGGAGGCGACGCCATGAGCCATTTCCTGCGCCGCCAGGGCTGGGTTGTCGGCCTGTTCGCCCTGCTCATCGTCCTGTTCATCGCCACCAGGATCATCCAGCCGGCCTATGGCAGCAATGATTTCGGCTCGCTCGCCCGCGCCGTTCTGCCCTATGCCTTCGCAGTCGCCGCGCAGACGGTGGTGGTCATCGCCGGCGGCATCGATCTGTCGGTCGCCGCCATGATGGCGCTAACCAGCGTCACCGCGGCGTCGATGATGAATGGCGCGAGCGAGGAATACGCGCTGTTCGTGGTGCCCTTCGTGCTCGCCATGGGTTTCGTGCTCGGCGCGCTCAACGGCCTGCTCATCGTCGTCACCCGCGTGCCCGACATTGTCGTCACCCTCGCCATGCTGTTCGTGCTGCAGGGCGCCGCCCTGCTGGTGCTCGACGCGCCGGGCGGCGGCATCGCCGAATGGCTGAAGGTGCTGATCTCCGGCACCGTTCCGATCCCCGGCCTGCCCGACACCATAGACGCCTGGCTGCCCAAGGCGCTGCTGGTGCTGATCGTCTGCCTCTGCGTCATCTGGATCCCGCTGCGGCGCTCGCGCCTGGGCCTCTCCATCTACGCCATCGGCTCCAGCGAACTGGCGGCGTTCCGCTCCGGCGTGCCGGTCAAGCGCACCCGCATCATCGCCTATGCGCTGTCCGGCCTGTTCGCCGCCTTTGGCGGCCTGGCGCTGACCATGAGCACCGGCATCGGCGCCCCCATCCCCGGCCCCTATCTGCTCGCCAGCGTCGCCGCCGTGGTGCTGGGCGGCGTCGCGCTCGGCGGCGGCAAGGGCGGCCTGCTCGGCCCCATCGTCGCCGTCTTCGTGTTGAGGCTGGTGCGCACCGACCTGACGCTGCTCGCCATCGACCCGAATGTCACCGCGATTATTGAAGGGCTGATCATGGTGGCGGTGGTGATGTTCGGGGCGTTTATCACCATGCGGGGGCGGCAATGATGGGTGTGCTGTCGCAGAGAGACGTCGGCGTTCCTTCGCGCCCCCCTCTGTCCTGCCGGACATCTCCCCCACGAGGGGGGAGATCAGCTGTCATCGCCGCTTTCGCCAGCCTTCAACGTTGCAAAAAGGAGCGAGGCGCTGGAGCTGCCAATCTCCCCACAAGTGGGGGAGATGGCCGGCAGGCCAGAGGGGGGCGCCGTAGAGCACTGTCCTCGCAGAACATTGGGCGCACCCCATGAGCACCACCGCCATCACCCCGGTCCCCATCGGCCGCCGCATAAAGCGCTTCATGGCCGATCGCCCGCTCATCCCGCTGATCGTCCTGCTCGCCATCCTGGTTATAATCCTGCAGATCCTGCGCCCCGGCATCGTCAACGAGCGCTGGATCGCCAACACTATTAAATTCGCCATACCGCTGGCGATCCTGGCGGGATGCCAGACCATGACCATGCTGACCGGCGGCATCGACCTGTCGGTCGGCACGGTGGCAACGATGAGCGCCTTCATCATGGCGACGCAAGTGGTCAACCAGGACCCGGCGGTGGCGTTCCTCCTGGCGATGATGCCGGCGGTGCTGATCGGCCTCGTTAACGGCATCGGCGTCGGTGTCTTCCGCGTCCACCCGCTGATCATGACGCTGGGCACCAGCCTGATCGGCACCGGCTGCCTGCAGGTCTACCAGCGCACGGTGATCGCGTCGGGCGCAAAAATCCCCGACTTCCTGGCTTGGCTCGGCACCGGCGTGACATGGGGCTTCCCCAACGCGCTGCTTTTGTTCGTGCCGCTCGCCGCCCTCATCGTCTTCACGCTCGCCCGCACCGGCTTCGGCCGCCTGCTCTACGCCGTCGGCGACAATGAGCGCGCGACCCGCCTGTCGGGCGTGCAATACTGGCAGGTCATCACCGCGCTCTACGTCACCTCTAGCGTGCTCGCCGGCATCACCGGCCTGCTCTATATCGGCCTGATCAAGGCGCCGTCGCTGTCGCTCGCCGAACCGCTGGTGCTGCCCTCGGTCGCCGCCGCCGTCATCGGCGGCACCTCCATCTTCGGCGGCCGCGGCGGCTACACCGGCACCATCATCGGCGCCCTGATCCTGACCGTGCTGACGACGCTGCTGACCATCCTGCAGATGCCGGAGGGGGCACGGCGGATCTTGTTCGGGCTGATCGTGCTGTTCGTGACGGCGGCATATTTGCGGATTGTGGAGGAGCGGTAGGGGCCGAGGCCAGCGCCAGCCCTCACTCCCTCTCGGCTTCGCCGAGCCACCTCTACCCCCACGTCCGTGGGGGAGAGGAAATGCCAAGCTTTTCGAGCGAAGAAAAAACTCAACACTGTCGAGGCCGCAACCTCGAAAATTAGCGTTTCCTCTCCCCCACGAATGTGGGGGTAGAGGTGGCTCGGCGAAGCCGAGACGGAGTGGGGGGCACCCTAAGCGATTGCCATCACCCTGGGCGCCTGTGCCCACCCAGAGCTCGCCCGCCCTCCTACTTCAACGAAATCGCCATCCCGCTCAAATCCGCATTCACCTGCAGGCCCACCTGCCGGCCCGTAAGCTCGAGCTGGGCGCCCTTGTCGTTGGTCATGACGATCACCTGCGCCCCCTTGCCGAGCGCGCCGCCACCGCCGGCCGCGCCATAAACCCCGGTCGCATCCCGCACCCTGCGGATATGGCGCACGGTGCCCCGGAAATAGGTCTTGGAAACCCCGAAGGCGAAGCCGCCCGAAACGCCGCCGATCGTGATGGGATAGGAGCGGCCGTGGAAGGTCAGCGTCCCCTCGCCGCCGGAACCGCCGACGAAGAAGGCCGCCTTGTAGACGGCAAAGCGGATCGTGCCGCTATCGGCATGCGCGGCGCTGGCAGCGCTGACGGACACAGTTGTGATGGCCGCAACCGCGAGCGAACGAAAGCTGGACGAGATGGTCATGGTGGGAGCTCCTCAAGTGCGCCGCTCACCCAACCGGCAGGGCTCGTCGGCGTCGTAACCAACTTGAACAATCTAGCCCGTGATTTGGTTCCAGGCAGGCTGTGACAAGATCCGACGAAACGTGACGTGGTGTACTTTCGGGTTGCGGAGGAGGCGGCGGCTATTTCCTCTTCCTGAGCACTTTTCGCAGCGTTAACTTCAACCGCCTCATCTGGTAATGGCGCCGCAACTTGGCCAGCGCCGACTGGTGGGCGGTGTCGATTGCAGCCAGCGAGTCCGCCTCGGTAGCCTGCGGCAGCGCGAGCAGCGCGTCGGCCTGAAGATCGGCAAAGGGCTTGGGGTCATAGATGGCGAACGGCGTCGGCGGGTCGCTGAGCACGGTGGGGTTGCTGTTGATCTCGAACACTACAAGCCTGCCGTCCACGAAAGTGTAGTCGATGCGGCCATACTGCATGCGGGCTTTTTCGAAGACCTGCATGACCGCATTGGCGTCAGGATTCGTATCGACATAGGTCCTGATTTCTTCGATATGCGCCGGCAGCAATTGCTCGGGCGAATTCTTGACGAACCACGATTTCGACATGGCGCAATGCTGGCCGTAGATCGTATCGCCGACCCGAAACGCCGCGTACTTCCTGAAATAACCGTCCATTCCGGGGGTGCCGATCATCTCCACCACCATCGGCCGCACCAGATCGCTACCGTCCAGCCGGGCGATCGCGGCGTCCAGCGCCGGCCGGTCGTGCAGCAGCGGCGGCTCCCTGTAGAGTGCGCCCGTCTCGTCGCGGATGAAAACGGGATAGCGTATCGCCTCTTCCAGCTCGTCCGGCCTGAACACACGAAAAGCGTTGCTGCCGTCGGCATGAAGCAGGCGCAGCAGGTCGAAGCGCTGCAGGCTGGCGGTCGGGTGATTGAGCTGCGTCAGGCCGGTGTTGTCAGCCAGTTCGGCGCTGATGCCGGCCGCGCGGCTCAATTCGTCCGATGTCAGCCGGTCCATGTCGGACCAGATGACCACCCCGGCGCGAACGCCGCGCAGCAGCCCGGCATCCTCGTAGCGCACCAGCCGGAACCACGCCTCCAGGTCAGTCCGGTGATACAGAAGCACCACCGCCTGCGTGTAGGCGTGCTCCCGGTGCGCGACGTAAAATATCATGCGTTTCCGTTGTCCGTATGTAATTGCAAAGGGGAACCATGATAATTAGACAGGCTTGTGAAAGCCGTGAAATGGTTCTCGATCCGGCATGCGTCAAACAGGAGATAGAACAGGTTGACGTTTCCGTGAAGCTGCAAACCGCATTGGCAAGAAACTGCCATGCGCCATCAACGCGTTAGAAGTCGAGGCAGCCGACACATGAATTTAGACGATGTTGCGATACCCATCCGCCGGTTAGACCTGGAAGACATCCCTTTGCTGATGGAGCTTGAGGCTGCCGCCTGGGCCGCACCGCTGCAGGCGAGCGAAACGACCATCCGCCACCGGCTGGCACTTGGACACACCATGTTCGGCGCGATCGATGGCGATCTGCTTGCTGGCACCATCTGCTTTACCGAGACCAGCCAGGATCCGCTGGTGCGCGCCGATTTCCCCAGGAATTTCGATGCCTATGCATCGCTGCCGCGCAGCGAGCCGGTTTACGCACTTTACGCCTACAATCTCTGCGTCCGGCCGAGCCATCGCGGCTCCAACACGGCGGTGCGGCTCTTGAAGGAGATGGAGAGCCACGGCCGCCGCCTGGGCGCCAGCTGGCTGATCGGCGATGGCCGCTGCTCGTCCTATGCCGGCTCCTCGGGCGAAGAGTATGATCATGTCAAGGCCGATGCGCGGTTCCGCGCCACCATCGACCGCTGGAACCAGACCGGCACAAGACCGCCGCTGGAAGAGATCATCCGCGATCCGCTGCTGCGCATGCACTACCGCGTCTACGGATGCGAGTTCCTCTACGTCATGCCGGACTTCTTCCCGCAGGACGCCACGTCAGGCGGCTTCAGGGTCATTTCAGCCAAGAATCTCAAGGCATGAGATTCGAGCCGTCATGACAGCTCCGCATTTCGATCCGTTCGCGCTCGGCGACGACCCGTTTCCGCATTTCGCCCGCATGCGCGCCGCCGGCGGCATTGCGCGCGGCGTCGCGCCCTATCCCGAGCTGGCCGACGCGCATTATGTGTTCAGCCATGAGCTGGTGTCGGGCGCGCTGAAGCATCCCGCTCTTCTTCAGGCGCCGCCGGGTACATATGAAGAGGTCCGCCGCAAGCTCGTCGACCATGCGCCCATGGCTCTGCTCAGCCGCTCGGTGCTGCTCGCCGATCCGCCTCAGCATGGCGCCTTGCGCCGGCCGGTCGCTGGCTTTTTCTCACGGCCGGCCATCGAAGCTCTGACGCAAGGTCTTCGCGCGCTGAGCCACGAGCTGGTCGAGCGTGCGCTGGCGGATGGCCGCGTCGACGCCGTCGCCGGGCTCGCCGTGCCGGTGTCCTTCTGGCTGCTGCAGGAAATCCTCGGCATCGAGATCGAGGACCCTTGGGCGTTGAAATCGGTGACCCGCCGCATGGCCAGCGCATTCGACCTGCGAAGAGCGCAGCCGCCGGCAGCAAGCGCCGAGGCTTATCGCGAATGCCAGGCTTTTGTCGAGGAGCGGCTGGCTCGACAGGCCTACCGGCCGGACGGAATGGTTGCCGGCATGGTGCGGGAGGTTGCGCAAGGCCGCTGGTCGCGCGGGGACATGGTGGCCAACATCGTCTTCATGCTGTTTGCCGGACAGGAGACTGTCGTCGACGCTCTCGGCAACGCAATTGTTGCGCTGGATCGCTTTCCCGAACAGCGCGCGCTGCTCGAGCGCGGCGCTGTCGACTGGAGCAGCGCGGCGGCCGAACTGCTGCGCTATGGCGCCTCGGTGCAATACGCCGTCGCCCGCATCGCGGCGCAGGACATCGACCTCGGCGACGTCAGGATTGCGGCTGGCGAAGCGGTCGTGCCGGTGCTCGGCAGCGGCAATCGCGACGATGCCGTCTTCGCCGATGGCGACCGGCTGGACCTCACGCGCCCGCCAACCATGTCGATGACCTTCGGCACCGGCCTGCATGTCTGCCTCGGGCAGCATGTCGCCCGTATCGAGATCGCGGCGATGATAGAAGCCCTGTTCACCCGTGCGCCCGGATGGCGGCTCGATGCCGCAAATGCCGAGCGCCGCGCCTCGATGTCGTTTCATGGCATGGCTACCGCGCCGCTGATCCTCAACCCCGCTGCGTGAAAAGCGGCCGCGTCTGGGGGATGACCGCCGGGTCGAGCGACCTGACGATTTCCGAAACCTTTGCCCGCAAGGCGCCCACCGTCGCATCGTCGAGCGGATCGAGAATATCGTTCTGATCTCTCGATACCCGGTACTCGTCCAGCGACGGCGCCTCGCTCGACGGCGTGAAGCCGCCGCCGCGGGCATGCTTGTCGGCCAGTTCCTGCCTCGATTTCACGGCATAGTGGCGGATCCAGCCGATCTTCCATTCCATCGGCATGGCCGCCGGGTGCTTGTCGAGCGTCATGCCGTCGACCAGCGTCCTGCGCAGCGAGATGCGGAAACCGTGCGGGTGCGGCATGAACTGCCCGGGATCCCGCAGCGCCTTGCGCAGCACCGAGGACACGCGGGCAAACGACTTCTTCCAGCGCGCGGTCGGGGCGTCATGCGTGCCGCGCCTTTGAAACCGCACCGTCACCAGTTCGTCGTCATAGGCCTCTTTGCCGTCGCTGCCGAAATTCACCCAGCGAAAGGCGACGCTGCGCACGCCCGGGCGGCTCAAAAGCGAGCGGACCAGTTCGGCTCCGCTCCAGGGCGGCGCGTCGAGCGGCTCGAGGAACTCGTCGGCGTCCATGAAGCCCAGATAGCGATAGCCGTGGAGCAATGCCTGCCAGTAAAGATAGGAATAGGCCCGCCGCTGCGGCAGCACCGTGTCGTGTCGCCAGTCGACCAGCCGAATCCAGCCGGCATCGCGCAACGCCTGGAGCACCGCCGTCTGCGGTCCGGCGCTGCAGTTGTCGGCGATCATCAGGTCGAAGCCATGCAGCTTGTGCCAGGCGACCCACTCGATCACATAGGGCTGCTCCAGCTTCATGATCGCGCAGATCACCGGCCTGTTGACGGAAAACGGAATTCTCATCGCAACGCTTTCCCCGCGCCACCCGCTGCTGCTTGAGGCTCGACCTGCCGGAACGGGATCGCATCGCCATAAAATGCCGCAAGCTGCTCCGAAGAGCCCGTCCAGTCGCCCATGTCGAACTGGTGGAACCGATAGCGTGGGTCGTCAAGGGGCAGCAGGTCGATATCCGGCCTGATGCACCGGTCGAATATGCCGGCCACCGGCAGATGGATCGTCCGCGCCGAAGACAACCAACCGGCCAGCCAGGAGAAGCTGCTCACCCCCGTGACGAGATGGCTCGCCCGGCGCAGCGTCTCGAAATCGGTCAATGGCGACGCCTTCGGCGCGAAGACAGCATCGGGAAAACGCTGACGCAGGCGCCGGCAATAATCGTTGTCGTCATGGGTCTGGCCGACGAAGACCGGCTTGCGGCCGCTATCCTTGATGAGCGTCTCGAAGAAGCCGAATGGCATCGGGCAATAGTTGCGGTGGAAGCCGTCGAGGATGTCGCCGGCCCGCACATGGATGACGAGAAAATCGTCGCCATGGGTCGGCGCGGCGACGGCACGCCCGTCGAACAGCCCGGAGACCTCGTCCCGGTCATAATAACCCAGCCGCTGCGCGAAGCCCTTGAAGCGGATGCTCCGCGCCCGCCTGTCGCGGAACGCGGCTATGATCCCGTCGAGGTCGTAGCGGTGATAGCCGTCGACCCGAAGCAGCCGGTATTTCCAGAACAAAGGCGGCCGCACCCTGGCAATGGACCATTCCGGCAGGTCGGCGTCGCAGACATAGCCACCGGGGATACGCTTCGCCAGCACATGGCAAAACATGTACTGGAACATCTTGTTCGCCATGCCGCCAAACGGCTGCATCACGATGGGCACTTGCCGCATTGGACCCCTTTCGCCAAAGACGGTCATTGTTACCCGAGCTGCGCGGGCCGGTCGACTGGCCTCTGACGCCAAGGGCGCATCATGATCGCCGCCGGCAAGCCACCCTCAGGGGTAATGCGTCGGCTTTGGCGCGTAGATCTTTGGATCGAAGTCCAGATCCCTCGGCAAGGGCAGGCTTGAGCACTGCAAATGCACCTCGCGTGCGAGCAGCCTTCGCTGCTTCTGCTCGTTCTCCTTGATGGCCGCCACGAGGCCCATGCTGTAGGGCCCCAGCACGACGCCGGCGGCCCATCCCGGATGCTCCTTCTCGCGCGCGTCGTAATTCATGGCATCGGTGCGGGCCTGCTGGCATTCCGGCGTCGCCCATTTCGGGTCTTGGGTCGAGAGCGAGGCTCCATACTGGACCGGAGACGATACGCACCCTGCCACTGTCGCAGTCAACGCGACGACCATTGCAATTCTCATCCGCAAGCCCCTCCTAATGTAGGAGGCGACTACAAGACGATTCCAGCGGGAAAAAGGCAGCTCCAGGATGCGGATTTTGCAGGGCCGCTCACCCCAGCAGGTTGCGCGCCGTGCGCATGAAGATCTTCGAACCGATCGGGATCAGATCGTCGGGAAAATCATAATCGGGATTGTGCAATGACGGGGTGCGCTCGCCCGCGCCGAGGAAGAACATCGCCGACCTCGCCTTGTGGCCGAAGATGCCAAAATCTTCCGAAGCGCGCATCGGCAAGGCTTCCTCGCTGCGCGCGACGCCCTCTTCGTCCAGCGCGCGGTTGAGATGTTCCACCGCGTCTGGAGCGTTGACGCTGGCGACGAAGATCTCGTGATAGTCGCAGCGCACGGAAAGGTGGTGCTCGGCCGCGATCCTGGTGGCCAACGCTTCCGCCGCCGCGACCAGTTCCGCCATGCGCTCGTCGCGCCTTGTACGCAGCGTCGCCCACACCTCGGCGTAGCCGGGCGCGATGCCGAACACGGCCTCGCCCATCGTCGCATGGGTGACGGTGACCATGCTGAAATCATCGTCGGCAAAGGTGCCGCGCCCCAGTGCCGGAAGCGTCGGCATCAGCTGGCTGATCGCCGGCATCGGCGACACGCCGGTTTCGGGCATGGAGGAATGCGCGGTCTTGCCCTCCAGCACGATGCGGATGCCGCGCGAGGCGCAGTTGACCACGCCGGGCTTGAGCCGCACCTCGCCGAACGGCACGCCCGGCAGATTGTGCAGCGAGAAGGCGAAGTCCGGCGCGATCTCGCCAAAGCGTGGATCGGCGACGACGCCGGCGGCACCATTGCCGGTCTCCTCCGCCGGCTGGAACATCAAGACGACGCGGCCGCGCGCCGGCCGTTCTCGTCCGAGCTGACGGCCAAGTGCGGCCAGGATCGCGGTGTGGCCGTCATGGCCGCACATATGCGATTTTCCCGGCACCTGCGAGGCATGCTCGACGCCCGAAAGCTCCTCGATCGGCAGCGCATCGATCTCCGAGCGGAACAGCACCGTCGGTCCCGCCTGGCCGCTGTCATAGACCGCCGCCACGCCATGACCGCCGAGGCCGGTCAGTACCTTGTCCGGCCCTGTATCGGCGAGGAAGCTGACGACTTCCTTGGCGGTCTGTTCTTCCTCGTTGGAGATCTCCGGGTTTTGGTGCAGCTTGCGGCGCCATGCCGTCAGCTCGATGATATCGCGATTGGTGAGGGTCATGGCTTGGGCTCCGCTTTGGTGCTGCAGGTTACACAAACACGATAGGGTTTTTCTCACGCCGTGCCATGCTGATCAATTCCACTGGTCCATCTGCCTGTCTTGTGTGAGCGTAGATGACGACATCCCATGACCACCACACAACCCAGAGAATTTCCAGCTCCGCACTGAGGCCGTCGATCTCATCTCCGACATCCGGTGGCTTCTCCTGAAAAGCGCCGCGTGCTCGCCTGTGCGACATCTTTGCTTCCATCCACCCGAAGGAACGTTTCGGAGCAACAATGGCCAGGCGGTTTGCGTTTCTCTTGGTTCGCGACTTCACGCTGTCGCCGCTGTCGCTGTTCATCGACACGCTGCGGCTGGCCGGCGATGAGGGCGACCGCAGCCGCCGGATCGAGTTCGACTGGGAGATCGTTGGCGAGCGTGGCCTGCCGATCCGGGCGAGTTGCGGTGTCGAGTTGCTGCCGACCAAGGCGATCGGCAATCCGCAGGAGTTCGACAATGTCGTCGTGGTCGGCGGCCTGCTCGACACCAACCGCAGCCTCAGCTCCGAAAAGGAGGCCTTCCTGTTGCGGGCGGCCGAAAAGGGCGTGCCGCTGACGGCGCTTTGCACCGGCAGCTTCGTGCTCGCGCGCTACGGTCTGCTCGATGGCTACAGTGCCGCCGTCAGCTGGTTTCACATCAAGGATTTCCGCAGCCAATTCCCTGATGTGAACGCCCATGCCGACAGCCTGTTTTCCGTCGATAGGGGCCGCTCGACCTGCGCCGGAGGCACGGGTGCGGCCGACCTTGCCGGCCATTTCGTGTCGCAGTTCATCGGCCGCAAGGCTGCGGAAAAAGCCGCCAAGATCCTCGTGCTCGACCGCATCCGCTCGAGCCTGGATGTGCAGCCCGTCGGCGATCTCTTTCCGGCCGCGTCGAGCCGAGCGGTGAAGCGGGCGCTGCTTCTGATGGAAAGCAATCTCCAGGAGACGCTGTCGGTCGCCGAGATCGCGGGCCGGTTGCATTTATCCCGGCGGCAGCTTGAGCGGCTGTTCGGCGCCGAGCTCGGCATCGGCCCGATGGCCGCCTATCTTGCGCTGCGCGTACATCAGGCCAAGTCGCTGCTGGAGGGGAGCGACTTGGCAATCGGCGACATCGCCTACCGCTGCGGTTTTCCCAATGCCGGCCATTTCAGCCGTGTCTTCCGCCATCAGACCGGTATCACGCCGACCCATCTCAGGCATCCGAACCGAATGTCGGGCGGGGCGCCCTCGCCTATCGCTCCGTGAACGCCCGCGCGAACGAGTCCAGCATCGGCCGCGCCAGATATTCGAGGAAGGTTCGGTCGCCGGTACTGATAAACGCCTCGACCGGCGTTCCCGGGTAAAGCTGCTCGGCTTTCACGCCCTGCGGCAGCGTGTCGGTGATCTTCAGCCTGGCGCGGAAATACGCCTCATGCGTGGTTTCATCGATCAGCCGGTCGGCGGAAATTTGCGTCACCGTAGCCGGGACCTCAGGGGTGAGGCGCGCGTTCAGGGCGGACAGCCTGAGCTTCGCCGGCTGGCCGACGCGAACCAGATCCACGTCCTTCGGCCGCAGCTTCGCGTCGACGATGAGGCCCGACGCGGTCGGCAGGATCTCCATGATCTTCTGCCCCGGCGCAATCACGCTGCCTTTGGAGTTGTAGGTCGACGATACTACTATGCCGGCTGCCGGCGCCTTGATCGTCGTGCGCCCCAGCACCGCCTCGGCTGCGGTGATCTGTTCGCCGATGTCGGCCAGGCTGGTGCGGACCTCGTCGAGCTTGGTCAGCGCGTCCTCTACGCGTTGCGTCGTCGCCCGCTCGATCTGCGCCTGGGCTTCGACGATCTGCGTCTTGGTCGCTGCGATATCCGCCTCCAGCGCGCCGGCCTGGCCGACCAGATCGGCCTCGCTGCGCAGAAGCTGCGAATATTCGCTGCGGTTGGTGAGACCCTTGTCGAGCAGGCCGGTCTTGATGCCGAGTTCCTTCTTCACGATCTCGGCCTGTTGCTGGATGGCCAGTTTCTGCGCGTCCAGTCCCAGCGCCGACTCACGATGCATGGCGACGCGCTGCGCCAGGATCGACTGCTCGGAGCGGAACCGGGCGAGCCTGGCCTCGAACTCCTTCTGCTGTTCGTGCACCAGATTGTCGAAATCGCGCTGGAACGGCGCGGGTGCTGCCTCTGTGATCGGTGCCAGCCTGTCCGATCCGTCGCGCTCGGCCTCCAGCCGCGCGGCACTTGCCCTGAGCGCGATCGACTGTCTGGTCAGCCGGTTGAGGTCGGCCTCGGCCGCCGTGCGGTCGAGGAGGACCAGCGGTTCGCCTTGTTGCACGCGGTCGCCTTCATGCACCAGCAACTGCTCGATGATGCCGCCCTCGGGGTGCTGGATGAGGATGTTGCCGCCCGTCGCCGAGATCGTGCCGGAGGTGATCACCGCGCCGGAGAGCGGCGCGTTCGCCGCCCAATAGCCGAAGCAGCCGACGAAGAGCGCTATGGCCACGTAGCCGACGACGGCCATGCGGCGGAAGTCGGTGCGCGGTCGACCTTCGAAGGCGAGGCTCTGCTGCATCATCGTCTATGACCCGAAGCGGACGCTGTGCGGGCGCACGGTCGGCACGAACGAGCCTGTCACCACCGCGCTCCCGGCCTTGCCGGCCGCCGGTTGCCTCAGCACCTCGCTCGCAGGGCCGAAAGCTTCGACCATGCCGTTGCGCAGGACCATGACGCGGTCGCAGGCCGCGGCGATCGAAGGGCGATGCGTGATGACGATTGTCGTGACGCTTGCATTTCGCGCGGCCGAAAGCATAGCTTCGAGCGCCGCCTCCCCACTACCGTCGAGATGGGCGTTGGGCTCGTCCAGCACCAGCATGCGTGGCTTGCCGTAGAAGGCGCGCGCCAGCCGGATCCGCTGGCGCTCGCCGCCCGACAGCACGGTATGCGACGGGCCGATCACAGTCTGATAGCCGTCGGCCAGCGTGAGGATCAGCTCATGCGCCTCGGCGCGCCTGGCCGCTTCGACGATCGCGGCGTCATCGGCGTCGGGTTCGAAGCGGGCGACGTTTTGCGCGATCGATCCGGGGAAAAGCTCCACCTCCTGCGCGAGATAGCCGATATGCCTGCCAAGCTGGGTTTCGTCCCAGCTCCTCAGGTCGGCGCCGTCGATCCTGACCGCGCCGCCGGTCGGCTGCAGCGCGCCCACAAGCAATTTCGCCAGCGTCGATTTGCCGGCCCCGCTCGGGCCGACGATCGCCACCGCTTCGCCGGCGCCGATGGCAAAATTCAGCCGCTTGAGGATGGGCTCCGTGCCGAAAGAGGCATTCGGCGCGATGAAGAACAGATCCTGCACCGAAATCGCGCCCAATGGATCGGGCAGGACGAGCTTGCGCCCCTGCGCCGGTTGCGCTGCAAGGGCTGTGTCCAGCCGCTTCCAGCATCGTCTGGCGTCGACGATCTGCCGCCACGATCCGATCAACTGGTCGAGCGGTTGCAGCGCGCGCGAGGACACCAGCGACGAAGCGAAGATCATGCCGGCGGTCATCTGCCCCTGCAGCACCAGCCACGCGCCGGCGCCGAGGATCGCCAGTTGCAGCATCATGCGCAGCGCCCGCGACGTCGCGCTGAAGATCGCATTGGCGCTTCCGGAACGGTCATGCAGGGTCAGCGCCTCAGTGACGTGCTGTCCCCAGACCGCGGCAGCATTTTGCACCATGCCCATGGCGCGCAGCGTGTCGGTGTTGCGGGCAAAGGCCTGCTCCGCCTGGCTGGCCACCGCCGAGCGCTCCGCCGACATGGCATCGTTCCTGCCGATGGCAAGCTGGTTGGCCACGACCAGGAGAAACAGCAGCACGGCGCCGGCGAGCGTCAGCCAGAACAGGACGGGATGGATGAAATAGAGCAACGCCAGGAAGACGGGCGCAAACGGCAGGTCGAACAGCACCGCCACGCCGCGCGACCTGATGAAGGCGCAAGTCGTGGCAAGGTCGTTCAGCGGCGACAGCCCGCTGCCGGCATGTCTGGCGCCAAGCGAGGCGGCGAATGTCCGCGCGCCCAGTTTCTGGTCGACGGTGGCCGCAACACGTTGCGCGTAAATGGCGCGGACCGCGTCCAGCAGGCCGAGGAAGGCGAGCGCGACGACCGCCATGACCGAGAGATAAAGCAGAGTCTCGACGCTGGAGGACGGCAACACCCGGTCATAGACCTGCAGCAGATAGAGCGGGATCACCAGGAGCAGGATGTTGATCAGCAACGAAAAGATGCCGATATCGGCGATGCCGCGCAGGAAAACCGGGCGCAGGCCGATGGCCGCATCCCTGAGTGGCGCGCGGTCCCGTGACATCTAGACCGCGTGCTCGGCTGTCGTGCTCAGATGGCTCTGCTGCAAATCGTTCAGCGTATAGGCGTGGATATAGTCGATCTTCATTTGCGCGGGCGTCGCCAGATGGTCGGGCGGCGCGCCGGCTTGACCGCCGACCGCAAGGTCGACCAGCATATACATGGGCTTGTTCATATCGGACGGCGTCGCCGCTTCCGCGACCTGGACGCCATCATAGGTCCAGACCAGCTTGTCCGGCGTCCACAACAGGCCATAGGTGTGATAGCCGTCGGTGTTGGAGACATTCACCGTCGACCCGACCGTGGTGTGGGTTCCCGTCTCATTTGTGTGCGCGGTCATGAGAAGCGCATTCGGGTTCTGCCCATACATTTCGATCACGTCGAGTTCCGGGGGCCATGAACCGTCTTCGGGCAGAAGCCAGAAGGCCGGCCACGCGCCGGCATTTTCCGGGAGATCGGCCCGCATTTCGAAATAGCCATAGGTCTGCGAGAAGGTGTCGTGCGTCGTCAGTATGCCGGAAGTGTATTCGTAATTGTTGATCAGCGGCTTGATGTCGTCGGGCGCATGCGCCGCGGTTATGGTGAGCACGCCGCTTGCGACGCTGAACGGATGGACCGAGCTGGTCGGCGCATAATTGGCGTCGATATACCATTGCAGCTCGCCGTTCTGGGGCTGCGAGCTGCCGTTCTGCGCCCCCCACCAGAAATTGGAATCCCAGATGCCGCTCTGGCCGTTCCACAGGCTCAGCGTGTTGAAATCGTCGTTGAAGGACAGCGTCATGCCGGTCTTGTCGATCGGCAGCTCGAACTGGCCGGGCTGAAACTTGTCGATCGTGGTGTTGTGGAACACCAGCACCTCGCTCGAGCCGAGGTTCAGCTGCACGTTCGATCCCACCTGGACCATATTGGCGTGGACGGCCTCGAACGAGGTGAAGGCATAGCCGTTGAGGCGCACCGTGTCGGTCGCGCCGAAATCGGAGATAAGGTCGCTGCCATTGCCCTTGGTGATGATGAAGGTGTCGGCGCCGGCGCCGCCGATCAGCACGTCATTGCCCTTGCCGCCGTCCAGCGTCTGGCTGCCAGCGCCGCCCGTTATGATGTTGTCCTGAGCATTGCCGAAGGCATAGTGGCCGTCGCCGGTGACGACGAGGTTCTCGAAATTGGCGGGCAGCTTGTAGCTCATCCAGGTATCGATCGTGTCGACGCCCGCGCCGTAGTTCTCGACCGCTTTGTTGATCGTCGAATAGAGATGGTAATAGTCGTCGCCCGCGCCGCCATACATGGTGACCTTGACGTTGGTGTCGCCCCAGAAGGAATCGTTGCCCGAGGTGCCGTAGCGGTAAGGCGCGCCTCCAGTCGCCGAGAACCAATGGGTGGAAGCGCCGGTATAGGGAAGTGGAATGCCTTTGGCGTTGAGGACTGTGGTCATTCCGACACTCCTTGCGCGTGCTGCCTTGGTCGTTCGACAACCTTCGAGCGACCATTTCGGATCAACTCTTAAATTGATCCGTCGTTCCAGGGAATCATTCTATAGTACACCAAGGAGATCGTCGCCCATCATTTAATAGATAATGCCGAAGGCGTTAAGCTGATCCTAATACAACTTTGTAGGAGAGACTTACAATTTTAATAAATTGTGAGATCCGCGCCGAAAGGTTAGGCAACCTGTCAATGATTCATGCAATTTGACGCGACACGACCGCCTGCCTGAGGCGGCGACTCGAAGTCGCGGGCGGATGGCTGCCGGCAAAGGGCTCAAGAAAATTTGACAGGCTATGTCGGACCGGGTGAGGTTCACCCGTCCTTGGGGCATCGAACAACGAAACCACAAAGGATACCGAAGAGATGCCAAGCACCGTACGTTTGCAACGCGTTCTGACGACCAGCCCGGAGAAGGTCTACCGCGCATTCACAGAAGCCGACGCGCTGGCGAAATGGCTTCCGCCGAACGGCTTCACTTGCACGGTACACAGCTTCGACGCGAAAGTCGGTGGCGCCTTCAAGATGTCGTTCCGAAACTTCACGACGGGCGGCAGCCATTCCTTCGGCGGCGAATATCTCGAACTCGTTCCCGGCGAGCGCCTGCGCTACACCGACAGGTTCGACGACCCCAATTTGCCCGGCCAGATCGAAGTGACCGTGCTCCTGAAGAAAATGTCGGTCGGCACGGAACTCGACATCACGCAGGCCGGCATTCCGGACGTTATTCCGGCCGAAGCCTGCTATCTCGGCTGGCAGGAGTCGCTGCGCAATCTTGCAAAGCTCGTCGAACCCGAGATCAATCAGTAGAGCCCATCGGATCGGCGGCGCCGCCCAGCCAGTCCGCGCCGCCGACAATGCCGAGCCGAGGACTCATCCCTCACGGCCCGGTGCAGATCGGCAACGGTTGTGGCGGCGGTGGCGGGTTGTCCTTGGCGTATTGCGCGATGATCGGCTCAAGGCTCTTTCGCGGCCAGAATTTCGGCTTGCCGATCTCCTTCAGGCAGGACGCATTCCAATAGGCGCCCGATTTACCAACGGCGGTGATGTCGCGCGATTCCGGGTAGATATAGAGCGTCGTCGGATTGCCCTTCACCATCGAAATGATCTGGTCGGCGTCGGACGGCGACCAGCTGGTGCAGCCATTGCTGCGGCCGCCGGCATAATCCACCAGCTTGCCGTATGGCACGAAGCCGTCATGGTCGGCATAGGAGCTGTTCGGGTTCTTGCGCAGGCACATGCCGCGCAACAGCCGCGCCGCGTGGCCGCCGATCACCCGCTGCCTGGCATTCGCCGTCTCGCCCTCGCCGTCGAACTGGATGAAGGTGCGCAGCAGCGCCTGGTCCTTTTTTGCGCCGATGCGGTAAAAACCCTTGAATGAGGTCTTTGCCTCGCCGGTCATATAGGCGCCGCCGGTCGTCAAGGACGAGTCCAGCGCATTGCCGAAGTTTTTCGCGCAGCGCTTCCCGTTGGAGAAATCGACCACGCCCTTCAGATTGCGGCCGCCGCCATGGCCCGACGAGATCGCCCTGAACGACTGCTTGGCCTCGCAAATGACGTAGTAGCGCCGCCCCAGCACGCCATTGCCGAGATCGCCGGGGCGCGTCGCATCCATGGCGAAATAGCAGCCATTGTGGACCGCGCCTTGCGCGACCTTCTTCAGGTAAAGCGCGCGCGCCCGCTCCAGCACCACTTGCGAAATCTCGCCGTCGTCATTGCCGACGTGGGCCTGCAGCCACGCCGGTATATCGGAGGACGCGGCAAAAGACCGGGCAGACATCGTCAAGGCGATGCCGGCGATGGCGAGGAGGCCAAAGACAAAGACAGCCAGAGATTTCAACCGCACCGGACAACCCTCCCGCCCGAACCGTTCTGCGATTCTCGGAAACCCATCATAAATCGTCGCGCGCCGATCGGCGAAACACATCTTGTTCAGAACCGCGCAAGCAAGTCAGGTAGCTGCCTGTTCGCCTTTCACAGCGCCAGGCTGCCCTGTTCCGCCTCCGCAGCATTGGGGTCGCCCGGCGCCGTCGCCCAGGCGAGCTCGACCAGCGTCACCGTGCGGCGGCCGGTGCCGTCGAGCTGGCAGACGATGAGGCCCTGCTCCTCGATATAGGTGAGCAGCCGCCGGGCGCGCCGCAGCGAATGCGAGCCGTAGGCGCGCGCGATCGCCGCATCGCTCGGGCACGGCCAGCCCTCCTTGGCGGCGCGGGCGATCATCATGAACACGCCCTGCATGTCCTCGGGCAGCAGCGAGGCGCGCACGGAAACGTCCTGCCAGGCGTCATCGCCTGCCATGTCGGCGCCGAGCCCGGCGCGGGCGCGCGTCAGCATGCGACGGAATTCTGAGAGGTCCGGCACCACCGAAGCGAGGCCTTCGATGCGGCAGCGGACGACGAACTCCTGATAAAGCACGCCGATGACGCGGAAACCCGCATCGGGCTGCGCCAGGATGGCGCGCAGGACACGGTCCACCCGCTCTCGCCGCTCGGCCATATCCTCGGCGCTTACCGCCGGTTCCGCAGGTTCCGGGCGGATCTCCATCGCCGCCGATTTGGCCGCCATCAGCTGGTCGAGCAGCTCCGGCGACGCCATCCGGCGCGGCGCGCGCATCGTCTCGGGCGGCGGCGCCGCCAGGATGATGGCGCGCGCGTCTTCAAGCGCTGTTTCCGGCATTGCCATCAGCCGCGGCGTACCGTTGCGCGGGCTGGTCTCGGTCTGGCCGATGCGCACGCCCAGCGGACGGCGCGACAGCGCTGGGCCCAACGCCATGAAGTGCCCGCGCTCCAGGTCTCGAAACGCCTCGGCCTGACGCCGTTCCATGCCCAGAAGGTCGGCGGCGCGCGCCATGTCGATATCGAGGAAGGTACGGCCCATGAGGAAATTGGACGCCTCCGCCGCGACATTCTTGGCGAGCTTTGCCAGCCGCTGCGTGGCGATGATGCCGGCAAGGCCGCGCTTGCGGCCGCGGCACATCAAATTGGTCATGGCGCCGAGCGAGAGCTTTCGCGCCTCGTCGGACACTTCGCCGGCCACGGCGGGCGCGAACAGCTGCGCTTCGTCGACCACCACCAGCATCGGATACCAATGCTCGCGGGCAACCTCGAACAACCCGCCGAGAAAGGCAGCGGCGCGCCGCATCTGGTTCTCGGCATCGAGCCCTTCGAGATTGAGCACCGTGGAGACGCGGTGGATGCGCGCCCGCTCGCCGGCTGCTTGCAGGCCACGCTCCGTATGCTCCTCGGCATCGATGACCAGATGGCCGTAATGGTCGCCCAGCGAGACGAAATCGCCTTCCGGGTCGATGATGGTCTGCTGCACCCAGGGCGCGCTCTGCTCCAGGAGCCGGCGCAAAAGGTGCGATTTGCCGGAGCCGGAATTGCCTTGCACCAGAAGCCGGGTCGCCAGCAGCTCCTCAAGGTCGAGCGCCGCCGGCGCACCCGCCGTCGTCTGTCCCATCTCGATGGCTACGGTCATGTCACGACTCTCCTTGCGGACAGGGCTTATCAACCCGGCCGCGAGCCGTCGAGCGCGCCATGGCAACTCGCCCGCTGTTCCACACCTATGCTACCAAAGCGCCACACATCAGCCCATCTGCCCAAAGGGAAGCACATCAAGCGGAGTTGACCGGCGGCAGAAGCGGCGCGTCCAGCCCGTCGAAGGGATCGCGCCAGGCATCGATGGCTTCGAGCCGGCGATACCAACCCAGGACAGAGGGATAGTCCGCCAGCGGCAGGCCGGCTGCATCGTTGAACGGCAAAAACGTCGCCATACGGAAATCGGCATAGGAGAGCGACTTGCCCACAAGCCATGGCCGCTTGGCGAGCTCCGCCTCGAGAATCGCTGCCGCGATGCGGAACTCCGCCAGCCCCTCCTCGACCTTGCCCTGGTCGACGGGCCCAATCCCGTAGCGCTGCTTGGTTCCGCGCTCGAAATGCACGATGTCGCAGGCCCGGACGAAATTCTCCTTGCCCCAGCTCAGCCAGCGGATCATGTCGGGTTGGTCATCGCCGCCGCGCCAGAAATCCGAACCCGCTTCGCGCGACAGAAGGCAGGCTATGGCGTCTGCTTCCCACAGGCTGCCGCCCGGCCATGCCAATATCGGCAGGGTAAGATTGGGATTGAGCTGACGAAACCGCTCAGCCTGCCCGGGCGCCATGGGTGCCGCAAACTCACACTCGACCTTGGCCTGCAGATGACGTGCAGTTGCAACCGCGAGGCGCGGATTGGGATTGCGGCTGAAGTACAGTTTCATGTCCCGTCCTGGACGCTGTGGGCTCGATCCTATCAAACACGCAAACGTGCCCTCCCGGCAATCTGGTCGGACCACGATTCCGCTGGCACACGCCGTTGTTCGGCGTATTATTTCCTTCGGGAGAGGGTTCTTGGCAGGAGGAAGCCATGAACGTAGTGCCGAGCGTACCTGTCATCGACGTGACAACCCAGAACCTTGTTTCCTCTGCGCTTTCCAGATTCCGCGCTGGCGATACCGTCTCGACTAGAGCGGCGCTCGACGCCATCCGCCGCATGGATCCAACCTGTGTCGACAGCGACGACGATCTCGTCGAACTCGTCGTCATGGCGGCAATTGGTAAGACCATGGCGGTCGTGTTCGACCACCGCTCCCGCTAGCCCTGTGGGACGAACCTGTGCCGTTCAACTCGCTTGAGTTCGAGTGAGTTCGGTTGGCGCCGCGCCGAGCTTTTACAGCCGCAGCCCGGGAAGCGGACGTCTTCGTGCGCGAAGGACGGCAATAGCATGAGCGGCAAGACTCAGATCCCCAAGGGATGTGGCATGTAGCCGACGAAGCCGCCGATCTTCCAGTGGCCCGCCACCTTCCTGCAAAAATACAGCGTCTGCCATTTCAGCTTGTCGACGCTGCCATCGGCCTTGGCCACCGAGCCGTTGAACTTCTTGTGCAGCACGGCGCGGTCGCCATCGACGTCGATGTCGCGCATGTTGGTGACGCGAAACAGCGCCTCGCGCAGCGGCTCGGCGAATCTGGCCGCCGCCGTCTCCTTGGCCTGGCGCAGCCATTCGTCGCGATAGACGGCAAGGCTCGGGAATTGCAGACGCCAGGCGTCGGCATCGCTGAGGAAATGCGCATGCATGCCGAAGAAGCTGTCGGCGAGGAAATCATCCTCGACCATCGACCAGTCCTGACCGATAAAGGCGTCGATGTCGCGCCGCACCAGCATTTCCCAGAGCGCGTGACGATCCGCATCGCCCTCTGGAAACGGGTTCTTGTCGAAGGTCATTGAAATCTCCTGTCGGGAAAATGCGACGCGCAAGATGCTGGCGAGCCTGCGATAAAGCAACACGCGTTTGGAAAAATGTTGCTTTCCAAAAAGCCCCCTATGAGGATCACCGGGACAGGCGTAGAGCGGTCGGCGAAAACGGGGCGCGGCCCGCCATTCTGAACAGGAGTTTCCCTTGCCCAAAGAGTGTTTTGGAACATCCCACGTGCCGCTGTCGCCGGCCGTGCGCGCCGGGGATTTCGTCTACATCTCAGGTCAGGTGCCGGTCGACGGCGACCGCATCGTGGTCAAGGGCGGCATCACCGAGCAGACCGAGCAGGTGCTGCAGAATGTGAAGGCGGCACTCGCGCTGGCCGGTTGCACCATGGACGATGTCGTCAAGACCACGGTCTGGCTCGAGGACGCGCGCGACTTCGGCGCCTTCAATGCCGTCTACGCCAAGCACTTCCCGAAGAATCCGCCGGCCCGCACCACGGTCGAATCGCGGCTGATGATCGACATCAAGATCGAGGTCGAAGCCGTCGCCTACCGGCCGGTTTGACCAGCCGGGGCATGATCCCGAAAAGTGGAGACGGGGTTTTCTCGGACAAACGGAAATCGTTTTGTCCAGAGATCATGCCCCAAAACGAAGAGAGGCAGGCGCCGATGCAGTTCGATCTCCTGATCAAGGGCGGCCGCCTGATCGATCCGGCCTCGGGCCTGGACGCGCCGCGCGATGTCGCCGTTGCGGGCGGACGCATCGTGGCCATCGAGGCGGCGATCGATGCCGAGCACGCCACCAAGATAGTCGACGCTCGTGATTGCATCGTCACGCCCGGCCTCATCGACCTGCATAGCCATGTCTATTGGGGCGGCACCTCGCTGGGCGTCGACGCCGACCGGCTGGCGGCCAAGAGCGGCACCACGACCTTCATCGATGCCGGCAGCGCCGGCGCCGGCAATTTTCTGGGCTTTCGCCGCCATGTCATCGAGCGCTCGAAGGTGCGCATCCTGGCCTATGTCAACATCTCCTTTGCCGGCATATTCGGCTTCTCGCAAAGCGTCTCTGTCGGCGAATGCAGCGATCTCAGGCTCTGCGAGCCACGCGAGACGGTGGCCGCGGTGCGCGAGCACGCCGGTGTCGTCGTCGGCGTAAAAGTGCGCTCCGGCAAGCATGCCGGCGGCACCAGCGGCATCGCGCCGGTGGACCTCGCGCTGGAAGCCGCCGACCGGGCCGGCCTGCCGCTGATGGCGCATATAGACGAGCCGCCGCCCGGCCGTTCCGAGGTGCTGCCGCGCCTGCGCAAGGGTGACATCCTCACGCACTGTTTTCGCCCGTTCCCCAACGCGCCGGTCTTCGCCTCCGGCGCGGTGCGGCCGGACATGCGGCTGGCCCGCGAACGCGGCGTCATCTTCGACATCGGCCACGGCATGGGATCGTTCGACTTCGCCGTGGCGAAAGCGATGCTGGCCGAGGGCCTCGCGCCCGACGTCATCTCCAGCGACGTGCATCTCTATTGCGTCGACGGTCCGGCCTTCGACATACTGGTCTGCATGTCGAAGCTAATGGCGCTGGGCATGCCGCTGGTCGAGGTGCTGCGCGCCGCCACGCAAAGGCCAGCCGAGGCGATCGCCAGGCCGGAGCTTGGGACGTTGAAAGTTGGCGGTGTCGGCGATGTCGCGGTGCTGAGACTGCGCCCCGGGCGCTTTACCTTCGTCGATGCGGTCGGTGCGGCGCTGATCGCGGATCAGCGGCTGGTCTCAGAAGGCATTGTTATCGGCGGTGTCTGGTGGCCGAACGAAGCGCCCGACCACAACGAGACCGAGCGCTTCGCGCCGCATGCGGCACATACGCATGTCGAGGTCGCGGCACGGCATTTCGGGCGTGGATAATCTCCCTCCTTGAGGGGGAGATGGCCGGCAGGCCAGAGGGGGTCGGTTCGACCGGACGCGACCTTCCTTGCCGAGAATGAAGGTCAGCGCTCCACGCGTGGCGACCCCCTCTGTCGCCTTCGGCGACATCTCCCCCTCGAGGGGGGAGGAGATCGCTAGCGCCCTGCGTTACTCACCGCCCCAAACACCGGCGTCGCAATCCCTTCCATCCGCGCCTTGATCTGCAGCGCCACATATTTCGAGTAAAACCGCGACAGCGCCAGATTGCCGCCGTGGAACCACAGCGCGTCCTGCGCCGTCGGCTTCCACATGTTGCGCAGCTCGCCTTGCCAAGGACCGGGATCGCCCTTGACGCCGGAGCCGAGGCCCCAGCATGGCCCGACCTTGTCGGCGACCTCGCGCGAGACGATGGCCGCCACGGTCTCGTTCATCGACTGGTAGCCGGTACAGGCGACGATCGCATCGACGGCCAGCTCGCTGCGGTCGTCGAACAGGATGCCGGTCGGCGTCAATGAACTGATGCCGACGCCGCTCTTCACTTTGATCTCGCCATTGATGATCAGTTCGCAGGCGCCGACATCGATGTAGTAGCCGGAGCCGGTGCGGTAGGCCTTCATCAACAGCCCGGTCTCGTCCTCCCCGAAATCGATGGCGAAGCCGGCGGCGCGTAGCTGGTCGTAGAAGTCTGCGTCGCGTGCCTTGATCACCTCGTAAAGATCCCGCTGGCCCTTGGGTACAAGCGCGAACGGCGTGGACGCGACGATCAGGTCGGCCTTGTCGGTGCTGATGCCGCGCGCCAAAGCCTTTTCCGAGAAGATCTCGAAGCCGACTTCCATCAGAGTGTCGGATTTCACCACTGTCGTCGGCGACCGCTGGATCATGGTGACGTCTGCGCCGCTCTCCCAGAGGTCGACGCTGACATCGTGCCCCGAGCTTGCCGCGCCGATGACAGCGACACGTCTGCCGCGGAATTTCTCGCCGCTTGCATACTGGCTGGAATGCAGGAGTTCGCCCTTGAAGGTCTCGGCGCCGGGCAGCGCGATCTGGCGTGGCGGGCCATAGGCGCCGGTGGCAAAGACAATGTGCTTCGGCTTCAGCGTGATCTGCCGGCCGACGCGGTCGACCACCACAGTCCACACCTTCTCGGCCTCGTCATAGCTGGCGCTGAGGCATTTGGTGGCGACCCAGTAGTTGAGCTCCATCACCCTGGTGTACATCTCCAGCCAGTCGCCCATCTTGTCCTTGGGCGTGAACACCGGCCAGTTCTCCGGGAACGGAATGTAGGGCAGATGGTCGTACCAGACCGGATCGTGGAGCACGAGCGAGCGATAACGGTTGCGCCAGGAATCGCCGGGGCGCGCATTTTTCTCGATGATGATGGTGGGCACACCGAGCTGCCTCAGCCGCGCGCCGAGCATGATGCCGCCCTGCCCGCCGCCGATCACCAGGCAATAGGGCTGCTCGGTGGCGCCGAGGTCGCGCGTCTCGCGCGCCCGCGCCTCCGCCCAGGTTTCGCGCTTCGGATCGGCCTTGTGACGGATACCAAGCGGCCGCGCCGGTCCCTTTTGTTCCTCGAACCCCTTGAGCTCACGCACCGCCGTGAACAAGGTCCGGCAGCGGCCGTCCGTAAGGCGCACAATCCCTTCGCCCCGCGCGACCGCCGTTTCGAACGTGAACCAGGCCTCGACGGTGCCCTCATCCGAGGTCGCCTCGCCGGACAGCGTCCAGTGTGAGGGCTTCGTTTCCGCCAGCGTCGCTTGCAGCATGTCGCGGATCTCATCGCGGCCTTCCATCGTGGTGATGTTCCAGGTGAAAGCCAGCAGATCGCGCCAGTAGCAATCCTCGACGAACAGGTTGGCGGCCGCCTCGGCGTCATCAGCTTCCAGCGCCCGTGCAAGCGCGCAAAGCCATGTCGCCGCCTGTTTCGATGGTGCCATGTCGAGCATCTGTTTTTCCCTCGTTTTGCGTTCCCATTGTTTCGAAAGACGGAGCCGCCGCAAGAGGGGTCGCGATATCATGGCGTCGGTTTCTAGCGGCCCGGAACGGAGCCATCTCCCGGAAATCTTTATAGGAATTTTATATCTTTCCTCCCGGCCCCGTCTCGAACCTTTATGGCGATCGGGTCCATATTCCATCTCGAGCAAAACGCTGCGGACGCCGTGACCCCAGAGTTACGGCGGGCCGTTCTCATGGAATTTCTGGCTCGCCAGTCGCTGGCGCCAAATACAAGCAGAAGCAAGGACCAACACAAATGGACATCGTCGTCATCGGGATCGAGGTTTTGTTCTTCGGTCTTTCCCTCGCCTACATCAAAGCTTGCGACGCTCTTTAAGCGGAAGGATCGCACCATGCTTGTCGATTACATCCTCGGTGGCGGCGTGACCTTGTTCCTGCTCGTCTACCTGACATACGCCCTCGTTCGCCCAGAACGCTTCTGAAGCAAGGCACGGAAACCCATGACACTCAACGGATGGATACAGATCCTGGTTTATTGCGGGATCGTCGTTTTGCTGGTGAAGCCGCTCGGCGGCTACATGTACCGCGTCTTCAATGGCGATCGCACCTTTCTCTCGCCCATACTCGGGCCCGTTGAGCGCGGCCTCTACCGCATTTCGGGAACCAGCGAGCGCGAGGAGCAGCACTGGACGACCTACGCGGCAGGAATCATCTTCTTCAGCCTTGCCAGCTTCCTGGTGCTGTACTTTCTGCAACGCCTGCAGGGCGTCCTGCCTTACAATCCGGCCGGGATGGCATCGGTCGAACCCAATCTCGCCTTCAACACTGCCGTCAGCTTCGTCACCAACACCAACTGGCAGAATTACGGCGGCGAAAGCACGTTGTCCTACCTCGTGCAGATGGCCGGCCTGACTGTTCAGAACTTCATGTCCGCCGCCGTCGGCATTGCCATTGCGGTGGCGCTGATCCGCGGCTTCGCCCGCGCCTCGGCCAAATCGATCGGCAATTTCTGGGTCGATATGACCCGCTGCACGCTCTACATCCTGCTGCCGCTCAGCATCGTGCTCACCCTTGTCTATGTCTGGCTCGGCATGCCGCAGACGCTCGGGCCTTATGTCGACGCCACCACGCTGGAGGGCGCCAAGCAGACGCTCGCCCTTGGGCCGGTCGCCTCGCAGGTCGCCATCAAGATGCTCGGCACCAATGGCGGCGGCTTCTTCAACGCCAATGCCGCGCATCCTTTCGAAAACCCCGACGCCATCTCCAACATGATCCAGATGGTGACGATCTTCGCGCTGGGTGCTGCACTCACCAACGTCTTCGGCCGCATGGTCGGCAACCAGCGCCAGGGCTGGGCGATCCTGGCCACGATGGGTGTGCTGTTCATCGCTGGCGTCGTTATCTGCTACTGGGCGGAAGCCGCGGGCAATCCGCTGGTCCATGCGTTGGGCGTCGACGGCGCCAACATGGAAGGCAAGGAGAGCCGCTTCGGCATTGCCGCTTCGGCACTATTCGCCGTCATCACCACGGCTGCGAGCTGCGGTGCGGTGAACGCCATGCATGACTCGTTCACAGCACTTGGCGGCCTGATCCCGATGCTCAACATGCAGCTCGGCGAAGTCATCGTCGGCGGCGTCGGCGCCGGCTTCTACGGCATCGTCATGTTCATCGTCATCACCGTGTTCGTCGCCGGCCTGATGGTTGGCCGCACGCCCGAATATCTCGGCAAGAAGATCGAGGCCAAGGAGGTCAAGATGGCAATGCTCGCCATCCTCGCTCTGCCGTTGGTCATGCTGGTCTTCACGGCAATAGCGGTCGTGCTGCCAAGCGCCGTCGCCTCGATGGCCAATGGCGGTCCGCATGGCTTCTCCGAGGTTCTTTATGCCTACACTTCGGCGGCGGCCAACAACGGCTCGGCCTTTGGCGGCCTTTCCGGCAACACGCCCTGGTACAACATCACGCTCGGCATCTCCATGTGGGTGGGTCGCTTCTTCGTCATCATTCCAGCGCTTGCCATTGCCGGCTCGCTAGCGACGAAGAAGACGGTTCCGGCTTCCGCCGGCACCTTCCCGACCGACGGCCCGCTGTTCGTCGGCCTCCTCATCGGCGTCATCCTGATCGTCGTCGGCCTGACCTTCTTCCCGGCACTGGCGATCGGACCGATCGTCGAGCACCTGGCTGCCATCAACGGCCAGACATTCTGAGGCTTGTCATGTCCTGGTTCTACCCAAAACGCATGAAGGCCCGGCCGCGAGCCGGCCCACGAGCCGGCAATGAGGGGGAGGAAACGCCCCCTCCCTTCCCCAGCGTATCTACCTTCCTCGGCCTCGCGGCAGTCATGATCGTGATCTGGCTGCTGGCCTATGGTCCGCCGCCCCTCTTTTCGGCATCCGATCGGTCGGTGCCGGCCAACAGTTCAGATACTGGAGCCACCAAATGAGCCAGTCCAAATCCGCGAGCATCATGGATGCCCGCATCCTGTGGCCGGCCATCGGCGGCGCCTTCAGGAAACTCGACCCCCGCACGCTGGTCAGGAACCCGGTGATGTTCGTCGTCGCCATCGTCTCGCTTCTTACCACGGTCCTGTTCGTCAAGGATCTCGCCACCGGCGGCGGCGATTTCGGCTTTACGCTGCAGATCATCATCTGGCTGTGGTTCACCGTGCTGTTCGCCAACTTCGCCGAGGCCGTCGCCGAAGGCCGCGGCAAGGCGCAGGCCGATTCGCTGCGCAAGGCGCGCACCGAAACCCAGGCCAAGCTGCTTGCCGGCGAAGACCGCTCCAGGTTCAAGCTGGTGCCCGGCACCAGCCTGAAGGTTGGCGACATCGTGCTGGTCGAAGCCGGCGACATCATCCCGTCCGACGGTGAAGTGATCGAAGGCGTGGCCTCGGTCAACGAGGCGGCAATCACCGGCGAGTCCGCACCCGTCATTCGCGAATCCGGCGGCGACCGTTCGGCGGTCACCGGCGGCACGCAGGTTCTGTCCGACTGGATTCGCGTGCGCATATCAGCCGCCTCCGGCCACACCTTCCTCGACCGCATGATCTCGCTGGTCGAGGGTGCCTCGCGCCAGAAGACGCCCAACGAGATCGCGCTCAACATCCTGCTCCTCGGCATGACGCTGATCTTCGTGCTGGCCACCGCCACGATCCCGAGCTTTGCCTCCTATTCCGGCGGCTATATCCCGGTGACGGTGCTGGTCGCGCTGTTCGTCACCTTGATCCCGACCACCATCGGCGCCCTGCTGTCGGCCATCGGCATTGCCGGCATGGACCGCCTGGTGCGCTTCAACGTGCTGGCCATGTCCGGCCGTGCCGTCGAAGCGGCGGGCGACGTCGATACGCTTTTGCTCGATAAGACCGGCACCATCACGCTCGGCAACCGCCAGGCCACCGAATTCCGCCCGGTCAAGGGCGTCACCGAACAGGAACTGGCCGATGCCGCGCAGCTCGCCTCGCTCGCCGACGAGACGCCTGAGGGACGCTCGATCGTCGTGCTGGCCAAGGAGAAATACGCCATCCGCGCCCGTGACATGGCAACCTTGCATGCCAGCTTCGTGCCCTTCACCGCGCAGACCCGGATGAGCGGCGTCGACATCGATGGCTCGTCGGTGCGCAAGGGCGCCGTCGATTCGGTTCTCGCCTATGTCAGCCAGTCGACATCGGCCACTCACGGCACGCGCCCCGGCAGCGACACCGTCAAGGATCTCCAGGCGATCGCCGACGAGATCGCCAAGTCGGGCGGCACGCCGCTGGCCGTCGAGCGTGACGGCCGCCTGCTCGGCGTCGTCCACCTCAAGGACATCGTCAAGGGTGGTATCCGCGAGCGCTTTGCCGAACTGCGCAAAATGGGCATCCGCACCGTGATGATCACCGGCGACAATCCGATGACTGCGGCGGCGATCGCAGCCGAAGCCGGCGTCGACGATTTCCTCGCCCAGGCCACGCCCGAGGACAAGCTGAAGCTGATCCGCGACGAACAGGCCAAGGGCAAGCTGGTCGCCATGTGCGGTGACGGCACCAACGACGCGCCGGCCTTGGCGCAGGCCGACGTCGGCGTCGCCATGAACACCGGCACGGTTGCCGCCCGCGAGGCCGGCAACATGATCGACCTCGATAGTGACCCGACCAAGCTGATCGAGATCGTCGAGATCGGCAAGGCGCTGCTGATGACGCGCGGCTCGCTGACGACCTTCTCGATCGCCAACGACGTCGCCAAATACTTCGCCATCATCCCGGCCATGTTTGCCGTCTTCTACGTTGCGCCGGGACATACAATCGGCCCCCTGCAAGCGCTCAACATCATGCACTTGGCCACGCCGCAGAGCGCCATCCTGTCGGCCATCATCTTCAACGCGCTGATCATCATCGCTCTGATCCCGCTGTCGCTTAAAGGCGTCAAATACCGCGCCATCGGCGCCGGCGCGCTGCTCAGCCGCAACCTGCTGGTCTACGGCCTCGGCGGCATCATCGTTCCCTTCGTCGGCATCAAGGCGATCGACATGATCGTCACCGGCCTCGGCCTCGCTTAAGGAAATACGTCCATGCTCACTCAGATAAGACCCGCTGTTATCATGATCGTCTTTTTCACCGTTTTGACCGGCCTGATCTATCCCCTGGGCATGACCGGCATCGCCCAGGCGCTGTTTCCGCACCAGGCCAATGGCAGCTTGATCGAGAAAAACGGCACGGTCATCGGCTCCGAACTGATCGGCCAGGGCTTTGCCGACGACAAGTATTTCCATGGCCGCCCCTCGGCTGCCGGCGACGGATACAACGCCGCAGCGTCCAGCGGCTCCAATCTCGGTCCAACCAACCCCAAGCTGATCGACCGCATCAAGGGCGATGTTGCAAAGCTGAAGGCGGAGAACCCGAACCAGCCGGTGCCGATGGATCTGGTGACGACGTCCGGCAGCGGCCTCGACCCCGCTATCAGCCCGGACGCCGCCTATTTCCAGGTCGCTCGGGTGGCCAAGGCCAGGGGCTTCGACGAAGCCAAGGTCAAGGCGCTTGTCGACAGCCATGTCGAAGGCCGCGAACTCGGCTTCCTCGGCGAGCCGGTCGTCAATGTGCTGGCGCTCAACCTGGCACTGGACGATACCAAGCAGTGAGAGACAATCTCTGAAGCCAGGGGCCGGGGATCGACACGATCCTCGGCGCCGTTCATGATCGAGCCTGATGCCGGACGCCAGAAGCAACGATACCAGACCCTCTCCGGACGCGCTGCTCGAGCATGCGGAACGGGAAGAGCGCGGCCGTCTGCGGATATTTCTCGGCGCGGCCCCCGGCGTCGGCAAGACCTATGAAATGCTGATGGCCGGCCGCGCCAGGTTGGCCGACGGCGTCGACGTAGTGATCGGCGTCGTCGAGACCCACGGCCGCAAGGAAACACTGGCGCTGGTCGACGGCTACGAGGTCATCCCGCGCCAGAAGGTCGACTACAAGGACCGCGTGCTGAATGAGATGGACATCGACGCCATCCTCGCCCGCCGGCCGGCGCTGGTGCTCGTCGACGAACTCGCCCACACCAACGCACCCGGCAGCCGCCACCCCAAGCGCTATCTCGACGTCCAGGAAATCCTTGCGCGCGGCATCGACGTCTACACCACGCTCAATATCCAGCATGTCGAGAGCCTGAATGACGTCGTGGCACAGATCACCCGCGTCAGGGTGCGCGAAACGGTCCCGGACTCCATCATCGACCAGGCCGACGACATCGAGATCATCGACCTCACGCCCGACGACCTGATCAAGCGGCTGAAGGAGGGCAAGGTCTATTTCCCCAACACTGCCCAGCGCGCAGTCGAAAACTATTTCTCGCCGGGCAATCTGATCGCGCTTCGGGAATTGGCGCTGCGCCGCACCGCCCAGCGCGTCGACGAGCAGTTGCTCAACCACATGCAGTCGCACGCCATTCCCGGCCCCTGGGCGGCGGGCGAAAGGGTGCTCGTCTGCGTCGATGCGCGTCCGGGCGGAGCGTCTCGTGTCCGCTATGCGCGCCGGCTGGCCGACCGGCTGCGCGCACCGTGGACGGCGCTGCATGTCGACACGCCGCGTTCGGCCGGCATGTCGGAGGAAGACAAGGACCGGCTGGCCACACTGTTGCGCCTGGCCGAGCAGCTCGGCGCCGAGGTGACGACCATTCCGGGCCAGAACGTCGCCCAGGACATCGTCCGCCACGCCATGGCCAACAACTTCACCCATATCGTCGTCGGCAGGCCGACCCGCTCGCGCTGGCGCGAACTGATCGAGGGTTCGCTCACCTACGATCTGATCCGCAATGCCGGCGATATCAGCGTCCATGTCATTTCAGGAACGGAGCGCGACAACGAGGCCACGTCGAGGGTCAAGGCGGCGGCCGAGCAGACGCCATTTCAAATCTGGCCTTATCTTTTCTCGACCGTCTATGTCGCCGGCGCGCTTGCCGTCAGCGCCGTCCTCGATCAGTTCCTCGACGTTCGCAACCTTGCCAGCGTGCTGCTGCTGGCGGTGCTGACATCGGCAGTGACCTTTGGCCTGTGGCCGGCGCTGTACGCCTGTTTCCTCAGCGCCATTGCCTTCAACTTCTTCTTTCTCGAGCCGCGCTACACGATGACGATCCGCGATCCGGAGAGCATCGTTGCCTTCGCCGTCTTCCTCGTCGTTGCCGTCATCGCCAGCAATCTGACGGCGCGTGTGCAGCGTCAGGCAGCCGCCGCCCGTTCACGCGCTCGGGCCACCGAGGACATCTACCTCTTTTCAAAGAAGCTCGCCGGCGCCGGCACGCTCGACGACGTTTTGTGGGCCACAGCCTTCCAGATCGCCTCGATGCTGAAGCTGCGCGTGGTGCTGCTTTTGCCGGAAGAAGGCACGATCACCGTCAAGGCCGGTTATCCCCCCGATGACACGCTGGCCGAGGCCGACATCGCGGCTGCACGCTGGGCTTGGGAACACAACCGGGCTGCCGGCCGTGGCGCCGATACCCTGCCCGGGGCAAAACGGCTCTACCTGCCCTTGCGGACCGGCCGTACCGCCATCGGCGTCGTCGGCCTCGACAATGACAAGCAGGAGCCGCTCTTGACGCCCGAGCAACAGCGCCTGCTCGACGCGCTGGCCGACCAGGCGGCGGTTGCCATCGAGCGCATCCAGCTGGTCGCCGATGTCGACCGCGCCAGGCTGGCGGCCGAGGCCGACCGCTTGCGCTCGGCACTGCTGACGTCGATCTCGCATGATCTGAAGACGCCGCTGGCGGCAATCATGGGCGCGGCCGGCACGCTCAGGGAATTTGCGCCGGCACTGCCCGAGGACGATCGGGCCGAGCTGCTGACCACCGTGCTCGACGAGTCCGAACGGCTGAACCGCTTCATCGCCAATCTGCTCGACATGACCAAGATTGAATCGGGCGCCATGGAACCGAATTTCGCCCTGCACTATGTCGGCGATGTCGTTGGCTCGGCCTTGCAGCGGGCACGCAAGATCACTGCCGGGCACAAGACCGAGGTTGATATTCCGGCCGACCTGCCGATGCTGAAGCTTGATCCCGTGCTGTTCGAACAAATGCTGTTCAATCTGCTCGACAATGCCGCGAAATACGCGCCACAGGGATCGACAATCCGGCTGCAGGGCTGGGCCGACAATGGCTCCGTCGCGCTGCAGATCATGGATGAGGGACCGGGCATTCCGCCCGCCGACCTGGAGCGCGTCTTCGACAGCTTTTACCGGGTGCGCAAGCGCGATCAGGTCCAGGCCGGCACCGGGCTCGGCCTGTCGATCTGCCGGGGCTTCATCGAGGCGATGGGCGGCACGATCATGGCGGCGAACCGCAGCGATCGCCCGGGCGCAGTCTTCACAATCCGCATGCCGAGGTTGGTACAATCGTCCGATACGGACGTATCAGGTGTGGACGAGCAAGCATCTGGTGATCCGGCATGACAAATTCCAATGTCAGCATACTGGTCGTCGATGACGAGCCGCCGATCCGCAAACTGCTGCGCGTCGGCCTCGGCAGCCAGGGCTATGCGGTCAGCGAAGCGCCCAACGCCAAGGCTGCGATCGAACTCGTCGATGCACAAAAGCCGGATCTGATCCTGCTCGACCTCGGCCTGCCCGGCATGGGTGGCCTCGATCTCCTGCGGAAATGGCGCGACGACGGCCTCGACGTGCCCGTGGTCATCCTGTCCAGCCGCACCGACGAAGCCGGCATCGTCGCGGCGCTCGAACTCGGCGCTGACGACTACATCACCAAGCCGTTCGGCATGAACGAACTGGTCGCCCGCATCCGCGTCGCGCTGCGCCACAAATTCCAGCAGCAGGGCGAAAAGCCGGTGTTCCACACCGGAGATCTCAGCGTCGACCTGGTCAAGCGCATCGTCAAGGTCGAAGGCAAGGAGATAAAGCTCTCCCCCAAGGAGTACGACATATTGCGCATTATGGTGCAGCATGCCGGCAAGGTGCTGACCCACCATTTCCTGCTGAAGCAGGTGTGGGGCGATTCGACCGACGTGCAGTATCTCAGGGTCTATGTCCGCCAGCTCCGGCAGAAGATCGAAAAGTCGCCCGACCAGCCGCGCTACATCACCACCGAGACCGGCGTTGGGTACCGGCTGCGCGAGGTTGAGTGACCGGACGTTTTCCGCTCAGTCCGCCGAGAGTTCCGCGGTCCGTGCCAGTGCGCCGCCGAAGCCGTTGAGCGGGATGGTGAAACTCACCGCTTGACCAGTGTCGGCCGCGAAGGCGTCGATCTTCAGCGTGGTGGCTGCCTTGAGCAGCGGCGTGACGCTGGCATCGAACGCCACCGGCACCAGGCAGCCGACGGCCTGGCAGGTGTTGAACGGCAGGCTGCCTTCCAGCTTCTGGTCGTCGATGGTCAGGCTGACGCCTTTGGCGAGCGCCAGGCCGAACGGCAGCGCCAGCGTTCCGGCGGCATCGTCGCCGCTCTTGCTCGACAGCTCGATCGCCAGCAGGCGCTGGTTGGACTGCTTGTTGAACTGCTGATGCGACAGGCTGCAAACCTTGGCCGTGCCGGTTACCTGGCAATTGACCGTCCAGTCGCCATGTGTCTCGGACAGCGCCGAGGCGCCGCCAGGCAATGTCGGGCCGGCAGCAGGGGCGGGCGCTGCGGCGGCAGGCGCCGCCTTGTCGGTCTTGGTTTGCGCCGCGACTGCCACCGGGCCAAGAATACAGATGCTGCCCAGTAGCGCCGCGAAATATACTTGCCTGCTTTTCATCAATATGCTCCCGATTGTGCCTCGAGTCAGCCGCGATTGAGCCCGAGATCCGCGCCCGATAGAGCGGTCAATCGATCTTTTCTGTCAAGTGCGGCAGGCCGCATCCTCAGGGATTTCGCCAACCCGTGGCAGATCCGCCAATGGCAGACCGGCCCATGGCAGATCGAGACGAACGCCCTATATAGAGAGGAGGTTATATCTGTACTGGAATGAACTGATGTCGACGCTTCGCCTATCGACAGTTCTCATGTCGGCAATGCTGGCGGCGGCAACGCTCGCCGGCATCATGCAATTTGCTGCGGCTCAGTCCGTCAATCCCAGCGCCAACCGGCTGATCCAGCAGAACCAGCTGCAGCAATTGCGCAACAGCCTGCAGCGGCAGCAGTTCCAGCAACAGCAGCAGCAATATCGCGAGCAGGACCGTCGGATCGTGCCGCAGCCGCGCCCCGAAGTGCCCGTCGTCCGGCAAGCTTGTCCGATTCAGATCGTCAACAACCAGATTGTGCGTGTTTGCCGTTGATATCGGTCGCTTGCGATTTACTTAGTCGACTTATTTACTAAAAATGCTCATTGCCTCGCGGGCATATCAGGGTTTGCAGGCGGCGTGCGGCGGTGCGCCCGCCGACCGGATTTTCAGCACATGGCGACGACCAAGAAAAAGGCGGTACGCAAGGCAAGGCGAGGCGAACGCATTCGCCAGGTTGCCGCCATTCCCTTTCGCCTGGACGTTTCAGGCAATTTCGAAGTGATGCTGGTGACGTCGCGAGCGACGAAGCGGTTCATCGTGCCCAAGGGCTGGCCCATGAAAGGCAAGAGCGGGCGCAAGGCCGCCACCATCGAGGCGCGCGAAGAAGCCGGCGTGCTCGGCAAGACCCGCAAGGCGCCGGCCGGCAGCTATTCCTATTGGAAACGGCTGGAGCACAATTTCGTGCGCGTCGACGTCGTCGTCTATCTGTTGGAGGTGTCCGAGGAACTGGCCAACTGGCAGGAGGCCAAGAGCCGCCAGCGGGCATGGCTCAAGCCGCAGGACGCGGCGTTGCTCATCGATGAGCCGGATCTCTCGACGCTGATGGCCAACCTGGCGCCGCCTCAGCCGGCAGTGCCGGACCCGGCCTGACCAACCTCACTTGCCCTCGTCCCCTTCAGCGGGACCCTCATCCCCCTCAGCGGGAAATGGCCGCAGCGGCGTGCCCGTATAGGCCCACAGCCATTCGCGCGGCAGCGGCCCTTTGTTGCGCTCGCTTTGCTGCGACTGTTCCCATGCATGCGCCAGGATGCCGACCGAGCGCGAGAGCACGAACAGGCCGCGCGTCAACGGCGGCGGAAAGCCGAGCTCGCCATAGATGACGGCGGTGGCGCCGTCGATGTTGAGCGGTATTTTCTTCCCCTTGCGCCGTGCCACCTCTGATTCGACGGCCTCGGCGATGTCGGCAAAGCGTCCGCTGACGACGCCGCGCGCGGCAAACTCGCGCGTCACTGCGATCAGGCGCGGCGCGCGCGGATCGACCGGGTGGAAGCGATGGCCAAATCCCGGCACATAGCCTTTCTCCTCGGCGAAGAAACGGTCGAGCCGTGCGGCTACGGCTTGGTCCAGCGCAACACCCTGGTCAAGTGCCACGGCAATGTCGCCATAGAAGGACAGCGCCTGTTCGCCGGCGCCGCCATGCACGTCACCCAGCACGTTGACGGCGGACGCCATGGCGCTGTTGATGCCGACGCCGCAGGTGATGGCCATGCGTGCAATGGCGATCGACGGCGCCTGCGGCCCGTGGTCGACGGCCGCCCCCAGCGCAATGCCGAGCAGCGCCGCCTGCTCCTTGCTCGGCAATTCGCCGCGCAGCATCAGCCAGATCGTTGCCGGGAAGCTGACGCGGCCGATCAGCTCCTGGATTTCATAGCCGCGCAGCCGGATGATGCCGGGGCTCATCTCGATGATGCCGGTCTGCCACCACTCCTCGCCGCGCTCGCGGCCGGTTTTTCTCTCGCTCACGCGCTTCTCCTGGCGCGCGGCGGCAGGGTGGAAAAAACCTCGTCCATATGCTCACCCAGCACCGGTGGCGGCAGGACCGGCAAGGGTGCCGCGCCATCGACCATGAAGCCGCCGCGCACCACGGTCAGCGGCTGCGCCATGCCGGGCAGACCCTGGAAACGCGTAGTCATGTCGCGCTCGACGACCTGGCGCTCGCCAAGCACTTGGGGGATCGTCAGCACCCGGCCCGCCGGCACGCCGGCGCGGTTGAATTTTTCCTCCCAGGCTGCGGCCGAGGCGCTCGCCAAGGCCGTCTCGATCAGCACCTTCAGCACAGCGCGGTTCTGCTTGCGCGTCTCGCGCTCGGCAAAGCGCGGGTCGTCGGCCAGTTCCGGCTGGCCGATCAGCCGGCAAAGCGTGACGAACTGCTCCTGCTTGTTGGCGGCGATGTTGAGCAGGCCGTCGCCGGTGCGAAACGCGCCGGAGGGCGCAGCCGTCATGTTCTCATTGCCCATCGGCTGCGGCTCGACACCGGCGGTCAGATAGTTGGACACCGGCCAGCCCAGCGCCGACAGCGTGCATTCCAGCATCGAGACATCGAGAAACGCGCCCTCGCCCGAGGTCTTCTGCTTGACCAGTGCCGCGGCGATGGCGAAGGCCCCGACCAGCCCGCCCAGCGTGTCGGCGACGGGATAGCCGACCCGCAAGGGTGCTGTCTCCGGCGTGCCGGTGATGCTCATGATACCGGACAGCCCCTGGATGATCTGGTCGTAGGCCGGATTGTCGCGCATCGGCCCGCTCTGGCCGAAACCGGATATGGCGCAATAGACGAGACCGGGGCGGACCGCTTTCAGCACCTCATAGCCGAGACCCAGCCGCCCCATCACGCCCGGTCGAAAATTCTCGACCAGCGCGTCGGCCGAGGCGACGAGATCGAGGAAGCGTTCGCGGTCGGCTTCGCTCTTGAGATCCAGCACCACCGATCGCTTGCCGGCATTCTGCGCCAGGAACGACGCGCCCATGCCCGCATTGTTGAGCGCCGGCGAGGCGCCGAGCTGGCGCGCCAGATCGCCGCCTTGCGGCGTCTCGACCTTGATGACATCGGCGCCGAGCAGCGCCAGCTGGTAGGCACAATAAGGGCCCGCCAGCACATTGGTCAGGTCGAGGATGCGGATGCCGGCAAGCAGATCGGTCATGATGCTCCAGGTTGCTCAGGCATCGCCCGGCACATGCTCCGGCCCGCGCCGGCGCCGATGCTCGATGAAGGCCCAGATATGCGGCCCGGCTAGACCGATGAAGGCGAGGATCAGCAGCACCAGCGACAGCTTGTGGGTGTAGAACACCGACCAGTCGCCGTTCGAGATCGTCATCGCCCGGCGGAACTGCGTTTCGGCGAGCGGCCCCAGGATCATGCCGATGATGACCGGCGCTGTCGGGAAATCGAAGCGCCGCATCAGGAAGCCGGCGGCCCCCAGGAGATAGAGGATGACGAGGTCGATCGGCGATTGCGAGATGCCGTAGGTGCCGACGGTGGCGAACACCAGGATGCCGGCATAGAGCTGCGGCGCAGGGATTTTCAACAGCCGTACCCACAGCCCGATCAGCGGCAGGTTGAGGACGACCAGGATGACGTTGGCGATGAACAGGCTGGCGATCAGGCCCCAGACCAGATCGGCCTGCGTCGTCAACAGCAGCGGTCCCGGATTGATGCCGTAGCTCTGGAAGGCCGACAGCATGATTGCGGCAGTCGCCGAGGTCGGCAGGCCAAGGGTGAGCATCGGCACCAGCACGCCGGCGGCAGACGCATTGTTGGCGGCTTCCGGTCCGGCAACGCCCTCGATGGCGCCGACCGTGCCGAACTCCTCCTTGTGCTTCGACAGCTTCTTTTCGATGGCATAGGACAGGAAGGTCGGGATCTCGGCGCCGCCGGCAGGCATGGCGCCGATCGGGAAGCCGATAAAAGCGCCGCGCAGCCATGGCTTCCACGATCGTCCCCATTCGGCCGCTGTCATGTAGAGCGATCCCTTGAGCGGCACGATCTCGTCCTTGCCGGCATAGCGGCGCGATGCCATGTAGAGCGTCTCGCCGACGGCAAACAGGCCGACCGCGGCAATGATGACATCGACGCCATCGAGCAGTTCGTTCATGCCGAAGGTGAAGCGCGGCTGTCCCGTCTGCAGGTCGACGCCGATCATGCCGATGACGAAGCCGATGAACAGGCTGGTGAGGCCGCGCACGGAGGACGAGCCGAGCACCGCCGACACCGTGATGAAGGCAAGCACCATCAGCGAGAAATATTCGGCCGGCCCGAAGGCCAGCGCGAACTTCACCACCACCGGCGCCAGGAAGGCGACGCCCATCGTGCCGATGGTGCCGGCGACGAAGGAGCCGATCGCCGAGGTCGCCAGTGCCGCGCCGCCGCGACCCGAGCGGGCCATCCTGTTGCCTTCCAGCGCGGTGACGATGGTGGCGCTTTCGCCCGGCGTGTTGAGCAGGATCGAGGTCGTCGAGCCGCCATACATGGCGCCGTAATAGATGCCGGCGAACAGGATGAAGGACGCCTCCGGCGCCACCTGGTAGGTGATCGGCAACAGAAGCGCGATGGTCAGCGCCGGCCCGAGACCGGGCAGCACGCCGATGGCGGTGCCGAGCGTGGTGCCGACCAGGCACCACAGCAGGTTCATCGGCGAGAAAGCGACCGAAAATCCGTGGGCGAGATGGCCGAGCGTCTCCATGGCGTCAGCCCCTTACCGTGGCGATGATCGCGTCGACCACCGTATTCAGCTGGTTTTCGATGAAGCCGGCGCCAATGTTGACGCCGAGCGCCCTGGCAAAGCCGAAATAGGCGGCCAGCGCCAGGATAAGGCCGGTCAGCGCATCACGGAGCGTGTGCTTGCTGCCGAAGCCATAACAGACGAGCACGAACATGATGACGGAGGCGGCGGTGAAGCCGAGCGGCTGGATCAGCACCAGGTTGGCGACCAGCCCGGCAACGACGATGCCCATCGCCTTCCAGTCGGTCGGCGTTTCCTTTTCCTCCTGCGGCTGCCAGCCGCCGCGCAGCGCGGCGACGATGAGCAGCAGCGAAAGCACGATCATGCCGGTCATGGTGATGTAGGGAAAGACGGTCGGCCCGACCTTGGAATAGAGCGGCGAAACCGGGATCGCCAGGGTCTCCCACGCCACGGCCGCGGCACAGGCGAGAAGCCCGATGCCGATCAACAATTCGGGCATGGCAAGGCGCGGGGGCGCCGGCTGCTGGTCGCTGGTGCTCATCGATGTCCTCCCGAGATGGCCGGCATCCTCCCGCCGGCCGCATCCGCAGTTTCACTCCCAGCGCATGATATGTCCATGCCGCAGGCGAATGTCGGAGGGGCGGCCGTGGCCGCCCCTGAAGACATCAGGCGAGGCCGAGATCCTTGAGGATCGCGGTGATGCGGGCGGTGTCGTCGACGAGGAATTTCGCATAATCGTCGCCGGTCAGAAGGATGGGGGTCCAGTTGCGGTTCTTGCATTCGGCTGCCCAGGCATCGCTCTTGGCCATGGTCTCGATCATCGTGACCATCGCCGTCTTGTCGGCGTCGGAGACGCCTGGCGGTGCGAATACGCCGCGCCAGTTGAACAGTTCGACGTCGATGCCGGCTTCCTTCATCGTCGGTGCGTCGATGCCGTCCTGGCGCTTGTCGGCGGAGATCGCCAACAGCCGAAGCGCGCCCGCCTTGACCTGCTCGGAGAACTCGCCGAAGCCGGAAATGCCGGCCGCCACCTGGTTGCCGAGCAGCGCCGACAGCGCCTCGCCGCCGCCGGCGAAAGGCACATAGGAGAGGTTGGTTGCCGGAACGCCGACCGTCTTGGCGATCAGCCCGAACAGGATGTGGTCGGAGCCACCGGCCGAGCCGCCGGCCACCGGAACCTTGGTCGGATCCGCTTTGAGCGCGGCGACGAAATCGCCGGCCGTCTTGAACGGCGAATCCGCCGGCACCACCAGCGCCTCGAACTCGCCGGTGAGGCGGGCGATGGGCGTCACTTCGGAGAGGTTGTTGGCCGATTTGTTGGCGATGATGGCGCCGACCATGACCATGCCGGCCACCATCAGCGAATTGCCCTTGCCCTTCCACTGGCTGATGAACTGCGGCAGGCCGACAGTGCCGCCGGCGCCGCCGACATTGGTGATCTGCGAGCCGGAGATCAGTTTTTCACTGCGCAGCACCTGGTCGATGGTGCGCCCCGTCTGGTCCCAGCCGCCGCCGGGCGCGGCCGGCACGAAGATCTGGATCTGCGGTGCATCCTGACCGAGGGCGGGCGTCAAATGCGTTGCAACGAATCCGGCAGCGCCTGCGGCCGCGGTGCTCATCAAAAATCTGCGTCTGTTCAGCATGGGATTCCTCCAAATCACGACACCTCCTCCGGTGCCTGCCAGAAACGTAGCCTGAAAACAGACCCGCTCGGCAAAAATTCATGCCGATTTCGGTACGTTCTGTCAACAGGAACGCTGTTCTACTAGACAGAACCATGGATGTGCGGCACAATCGCTTCGGCCGGCCTTTGTCCGAGCAGGTAAACTGGAATGAAACTGTTCGTGAGATGACCGAAGCGCGATCCCAGCCGTTGCCGGCCGATGGTGTTGCCGCGCTCGACCGCGCGATCGCCATTCTCGACGCGTTCGCGACCGCCGACCGCTCGCTCAGCCTGGCCGAGATCGCGGCGCGCACCGGGCTCTACAAAAGCACCATTTTGAGGCTGGCGAACTCATTGCTGCGCGGGCAGTTGCTGGAGCGGCTCGATGATGGCCGCTACCGCATCGGACCCGCCACCTTTCGGCTTGGCGCGCTTTACCAGCGCTCGGTCGTGGCGGTCGACATCCTGCTGCCGATCATGCGTGATCTTGCCGAACGCAGTTGGGAAAGCGTGGCGTTCTATGTCCGCTCGGGCGACGCCCGCACCTGTCTCTACCGCGTCGAATCCAAGCATCCTATCCGCTACACGATCCGGGAAGGCGACCTGCTGCCGTTGCTCACCGGCTCGGGCGGCCGCGTGCTGGCAGCGTTTTCAGGCCAGCCGGGCGAACCATACGAGACCATCCGCAAGGCCTGCCACTATCTGTCGATCGGCGACCGCGACCCTGAGACGGCGGGCGTCTCGGTGCCGGTGTTCGGACCGGGCCGCGTTCTGCTCGGCGCCTTGACGCTCGCCGGCCCGTCGACACGCGTCGATACGGCGTTCCTGCGCCGCATGACACCGGACCTGCTGGAGGCCGCCGCTCGCGCCACCCGCGCCTTCGGCGAGGATGCCTCGATGCTGGAGCAGGCAGCGCGCCTAGCCGGCGCTGAAACCGTGATCGGCCTCAGTTCGCCTTGACCAGCACCACGCGGCGGTTCTTGGCGCGGCCGGTTTCGTCATCATTGCTGGCGACAGGCGCCATCATGCCGGCGCCGGCGGCGGTCAGCCGGCCGCCATCGATGCCGTATTTCGAGACCAGCGCCGCCTTCACCGACTGCGCCCGCCGCGACGACAGATCGATATTGTAGTCGAAGGCGCCCTGGTTGTCGGTATGACCGACGACGATCACCGCCATACCGGGCTCGTTGGTCAGAAGCGTCGAGATCTCCTTCAGCGTCGGTTCCGATTCCGGCTTGATGTCGGCCTTGTCGGTGTCGAAGAAGATGCCGTAGAGCGAGATGGAGCCGGTGGCCGACAGCGAATCCGCCATCTTGGCCGCTTCGACCACCACCATCTTCTTGTCGCGCGCCTTGGGCTCCAGCACCTGAACGACGGCGATGGTGCGGCCGTTGAGTTCCTTGCAGTAGAGGTCGTCGATCAGCGAATAGGCCTGAACAGTGACATAGGCGTCGCCGCCATCCTGCGGCACCTTGGCAGCGAAGAAGCGCTGGTCGTTGATACCGGTGGTTACCGCACAGGCGCCATTGGAAAAGGCCGCGTCCTTGACGTCGCTTTCATGGAAGAAATACATCATCAGGCTCATGTCGCCGCCGCCACCGCTCGACGACCGGTCGGCGGCGCCGCCGCACTCTTCCTTCTTGCATTCGAACAGGACTTCGCCGCCGGCGGCCGCGATCACATCCTGGTAGTTGCGCAGCACTTCGAGCGGGGAGCGCTCGGCCGGCAGCACATAGGCGATGCGGGTCAGCGCGCCTTCGACCTCAGCCTTCTTGTCCGGCGCGAACACACGGTTGTTCATCGTGTCACGGGCATCCGGATCGGCGCTCGGCTTCAGCGGCGACAGCGGCACTGTAAAATCGGTATAGGCGAATTTTTCGTAGGAGACGATGAACGACCCCTCGTAGCGCTTGGCCAGATGATTGTCGGCACCGCCCTCGATGTCGGCGGTCGGCACCGTCGCATCGGCGCCCGCCAGTTGCACGGCCGCCAGGAGCAGCAGCCCCGCCCAGAAAAGCTTCAGAAATATCGCATTGATCGCACGCATGGTCGGCTCCCCCAAAGAGCAATTCCAGGAAAAGTGTGAGCGGTTTTCCCACAGGAATTGCGTAGCTAGATTAGAATAGCCAACCCTGGCAGAACGTGGAAATTGCGTCGATGAAGCGCTTCACACCCGCCGTTCGAGCAGGATCGTCAGCCCGTCGTGATAGGTGGTTTCCAGGACCTTGGTGTAGCCGCACTTTGCCGCAACGTTCAACGAGCCGGTGTTTTCCGGATCGATGATGCAGACGGTTCTCGCGCCGGCAAAGGTTTCGTCGCCCCAGGCCAGGGCCCTTCTGACGACTTCGCTGGCAAGACCCTTGCCATGCGCTTGCGGCGCCAGCGCCCAGCCGGCTTCCGGAATGCCCTCGAGCGACGGCTCGATGTCGCGCTTCAGGTCGTGGAATCCGGCTTCGCCGATGAAGCGACCGCTGGCCTTGTCCTCGACCGCCCAGAAGCCGTAGCCGAGCAGCGACCACAGGCCGGCATGCCGCAGGAACCGCATCCAGCTTTCCTCCCGCGTCCGCGGCTTGCCGCCTATGAAACGGGTGGTGACGGGGTCGGCCCACATGACGGCATAGTCGTCGAAATCTTCGATCCGGTGCGCCCGCATGATGGTCCGTTCCGTTTCGAGAACCGGGACGCCGGCTGTTTTTGGACTGCCCATGAAACTCTGCCTCCGTTGACGGTCAGCGCTTAGCAAACCAGCGCGCCCGGACAAGGGCCAAGCCGGATCATCATTCAGCCAGGGAAGCTTCCGAACGGCCCGGCGCGACCAGGCGGTCGAAGCGAACAGCGTCGGCTTACTTTCAGCCGTGCCAGACCATCTTCATGTAGAGCCCACCGCGCCGCAATTCGTCCAGCATCTGGTCGAGCCGCTTCTGCCTGGTGTCGCTGCGTTTGGCGCGGGCGACCCAGCCGAGATAATCGTTCTTCTGGTAGTCCGGCCGCGCCTCGTAGGCCGCTGTCAGTCCTTTTTCGGTCAGGGCGATGCGGATGTCGTCCGGCATCGGGTTCAGGGCGCGCTTCAGTCCGGTCATTTCAGAAAACCCCAGCTGTCAGGATGGCGACGCCGATGGTCCAACCCAGGTCCGCCTCTGGGAATTCTGCCGAACGATGCTACCTTTCGCAACCGGTCCGGCAAGGGCCGGTCTCGATACCGCCAATGGGAGGAGAACGCCATGGACACCACCGATCTCGTGCTTGCCATTTTCCATCATCTGCTGGTGTTGTCGCTGGCCGGCATCATCGGCGCCGAATTTGTCCTGATCCGCGGCGACCTCTCCGCCGCCACGCTCAAGCGGCTTGCCGGCATCGACCGCCATTATGGCATCATCGCCATGCTGATCATCATCATCGGCATCTGCCGCGTCATCTACGGCCTGAAGGGCTGGGAATTCTACGTCTACAACTGGGTGTTCTGGGCCAAGATGGCGGCATTCGGCATCGTTGGCCTGCTGTCGATCATCCCGACCATCCGCTTCATCTCCTGGAACCGGCAAGCCAGTGCAAATCCCGGCTTTCAGGTGCCGGTTGCGGAACTCGCCTCGGTGAAGACCTATGTGCGCGCCGAAGCCTTCATCTTCCTGCTGATCCCGATCTTCGCGGCGGCGATGGCGCGCGGCTACGGTTATTGAAGCAACGCCAACACCAAACCCATCTCCTCCGGGCATACTCCCCACTGATCGCCATGGTTGCGCACGACTGTATTTTGCAGTTTGCGTCAGGCGACAATCTGTTAGCTTGCCTTTGTTGCACCGTCGCTGCCTGACCTGCACAGCGATCGGAGATTGATATCCTGGGAGGAGAATTACGATGAGGAAAATTGTAGCCGCCCTGGCCGCCGCCGCGGCCGTCTCGCTTTATTCGTTCGCCGCCAGCGCACAGACCTATCCCGAGCGCACCATCACCGTCGTCGTGCCGTTTGCGGCCGGCGGTCCGACCGACACGGTTACGCGGCTCGTCGCCGAAGCCATGTCGAAGGATCTCGGCCAGCAGATCATCGTCGAAAATGTCGGCGGCGCCGGCGGCACGCTGGGCGCCGGCCGCGTCGCCAACGCCGACCCGGATGGCTACACGCTGCTCCTCCATCACATCGGCATGGCGACCAGCGCGACCCTCTACAGAAAACTCGCCTACGACACGCTGAACGCCTTCGAGTATGTCGGCCTCGTCACCGAGGTGCCGATGGCCATCGTCGCCCGCAAGGACCTGGAGCCGGCCGACCTGAAAGGGCTGGTCGAATACGCCAAGACCAACAAGGACACCATCACCGTCGCCAATGCCGGCATCGGCGCTGCCTCGCATCTGTGCGGCATGCTGTTCATGAGCGCCATCGGCACGCCGCTGGTCACCGTGCCCTACAAGGGCACCGGTCCGGCCATGACCGACCTTCTCGGCGGCCAGGTCGACATTATGTGCGACCAGACCACCAACACCACCAAGCAGATCCAGGGCGGCACGATCAAGGCCTATGCCGTCACCACGCCGGAGCGCCTCGACGTGCTGAAGGACGTGCCGACGACCATCGAAGCCGGCCTGCCCGCGGTGCAGGTCGGCATCTGGCACGGCCTCTATGCGCCGAAGGGCACGCCGGCCGAGATCACCGGCCGACTGTCGAAATCGCTCCAGGTCGCGCTGAAGGACCCCAACGTCATCGCCCGCTTCGCCGAACTCGGCACCAAGCCGTCGTCCGAGGCCGACGCGACGCCGGCAGCGCTGAAGGCCAAGCTGGAAGGCGAGATCATGCGCTGGAAGCCGATCATCGAAGCCGCCGGCCAATACGCCGACTGAGGCTTGAACGGGGCGCTGCCGGCGCCCCGTTTTCGCTTCGACGTCCGTTTTCACATTTGCAACGGCAAGCCCGTTGCAAGGGTCAGGGGAGGACCGCCATGAAACCTTTCGCCATCGACAGGACAAACGGCCTGTGCGCCGCGCTGTTCATCTTTTTCGGCGCCTTTTTCGCGATACAATCGCTCGGCCTCGAAATCGGCACCGCCTTCCGCATGGGACCGGGCTATTTCCCGCTGGTGCTGGCGATCGTGCTGATCGTGCTCGGCGCCATCATCCTCGTCCAGGCGGTGCGCGTCGAGGGCGAGCCGATCGGCCCCATTGCGTGGCGCGGCATGCTGTTCATCCTGCCGGCGCCGATCTTTTTCGGCATGACCGTGCGCGGCCTCGGCTTCGTCCCGTCGATCTTCCTGACGGCGCTGATCGCCTCTTTTGCCAGCGCCCGCATGAAGCCGCTGACGGCACTTCTGCTGTCGGCCGGCCTGGCGCTGTTTTCGGTGCTGGTCTTCAGCTACGCGCTCGGGCTGCCATTCCAGCGCTTCGGCCCCTGGTTGCCCCAATGGCTGGCATTGTGAGGCGCTGAGATGGACCTCCTCAGGAACCTCGAACTCGGCTTTTCGACGGCCACCACGCCGGCCAATCTGGGTTTTTGCCTCATCGGCGTTCTGCTCGGCACGCTGATCGGCGTCCTGCCCGGCATCGGCGCCACCGCAACCATCGCCATGCTGCTGCCGATCACCTTCCAGATCGGCGACCCGGTCTCGTCCCTCATCATGCTGGCCGGCATCTACTACGGCGCCCAGTATGGCGGTTCGACCACCGCCATTCTCATCAACATGCCCGGCGAATCCTCCTCGGCCGTGACCGCCATCGACGGCTACCAGATGGCCAGGAACGGTCGCGCCGGGGCGGCTCTGGCGATCGCCGCGATCGGCTCGTTCTTCGCCGGCACGGTGTCGACCTTTCTCGTCGCCGTCTTTGCCCCGCCGCTGACGGCAATAGCCCTGCAATTCGGCGCGGCCGAATATTTTTCGCTGATGATCGTCGGCCTCGTCTCGTCCATCGCGCTCGCCCACGGCTCTATCGTCAAGGCGCTGGCGATGGTCGTGCTCGGCCTGCTGCTCGGCATTGTCGGCACCGACATCTACACCGGCACGCCGCGCTTCACGCTCGGCATCCGCGAATATGCCGACGGGCTGAACTTCGTCGCGGTGGCGGTCGGCGTCTTCGGCGTTGCCGAGATCCTGCGCAATCTCGAAAACGAGCACGAGCGCTCGGTGATGATCAAAAAGGTCTCCGGCCTGATGCCGACCCGCGACGACTTCAAGGCGATGGCAGCGCCCATCGTGCGCGGCACGATCATCGGTTCGGCGCTCGGCATCCTGCCCGGCGGCGGCGCGGTGCTTGCGGCCTTTGCCTCCTACACGGTCGAAAAGCGCGTGTCGAAACACCCGGAGGAGTTCGGCAAGGGCGCCATCGCCGGCGTCGCCGGCCCGGAATCGGCCAACAATGCCGGCGCCCAGACCTCCTTCATTCCGATGCTGACGCTCGGCATTCCGGCCAACCCGGTCATGGCGCTGATGATCGGCGCCATGATCATCCAGGGCATCGTGCCCGGCCCCAATGTCGCGATCGAGCAGCCGGCGCTGTTCTGGGGCATCATCGCCTCGATGTGGATCGGCAATCTGATGCTGATCGTGCTGAACCTGCCGCTGATCGGGCTGTGGGTGAAGCTGCTGACGATCCCCTATTATGTGCTCTTCCCGATCATCATGGCGTTCTGCTCGATCGGCGTTTACAGCGTCAACACCAACGCCTTCGATCTCTACGCGGTCGCATTCTTCGGCCTGCTCGGCTACATCCTGACCAAGCTGCGCTGCGAACCCGCACCCCTGCTGCTCGGCTTCGTGCTCGGCCCGCTGCTCGAGGAAAACCTGCGCCGCGCCATGATCCTGTCGCGCGGCGACCCCTCGACCTTCGTGACGCGGCCGATCAGCGCCGGCCTGCTGCTCGTCGCACTGGCCGTGCTCGTCGTCGTCTTCCTGCCGTCGGTCAAGAAGAAGCGCGAAGAGGTGTTCGTGGAGGAAAGCTAGTTGTCGGGACGCCGGGCGCCGCGATTTCCACGAGCGGCGCCGGCACGTCTGTCGTCTTCACCTCGGCCTTGCAGAGATCGGCGATGACGCAGGCCGGGCAATCGGGCTTGCGCGCCTTGCAGACATAGCGGCCATGCAGGATCAGCCAGTGATGCGCATGGCGCATATACTCGTCCGGGATGATCCGCAGCAGCCCTTGCTCGACCTGTTCGGGCGTCTTGCCTCGCGCCAGGCCGAGGCGGTTGCCGATGCGGAAAATATGGGTGTCGACCGCCATCGTGTGCTGGCCGAACGCCATGTTGAGCACGACATTGGCGGTCTTGCGCCCGACCCCCGGCAGCTTGACCAACTCATCGCGCTCGCTGGGCACCTCGCCGCCGTAATCGCGTATCAGCGCCTCCGAGAGCGCCACGACATTCTTGGCCTTGTTGCGCCAAAGCCCGATGGTGCGGATGTACTCGCCGACCCTGGCTCCGCCCAGCGCCAGCATCTTTTCAGGTGTGTCGGCGACCTTGAACAACGCCCGCGTCGCCTTGTTGACGCCGGCATCGGTCGCCTGCGCCGACAGCACCACGGCCACCAGCAGCGTGAAGGCGTTGACGTGCTCGAGCTCGCCCTTCGGCTCGGGCCGCTGCACCGAAAACCGCCGGAAGATCTCATGCACCTCGGCCGCGCTGTAGAGCGAACGGAGCCGCGCCGGCCGCGGTCGCGGCTTGGCATTCGAGCCGTCGCGCCGCCCGGGCGGCAGTTCACTTTTGGATAGGGAAAGATTTTTGGACTTGGGGCTGGCCATTCCCTTCCTATAATATCCCGGGATGAGCGACACAAACGCCTCGTTTCAGGCCGACGAGCCATTCTTCCAGGCGCTGCTGACACCGCACCGCTCGCTAGGCCGCACCGGCTTTGCCGTGCTGATGGGCGCGCTGCTGTTCGGCTGGGTGGTGACCGGGGCGTTTTTCCTGTCGCGCGGCGCCTGGCCGGTGTTCGGCTTCTTCGGCCTCGACGTCATCGCCGTCTACGTCGCCTTCCGCGCCAACTATCGCGCCGCCCGCGCCCGCGAGGAAGTGTCGGTGTCGCGCACCAGCCTCGACATCCGCAAGACGGCGCCCTCGGGAAAGTCGGAAGCGCATCGCTTCAACCCGTTCTGGGCGCGCTTTTCCGTCGCTCGCCATGCCGAGATCGGCATCACCAGGATGACGGTGGAAGCACAAGGACAGAATGTGCCGATCGGGTCATTCCTGGACCCAGACTCCCGCGAGAGTTTTGCTGTGGCCTTTTCGCGGGCACTGACAAAAGCCAGGACGCGCTAGAGCCGCCGCATTAGAACCGGTAGCGTAAGATCCTGCCGACCTTGCGCAATGCGGGAATGTGTCTCCACAGTCCGATGAACAGTTTCGCGGACCAGCCCATGTGCGCTGTGCGTTCCGCGCTGTAGGCCGAGATATCGTCGACAAAGCGCAGCTTCGGAACGGCACGCTCCAGTACCTGCGGGTCGTCGATCGCCCAGTGAACCTCGGCCCCCGTCGCCCTGATGGTCGGATTGAGGCGCAGCATCTTCAGGCCGAAGTGGCTGTAGGCGTCGAACATCAGCTCGCCGCCGGCAAGATGCGCGACAAGGCGTGACAGCAGCCGTGGCCCCTCCTCTACCGGGAGATAAGGCGTCAACCCCTCCATCACCACGACGGCCGGACGATTGCTCGGCACTTCTGCCAGCCAGTCCGGGTCGGTTACCGAAGAGCCGACGAGGTGGTAGTGGTCCCGGGACGGGTAAAGCTTGCGCCGGAGCGCGATGACATCCGGAAAATCGACATCGAACCACTCCACGCCTTCGGGTGGATCGACACGGAAAATGCGCGTATCGAGCCCGCAGCCGAGATGCAGCACGATGGCGCCGGGATTTCTGGCGATGAAGTCCTGAACGCGGACATCATACGTCTTGGCCCGGATCGCCAGGCCGATGCCGAGATTGGTGTCGACCTTGAGGCGCGAGAAATCATAGTCGATCTTGCGCACGGCCTCGTCGGCGAAGCGATCCCCGAGCAGCGAATGCGGCAGCCGGCTTTCCAGTGCCTTGCCATAAAGCGTCATCAGCAAGGTCTCCCTTGCTCCGCTCAGATTCACCCTTTCGCCGGCCATTGGCATCTCCCGGGGCGCAATCCAGTATTTATCTGGTAACAGGCGGCAACAAGGCAAGTTTCGGGTGGTTGCAAGGGGCGGAAAGACCGATATTCGCGGTCAAGGAGATATTGCCATGAACGCCCAGATGACCATGAATACGCAGATGAAACCGACAGCGATCCTGCAGCACGACATCACCCCCGAGGGCAGCGACTACGAGGTCGTGCGCCGCGCCATCGAGAAGATCAGCCTCGACTATCGCGACCAGCCCTCGCTGGAAGCCCTGGCAGCCGATGTCGGCGAGACACCCACGGGCCTGCAAAAGCTGTTCACCCGCTGGGCCGGCCTGTCGCCAAAAGCCTTCCTGCAGGCGGTCACCCTCGACCATGCCCGCAAACTGCTCGATTCCGGCATGCCGCTCCTCGAAACATCGTTCGAACTCGGCATGTCCGGCCCCGGCCGGCTGCACGATTTGTTCGTCACCCACGAGGCGATGTCGCCGGGCGACTACAAGACGCGCGGCGCTGGCCTGACCATCCGCTACGGCTACCACATCTCGCCCTTCGGCATCGCCCTGATCATGGTCACCGACCGTGGCCTTGCGGGGCTCGCCTTCAACGATCCGGGCGGCGAGCGGGCGGCTTTCGCCGACATGTCGGGCCGCTGGCCGAACGCCACCTATGTCGAGGACATGAGCGCCACCCAGCCCTATGCGGCGCGCATCTTCGATCCGACATTGTGGCGCGCCGACCAGCCGCTGCGCGTGGTGATGATCGGCTCCGACTTCCAGCTGCGCGTCTGGGACGCGCTGCTCAGGATCCCGATGGGCAAGGCCTGCACTTATTCCTCGATCGCCTCCAGGATCGGCGCGCCAAACGCCAGCCGGGCGGTGGGGGCGGCGGTCGGCGCCAACCCATTGTCCTTCGTCGTCCCTTGCCATCGGGCGCTGGGCAAGTCCGGCGCACTCACCGGCTACCACTGGGGCCTGACCCGCAAACGCGCCATCCTCGGTTGGGAAGCGGGCCAGACCGCGTCCTGAAGCTGCCCGCATCAAACAACACCGGCGAAATCCCTTCGCCGGTGTTTTTCTTTTTGCGAGCTCCCGGCGCAAAACATCCGCACGCTCTGGCAAGCCGCCGGCTTACAGGTTAGCTTCCCGCGCATTCCGCAGGAGGCTTTCTTGATCATCGTTGTCGGCTCGATCAACCTCGACCTTATCGCCAATGTCGACCGCCTGCCTTCGCCGGGCGAGACGGTCCGCGGCTCCGGCTTCGCCACCGCGCCCGGCGGCAAGGGCGCCAACCAGGCGCTGGCTGCGGCGCGCGCCGGCGCCAAGGTGCGCATGGTCGGCGCCGTCGGCAAGGACAATTTCGCAACCGAAGCCCTCGCTTTGCTCGTGGCCGGCAAGGTCGATCTCTCCGGCGTCGGCCAGAGCTTCGCCTCCACCGGCACGGCGCTGATCCTCGTCGGCGCCGACGGCGAGAATGTCATCGCCGTCGTGCCGGGCGCCAATGATTCGGTGCTGCCCGGCGATCTCGCCAAGGCTTTCCTTGCGAAGGGCGACGTCGTCCTGCTGCAGCACGAGATCCCGCTGCAGACCGTCGATGCAGCGCTTGACGCCGCACGCACCGCCGGCGCCGTCACCGTGCTCAACACCGCGCCGTTCCGCAGCGAGGCGGCAGCGTTGCTCGGCAAGGCCGACTACGCCGTCGCCAACGAAACCGAATTCGACCTTTACGGCGAGGCGCTGTCGCTCAAAGGCCGCGACCGCCCGGCGCGCATGCGCGACTTCGCCGGCAAAACCGGCCGCACCATCGTCGTCACGCTCGGCGGCGACGGCGTGCTGGCGGCGACACCGGAGGATTTCCTGACCGTGCCGGCGCTGAAAATCACTCCGGTCGACACCGTCGGGGCCGGCGATACTTTTTGCGGTTATCTCGCTGCCGGGCTGGCGTCCAACCTGCCGCTGGAGCAGGCTCTCACCCGCGCCGCCGCTGCCGGCTCGCTCGCCTGCCTGAAGCCCGGCGCCCAGCCGGCCATCCCGATGGCGGCGGATGTCGACACCGCCCTGCGCAACAACGCCGGATGACAGCCCTGCGCCCCGCAACGAAGCACGCCGTGCCCCCCGCCGGCGACATCTGCCGGATGTCCGCTGTCGACCTGGCCGAGGCGATCCGGCTGCGCCGCCTGTCCGTGCGCGAGGTGGTGGCGGCATTCCTCGACCGCATCGACGCGGTAAACCCGCTGGTCAACGCCATCGTCTCGTTGCGCGAGCGCTCCGACATCCTGCGCGAGGCCGACGCGGCGGACGCGCATCTAGCGCAAGGCGGGCCGGCCGGCTCGCTGTTCGGCCTGCCGATGGCGATAAAAGACCTCGCCATGACGCGCGGCTTGAGGACCAGTTTCGGCTCGCCGATCTTCGCCGATTTCGTGCCGCAGGAGGATGATTTCTTCGTCGAGCGCATCCGCAAGGCCGGCGCCATCATCATCGGCAAGACCAATGTTCCCGAATTCGGGCTGGGATCCAACACCTACAACAACGTGTTCGGCCCGACGCTGAACGCCTTCTATCCGGCGCTAACCGCAGGCGGCTCAAGCGGCGGCGCTGCGGTCGCCCTTGCACTCGACATGGTCCCGGTCGCCGACGGCAGCGATTTCGGCGGCTCGCTGCGCAATCCGGCGGCGTGGAACAATGTCTATGGCTTCCGCCCGTCGCAGGGCCTTGTCCCCGGAGGGCCGGATCTTGAAGTCTTTCATGCCCAGATGGGCATAGACGGGCCGATGGGCCGCAGCATCAGGGACATGGCGCTGCTGCTCGACGTGCAGGCGGGCTACCATCCGCACGCGCCCTTGTCCTGGGAAAAGCCCAGCTCGTTCCTCGAAGGGCTGGCAACGCCGGCCAGCGGCGGCCGCGTCGGCTGGCTCATTGATCTCGGCGGTCACCTGCCGGTGGAACCGGGCATCCTCGATCTGTGCGAGGCCGCACTCGGCCGCTTCGCCGACGCGTCCTTCTTCACCGAGCCCTTGCTGCCGGACGTCGATTTCGAAGCGCTGTGGCAAGCCTTCGTGGTGCTGCGTCAGGCAAGCAGCGGCGCGGCGCTGAAGATCCATCACGACGACCCGCTCAAGCGCGCCCTGCTGAAGCCGGAAGCCGTGTGGGAGGTGGAGAACGCCATGCGGCTGACGGCGCCGCAAATCCGCGCGGCCTCGGTCATCCGCACCGCCTGGCACCGGACGCTGCTGTCGCTGTTCGAGCACTTCGATCTCATCGCGCTGCCGACGGCGCAGGTGTTTCCTTTCGACGTCGACACGCATTGGCCAAGTGAGGTCGCCGGGCGGACGATGGACAGCTACCATCGCTGGATGCAGGTTTCGGCCTTCGCCACGCTCGGCGGCTGTCCTGCGCTCAATGTGCCGGTCGGCTTCGACGACAAAGGCCGTCCCATGGGCATGCAGCTGATCGGCCGGCCGCGCGGCGACCTCGCCGTGCTCAGGGCCGGAGCGGCCTATGAGGCGACCTTGCCTTGGCAGGTGGGGGCGTCCTGACGCGAGGGGCGGCACGGTCTGCGACCGGCTTGCACCAGCCCCGCCGCCATGCATTGATTGCAGCCAGCCGCCTAAGCGCATCCTCGAGGAAATCCCCCATGTCGCTGGAACTCTACGCCGCCTATGTCCTTGCCTGCATCGTCATCATCCTGGTGCCCGGTCCGACTGTCACGCTGATCATCGCCAACAGCATCCGCCATGGCTACCGCGCCGGCCTTGCCAATGTCGCCGGCACGCAGGCTGGGCTCGCCGTGATGATCGCCATTGTCGGCATCGGCCTCAACACGCTGATATCGGGCATGGGCCACTGGTTCGAATGGGTACGCCTGATCGGCGCCGCCTATCTGATCTGGATGGGGGTGCAGATGTTCCGTTCCAAGGGCGCGCTGAATGCCGACGGCACCGCGAGAAAGCCGCGCGGCGGCTTCTTCCTGCAGGGCCTGCTCGTGGCGCTGAGCAACCCCAAGACCCTGGTGTTCTTCGGCGCCTTCTTCCCGCAATTCATCGCCCCGCAGGGCAATTACACCCTGCAGATCGTCGTCATGGGCCTTACCGCCATGATCTTTGCCGCCGTCTCGGACTCGACCTACGCGCTCGCCGCCAGCCGCGCCGGCCGCCTGCTCTCGGCCAGCCGCATCAAGCTGATGTCCAGGATCAGCGGCAGCTTTCTGGTCGGCGGCGGCCTGTGGCTAGCTTTTTCGAAGGCGAAGTAACAACCGTGGACGGTCGTTTCCAACGGCAGAATGAGCCCGTACGTGAAGGCTGATTGAAAGTCAGTCTCCACGCCACCACATGACTTTGTGCTGGGGATTCTTTCAAATGTCATGGACTTATAGGGATTTGAAAAGGAACGCGCCCGGCGTGGTCCTGATCGTCGCCATGCTCGCGATGATGGTTCCTTCGGCGCTCTACAAATGGACGAATGACGCGAGCCCTATCCGGTCAGTCGAGCCAATCCACGCAACGGTCAAAAGCGCCCAATCGGACCACGACCACACCCTTTATCTGGTTTCGCTCGAAAGCGGTTCGTCCATTCTTGTCGATGACGACCGGCCGCATCTGATCGGCGCGACGGCAAACATGGAGCGCGTCACGCGCGAGAATGGAATGGTCTTCTATCGATTTGCAAAGTGAACGGCGGCGGCGCCTTCCTTCTCCCCCTGTGGGAGAAGGTGGATCGGCGCGATAGCGCCGAGACGGATGAGGGGTGTTCCAGCGGAGTGAGACGTGGGCGTTCCCTGGAACACCCCACATCCGTCGCCTTCGGCGACGCCGCCCGGGGGCGAGCCACTTGTCTCCCCGTCCCTTCGGAACCCACAATGGGAGAAAGGAAAGACAGAGCTAAAGCCGCGCCAACCTCTCAACCAGCAGCGCGAAAAACGCGTCATGGTCGATGTCGCGCATCACCATGGCGTTCTTCGGCCGCTTGGTCACGCCCCACCAGTCGATCACGGTCATGCCCATGGTGAGTTCGGAGGTGGTTTCCACGGTGACGTTGCAGTTGCGGCCCTTGAACAGCTCCGGCTTCAACAGATAGGCGATGACGCAGGGGTCGTGCAGCGGGCCGCCATCGGTGCCGTATTTCTCCTCGTCGAAGCGCTCGAAGAACTCCAGCATCTCGGCCGTCGCGGTGCCGACCCGGGTGCCGAGCTGGCGGATGGCCTGCGTGCGCTTGGCCGTGGTCAGCGCCTTGTGGGTGACGTCGAGCGGCATCATGACGATCGGAATGCCGGATTTGAACACCAGGTCGGCGGCTTGCGGATCGACATAGATGTTGAATTCTGCGGTCGGCGTGACATTGCCGCCTTCGAAGAAACCGCCGCCCATCAGTACGATTTCCTTGATGCGCGGCGCGATCTTCGGCTCACGGATCAGCGCCAGCGCGACATTGGTGAGCGGGCCGAGCGCGCACAGGGTGATCGTACCGGCCTCTTCCTTCATCAGGGTCTCGACGATGAAGTCGACCGCATACTGGCCCTGCAGCTTCATCTTCGGATCTGGCAGTTGCGGGCCGTTGAGGCCGGTCTTGCCATGCACTTCCTCGGCGGTGACCAGTTCGCGCGCCAATGGGCGGATGGCGCCTGCATAGACCTTGATATCGGGCCGTCCGGCCAGTTCGCAGATTTTCCTGGCGTTCTTTTCGGTCAATTTCAGCGGCACGTTACCGGCAACAGCAGAGATGCCGACGATCTCCAGCTCGGCACTGCCGAGCGCCAGCAATATGGCGACGGCATCGTCCTGGCCGGGATCCGTGTCGATGATGATCTTGCGGGTCTGGGGCATTTCATTTCCTTATGCGGGGGAGTCTTTTTGGCGGGGGTGTTCGGCGGCTTGAACTTGGCCGCGGCGCGGACCATATCAAGACCATCGGGAAAAATGCCATCCGGGTTTTTCCAGTTTATGTCGCTCCAAAGAGGACAGTGTAACATGAGCCGAATGACGCCCTTCTCCAGCCCGCTTCTCCTTGGTTTCGATGCCATGGAAAAGACCCTGGAACGACTGGCGAAATCCGGTGACAGTTATCCTCCCTACAACATCGAGCGCCTCATCGGTGCCGACGGCAAGGCCGAAAGGCTGCGCATTACGCTGGCTGTCGCGGGTTTCGCCGAAAGCGATCTCGATGTCACCACGGAGGAAAACCAGTTGGTCGTGCGCGGCCGTCAAACCGACGACACCGAGCGCGAATTCCTCCATCGCGGCATCGCCGCGCGCCAATTCCAGCGCTGTTTCGTGCTGGCCGACGGCATGCGGGTGATCGCAGCGGAACTGAAGAACGGCCTTTTGTCGATCGATCTCGATCGGCCGGATACCGAACGGCTGGTACGGAAAATAAATATATCGGTGAAAGACTGATCTTTACCGATGGCTCTCATGCGGGATGGCCTTGAGCGGCGTCCTCGCGCCAAGGAGGCTTGAAATGACCAGAACTGACGAAACCATCACCATGACCAGCGGCGAATTCGCCCATCTCGGCGAAGGCTCGGTCGCTTATCTCCGCAAGGTCTCGAGCGACGAATTGCTCGGGCGCTTCCCCAACCTCGGCGAAATAGCGCCCGGTATGGTCCTGTGGGCCCTGTTTGCCGCCAACGGCCAGCCGATCCTGCTTTCGGATGCGAAAGACCGGGCTTTGGCCGGCGCCATGGAAAACGACCTGACCACTGTCGCCATTCACTAAGGCGACTGCTGGCGGTTGAAATGGAGAGGGCCGCCTTCGGCGGCCCCTGGAAGATTTAAATCCGAAGAACTTCAGGCGGCGTGCGAGGCCTGCGTGTCCGAAAGCAGCGCGTGGATGGCGACCGCGTCGCGCGTGCCCCTGATCTTGGCCACCGTGTCGGCGTCGCGCAAAACCCTGGCGATGCGCGACAGTGCCTTGAGGTGATCGGCGCCGGCGCCTTCCGGGGCCAGCAGCAAGAACACCAGATCTACCGGCTGGTCATCCAGGGCCTCGAAATCGACCGGCGTCTCCAGCCGGGCAAAGACACCGGCGATGCGCTTCACCCCGGCGAGCTTCCCGTGCGGAATGGCAATGCCGTTGCCGACGCCGGTGGAGCCCAGCCGTTCGCGCTGCAGGATGGTGTCGAACACTTCGCGCTCCGGAATGCCGGAAATCGCCGCCGCTCTCTCGGACAGCAACTGCAGAAGCTGCTTTTTGGAGTTCGCCTTCAACGCCGGCAAGATCGCCGGAACGTTGAGAAGATCGCTCAGATCCATGTTTGAAATCCCTTATTCGCCTGCCGTCGCCAGTCCTCGCCCCTCGCGCGGCTGGCTATTATCCCTGTGCGACCATTGTCGTCACCTGCGCGACCATTGTCGTTGTCGTCACGCCTGTGCGACTTTGGTCGTCGACGGGTCGATCCAGCCGATATTTCCGTCCGGCCGCCGATAGACGATGTTGAGGTGGTCGTTTCCGGCGTTGCGGAAGACGAAAACCGGGCTGTCCTTGGTGTCGAGTTCGATAACCGCCGACGCCACCGACATGGTCTGCAGCGTCATGGTTGATTCGGCGACGATGGCCGGGGCGTAGTCCTCCGGAATGTCCTCATCGTCATCGGTCAGCGGCGCCATCACCGTATAGGCGATGTCGGTGATTTCACCATTTCCAGTGCCTGAATTGTGCGATTTCAGACGGCGTTTGTAGCGCCGCAGCCTGGTTTCGAGGCGGTCCGCGGCCGCCTCGAAGGCAAGTGTCGGATCCTGGGAATCGCCGGTTGCCTGCAGCGAAGCGCCGGAATCCAGCCTGATCATGCAATCGGCCGAGTAACGCGACCCCGATTTGATGACCGTGACGTGCCCTGAAAAACCGCGATCGAAATATTTTCCAATCGCCTCGCCGACACGATCGGTAATGCGCGTACGCAACGCATCGCCGATATCCATGTGTTTACCCGATATGCGCAATTTCATCTGAAAACTGACCTTCCTTGCTCAGGCTTCAAACTGGCCAGAGTTTATACTCGTGATCCGTGCGCACAAGCTTTGCGGCGTCAACTCGCGCCGATTTTAGATCCGAACTTTCCGGTTGATCACAATCCGCCTTCTTGGCCGTCCCGTGGCCTTCATCGTGACGGACCATCCGCATGCGGGCCGCGAGCCCGTCTCATGCGGGCGGGCTTCTAGACACTTCATTGCAGCTTGTCAATTAATGCATGTCGCCCAGAAGTGCGCTGCGGTTCTGGGACAACGACATGCATCAAAACAAAGACTTAAAGCGCGTCGCATGAATCCGTTTCAGCGCGACGCGCTTTAAGGTCGAAAGTTGTGGAGATCCAACCATAGCAAAAGCCTTGCCGGGCAAGCAGAGCTAGCGCCCCGCGCTCGCCAGAGCGCGCTTTTCACGCCGCCGCTGCACCGACGAGGGAATATTCATACCCTCCCGGTACTTGGCCACCGTGCGCCGGGCAATATCGACGCCGCTTTCCTTCAACATATCGACGATTGCGTCATCGGACAGCACATCGGCGGGCTTTTCCTCGTCGATCAGCTGCTTGATGCGGTCGCGCACCGCTTCCGAGGAATGCGCATCACCGCCGCCCGACGCCGCGATCGAAGCCGTGAAGAAATAACGCAGCTCGAACACGCCACGCGGCGTCAGCATGTATTTGTTGGCCGTCACCCGGCTGACGGTCGATTCATGCATGCCGATGGCATCGGCCACCGTGCGCAGGTTGAGCGGCCTGAGCTGGCGCACGCCATGGACGAGAAAAGCGTCCTGCTGGCGCACGATTTCCGACGCCACTTTCAGGATCGTCTTTGCCCGCTGGTCGAGGCTCCGCGTCAGCCAGTTGGCATTCTGCAGGCATTCGGCCAGGAAATCCTTCTCCGCCTGATTCTTCGCATGCGGCGAGACCTGGGCGAAATAGATGTGATCGACCAGCACGCGCGGCAGCGTCTCGGCATTGAGCTCGACCGTCCAGCTACCGTCATTGGCGGCACGGACTTCGACATCGGCGACGATGGCATCGCTGGCGCCGCCTGAAAATGCCGTGCCCGGACGCGGATCGAGCGCGCGGATTTCGGCCAGCATGTCGAGAAGATCCTCCTCGTCAACCCCGCAAAGCCGCTTCAGCGTCTGGAAATCGCGCCGCGCCAGGAGTTCGAGGTTGCCGATCAGCGTTTTCATCGCCGGATCGAGACGATCGCGCATGGCAAGTTGCAGCGACAGGCATTCGGCAAGGTCGCGCGCAAACAGGCCGACCGGCTCGAATGTGTGGCAGGCTGCCAGCACCTTGGCCACCACCGCCTGATCGGCGCCGAGCCGTTTGGCGATCTCGGCGGGATCGGCGCGCAGATAGCCGGCCTCGTCCAGGCCGTCGGCCAGTTCGGCTGCGATCAGCCTTGCGGCCGGATCGGCAAAGGCAAGCGCGATCTGCTCGCCGACATGCTGGCGCAGCGTGATCGCCGCGGCGGCCATGTCGCCGACGTCGAAGCCTTCGGAAGAACCGGACGAACTATTGCCGGTGGCCGACTTCCACTGCGCCGTCAGGTCCGGACCGAGCCGCTCGCTGGTGCCGGGATCGTCGGGGAACAGATTTTCCAGCGAGCTGTCGAGCTTGTCGGAGATCGCTTCGGCGCTCCACGCCGTCTCGTTTTCGAACCAGTCGCCATCGGCGGCAGGCTCAGGAGCGGCATCGCCCTTCTGCACCTGGTCGCTTGCGGCGTCATCCTGGGGCTCGGCGCGCTCCAGCAGCGGATTGCGCTCGATCTCGTCGTCGATGAAGTGGTCGAGCTCGACATGGGTGAGCTGCAACAGCCTGATCGACTGCATCAGCTGCGGCGTCATCACCAGCGACTGGGATTGTCGTAGCTGTAGTTTCGCCGCCAACGCCATGGTTCGGTTTCAAACGCCCTTCTGCACCCGGAAGCCTACACATCAGAAGCTGCCGGAAAATGAATTTTTCCGACCTTCCATAGAAACTGGCCCGGCTTTTGCTTGTCAAGGCGAACGATGGCAAAAGGCCCCTACCGAAGCATTATCTCACGCAAAATCGGAGAAAAAAGCCCGGCGGGGCGGCAAAAATCACGTCAGGAAACAAATTTCACGCTCAGAGCGTGAAACCTTCGCCGAGGTAGAGCCGGCGCACATCGGGGTTCGCCACCACCTCGTCGGCACGGCCATGAGTCAGCACCTGGCCGGCATGGATGATGTAGGCGCGGTCGATGAGGCCGAGCGTTTCGCGCACATTGTGGTCGGTAATCAGCACGCCGATGCCGCGCGCCGTTAGATGACGAACCAGCTGCTGGATGTCGGCGACGGCAATCGGGTCGATGCCGGCGAACGGCTCGTCGAGCAGCATGTAGGCCGGGCGCGTCGCCAAAGCTCGGGCGATCTCAAGACGCCGCCGCTCGCCACCCGACAGCGACATGGACGGCGACTTCCGCAGATGGCTGATGTGAAATTCCTCGAGCAGTTCGTCGAGATTGCGCTCGCGCACCTTGCGGTCCTTCTCAACCACTTCGAGCACGGCGCGGATGTTCTGCTCGACATTCAGGCCGCGGAAGATCGAGGCTTCCTGCGGCAAATAGCCGATGCCGAGGCGGGCGCGGCGGTACATCGGCATCGAGGTGACGTCGAAACCGTCGATCTCGATCGTTCCCTCATCGACCGGCACCAGGCCGGTGACCATGTAGAAACAGGTGGTCTTGCCGGCGCCGTTCGGCCCGAGCAGCCCGACAGCCTCGCCGGCGCGCACGCCGATGGTGACACCGCTGACCACCTTGCGGCCCTTGTAGCTCTTGGTCAGACCCTTGGCGATCAGGGTGCCCTTGAACTTCGCGGAATCGACGGTGACCGTGGCCGGTGCTGCAAGTTTACTGGCCGCCCGTCCCGGAAGGCGGGTCAGCAGCGAAGATACGCCAGTCATTCGGGCTTCGGGGCCTCGGATTTCGGTGGCGGCGTCATCGACATGATGACGCGCCCGCCGCAGCCATCGACCTGAGCAAGGCCGCTTTTCATCTGCACGGTGAGCTTGCAGCCCTTGAGGACGTTGGGTCCTTGGGACAAGACGACCTCCTTGCCCGACAGAACAAGCACCTGCGTCTTCATGTCGAACGTGGCGTTGTCGCCGGTGGCGATCTGGTCATTCGACTTGATGTAGACTTTGTTCTTGACCACCAGATGGTCGATATTGGCCGAACCGGTCATCGCCGAAGCGCCGGCGGCAGCACCTTTGGCGGCGTTGGGGTCCTTGACGTAGTAGACCTCCATGCTGCCGGCCTTGAGCAGCGTTGGCCCTTGCGTGACGGTGACGTTGCCGCTGAACAGCGCCATGCTGTCGGCCTGGCGGACCTCAAGTTTGTCGCTCTCGATCTGGATCGGCTGGTCGCCCGACAGTTTGAGCCCGGATTGGCTGCTGGCGCTGGACTGAGCCCAGGACGACGCCATACCCAGCAACAGCAAGGCCGAAGCTGCGGCGACAAGCCGTGCCGAATTACTGGGACGCATTCGATTCTCCGCTCTTTGCCTCTGCCGCCTTCATAGTGGCCGGATCGATGTGGACGCTTACTTTATTTTCAAAAACGACAACCTTGCCATTCTCCTCGACCGACATCGAACCCGCGGTGATCCGCGAGCCGTTACGGCTGACATCGACCGCATCCCCTGTCTTCATAGAGCCTTTGCCCATATCGAGGAAGACCGATTTGAAGATGGCAGCGACGCCGTCGGTGGTGGTGACGGTAACGTCGCTGGTCATGTCCATCGTGTTGGCGTTTCTGTTGTAGATGCCGCGCTTGGCGTCGACGGTCGCCACATTGTCGGCCGTCAGCGGCAATTTGGCATGGATGCCTTCGAGTTCGATGATGTCCTGCTTGCCGACATCCTGGATGGCGCGCAAGGCCGTCAGCGAATAGGGCAGCTTGTCCTTGGTGAAGCCGTTGAGCTTCGGATTGGCCATCACCAGCTTGCCATCCGCGAAAGCGGTGCCGTCTGCCTGTATCGAAATGTTGATCGGCGCCGCCAGATAGGAATAGACCGGAAACGCAACCGCGATCCCGGCGGCAAGCACCGGCACGGCGAACTTAAGCACGCGCACGCGGCGCGAGTGGCGCTGGGCGCGGTCGAAGGCGTCGCCGCGCGTGCCCGCTGGCGCCGTGGGCGCCAAGGCCGCATCGGCATTGGTCGGTTCGTTCGATCGCGCAAGCATGACTGACTTCTAATAAACCCTTGTCCGCCAAAACACCTGCTATAGGTGGGTTGCCGGCCCCCGCAAGCAAGCACAAGCGGAGGAAAACCGCAAAAATGTGACGGCCGCTGTTTTACAGACGGAACTCAGGCGACACAATTTCGTCACTTCATAGCAGAAACGAACGCGCCGCGTCATTTTTTCCTGAAATGCCTCCGTCGTGATGGTCGCTTCGTCGCACGCTCTTGAGGAAGAGGTAGCCGGGCGCGGACGCTTGCTTTAAAAGCATCGCTTCCCACCGACTGTGAGGCAGACCATGGCACTGAGAGCCGACGACCTGATCGACCGCCGCCGCTTGCGGCGCAAGCTGACCTTCTGGCGCGGCGCCGCCATTGCCATCGTGGCCCTTGGGGTGATTGCGCTTGCAAGCTGGTTCTATGGGGGCGACCTCGGCGGTTCTTCCGTCGACCACATCGCCAAGGTCAGGATCGAAGGCACCATCACCGAGGACGAGGAACTGATCAAGCGGCTGGAAACCATCCGCACATCCTCGCAGGTCAAGGGCGTCATCCTGGCGATCGATTCGCCCGGCGGCACCACGGTCGGCGGCGAATCGATCTACGAGGAGGTGCGCAAGCTTGCCGCCGACAAGCCGGTGGTGGCCGAGGTCGGCACGCTGGCCGCATCGGCCGGCTACATGATCGCCAGTGCCAGCGACCATATCGTTGCCCGCAAGACGTCGATCGTCGGCTCGATCGGTGTGCTCATCCAGTATCCCGATGTCAGCGGTCTGATGGACAAGGTCGGCATAAAGCTCGAGGAAGTGAAATCCTCGCCGCTGAAGGCATCGCCCTCGCCCTTCAAGCCGACCAATGAAGACGAGCGAGCCATGGTCCGCAAGCTCATCCTCGACAGCTATGACTGGTTCGTCGGCATCGTCGCCGAGCGCCGCAAAATGACCCGCGATCAGGCACTGGCCCTTGCCGACGGCTCGATCTTCACCGGCCGCCAGGGCCTTGCCAACGGTCTGATCGACGCTGTCGGCGGCGAGAGCGTGGCGATCGACTGGCTGGCGACCAAGGGTGTCGACGCCAAGCTCAAGGTGGTGGAATGGAAGGACACCGAGCGGCGTGGCGGCTTCCTGTTCTCGAAAGCAATAGCGCGCAGCGTCGGCAGCGCGCTCGGCCTGTCGGAGGCCGGCAGCGACGTGCTTCACGAAATTGGCGCGGATCGCTTGTTTCTTGACGGTCTCGTTTCCGTCTGGCACCCTTGATCTGCCGGTTGGGGCGAGTAAAAAAGCAAATAAAATCATCCTGATATTTGACCGCAGCGCTTTCACGGGGACCTTTCTGATGATCAAATCCGAGCTTGTGCAGATCATTGCCACGCGCAACCCGCATCTTTTCCTGCGCGACGTCGAAAACATCGTGGGAGCGATCTTCGACGAGATCACCGATGCCCTGGCGGAAGGCAACCGGGTCGAATTGCGCGGCTTCGGCGCTTTTTCGGTGAAAAATCGCCCTGCTCGCACCGGCCGCAACCCGCGCACCGGCGAATCCGTCGAGGTCGAGGAGAAGTGGGTGCCGTTCTTCAAGACCGGCAAGGAATTGCGTGAAAGGCTGAATGGCGGCAAGTAGGCGCGGACCAACGCGCCGGCGTTATCAAGGCCTGCCTTCTCCAGGGAATTTCTATGTTGAACCGCTTCATACTTATCGTGGTCTTCGTGCCGCTCGCCGTCATCCTGATTGCGCTGGCCGTCGCCAACCGCGAGCTGGTCGCCTTCACGCTCGACCCGTTCAACCCCGGCAATCCGAAATTGACGCTGACCTTGCCGCTGTTCATCTTCCTGTTCGTGGCGCTCGCCATCGGCATGGTCGTCGGCAGCCTGGCGACCTGGGTCAAGCAGGGCCGCTACCGCAAGCTGGCGCGCCAGCGCGGCGTCGAGGCCGAGAATTTGCGCCAGGCGGTCAGCCGGGTACCCGCCGCACCGCAAGGCTCGGGCCAGGGTCCGGCGCTGCCGAAGCCAACGGCCTGAAGCCGAAGCTTTTATCTTCGCGGAGTTTTGCATGCTGACCATTTCGGCCGACGCTGTCGACCAGGCGCTGACCTTTCCCGGGCTGGTCGAGACATTGCGCGCGGCCTTCCGCGAGGGTGCTGTGCAACCCGTCCGCCATCATCACGGGGTCGAGCGGCCCGACGGTGCCACATCCACGCTGCTTTTGATGCCGGCGTGGACCGACTTCCATGCGGCCGGCACGTCGGTCGGGGGTCATATCGGCGTCAAGATCGTCACCGTATCGCCCGACAACAACGCCATCGGCAAACCGGCGGTAATGGGGCTCTACCTCCTGCTCAACGGCGCCACCGGCGAGCCCGAAGCGCTGATCGACGGCCAACGGCTGACACAGTGGCGCACCGCTTGCGCCTCGGCGCTGGCCGCCTCCTATCTCGCCCGCGAGGACGCATCGCGGCTTCTGGTGGTCGGCGCCGGCGCGCTGTCGCCGTTCCTCGCCAAGGCGCACTCCGCGGTGCGGCCGATCAAGACCATCCGCATCTGGAACCGCACGCCCGCCAATGCCGAAAAGGTCGCGGCCGATTTGCGCGCGGACGGTTTCAACGCCGAGGCCGCAAGCGATCTCGACGCCGAACTCGCCGAGGCCGACATCGTCTCATCGGCGACGATCACGACGACGCCGCTGGTCAAGGGTGCGCTGCTCAAGCCGGGCGCGCATGCCGATCTGGTCGGCGGCTTCACGCCGACCATGCGCGAGAGCGACGACGACGCGATCGCGCGCGCCCGCGTCTATGTCGACACCCGCGCCGGCGCCACCAAGGAAGCCGGCGACATCGTCCAGCCGCTCGCCTCCGGCGTGCTGAAGCCGGAAGCCATCGTCGCCGATCTGCATGAGCTGGCGCGCGGGGAAAAACAGGGCCGGCAGAGCCCCACTGAGGTCACGCTGTTCAAGTCGGTCGGCGCCGCGCTTGAGGACCTTGCCGCCGGCATTGCCGTCTACAACGCGCTCAAGCAGTAGCCTCGGCGCCGGTGCTGCGATCGAACTTCCTGATCGCTTCCGCGCTGACCGGGGTGAAGAAGTTCACCAGATTGCCATCGGGATCGCGCAGCAGCAGCGACCGGTTACCCCATGGCATCGTCGTCGGCGTCTGTACGAAATCGCCGATGATTTTCGCCAGCCTGCCGTACTCAGCATCAACATCGGCGACGCGAAACTCGATGATCGCTGAGCGGTTGGCGGCCGGCTGCGCCACATCAGTTCCGAACAGGGCCAGCGTGCGGGTGCTGCCGATCGCCAGTGTGCAGGACGGCGTTGCCAGTTCGGCGAAATCGTCTGTGAACCAGGTTGCGGTAAGCCCGGTGATCGTCTCGTAGAATGCCACCAAGGGCTTGATCTGGTCGGTAATGATGCGGATCGAGACGAAGTCCATCTTATTCTCCTGGGGCAAGCGCGACGCTATCTGAAGACAATCGCTTGTCGCACAAGGCTGCTGACAACTTGGTGTCAGCAGCCTTGTCACGGTGCCTTGCCGATCCGGCGGCTGGATGCTTCAGCCTGCCTTCATGGCAGCGCCCATCGCCTCGGCGATCAGCGCGAAATCATGCGCGGTAATTTCGAACAGGCCAAAGCGCAGTTGATAACCCCAGTTCGATTTGCCCGCGGTGAAGTCGAACTGCTCGAGCAGCGGCTTGATCGGCGCCTCCTCGGCCTTGGCCCATTCGACATCCCTGCGGAATGGCGTGAAGCCACCGCCCATGTCGCCCTGGTAAGGCTCGCCTTCTCGCACGGTGCCGATTGCCGTGAAGGCCTGCAGGCCGTCTTTCTCTCGCAGAATTGTGGTCGGCGAGTAGTAGACCACACCGTCGCCGGGCTTGATGCGGCGCAAGGGTGCCGCCTTGCCGTGGTTGACCTGCATGAAGCCGGCCTCGCGGCCGCGCCGGACATGTTCGGCGGAAGCGACCGCGATCCAGTGTGCACTCATTTCTGTTCTCCAATGGCCTGTTCCCCATTGGCCTGTTCTCCGTCGTTCAGCCAGTAGACGCGCAGCCGGTGCTTGTCTGGGTCGAGCGCAACGAAGGTGCGGCCGAAGTCCATGTCGGTCGGCGTCTGCAGGATGGTCAAGCCGCGTCCTGCCCAGTCCGTGTAAGCGGCGTCCACCGCATCAGGCCGGTCCAACGCGAAGACGAGCTCCGCACCGCCGCCCGCGGCTGCGGCCGCCGGCTCCACGGTGTGGCGCGACCACAGGCCGAGCTTGAAGCCATTGTCGAGCACGAACAGCACGAAGGTCGGCGACGTCTCCACCGGCTGGCATCCCAGCAGCGCACCGTAGAAGGCGCCGCTCCGCTCCGGGCTGTCGACATAAAGGATGACGAAATTGGGGGTGTTCATGTCTGCTCTCCAGGGTTTCGATTGGAGGAGCATAGGTGACCCCACTGTCAGATTCTGGCAGCAGCGGCTTGCGAGGGCGTAGAAAGGAGCATTAAGCGCCGGGCTGGCGCTTCGGTGCGTCCAGCGTCGCGCGCCATTCCTTCAGCAGCGCCTGCCGACGACGTGGATAGCGGATATCCGTGGTGTTGAGCCCCGACATCCGGTCGGCGCGAAAATGTCTGAAATCCTGCCGCGTCTCGCACCAGGCCACCACCACCCGCACCTTGTCGAAAAAGCCGAGCGCGAATGGCCAGATCAAGCGCTCGGAGGCCGCGCCGCCGGCATCGCGGTAAAGAAAGCCGAGTTTTCTCTCGTTGCGGATCGCCTGGCGCACCAGGCCAAGGTCGATGCTTTCGACAGCATCGCCGTGCGGCCCGACCAAAAGCGCGGTCGCATCGAGGTCCTCGCGCAGATCATCCGGCAGCACAGCGGCGATCTTGGCCAGCGCGTCGGTGGTGGCGGCCGACAGCCGCTTGTCCGGTTGTCTGGCAACCCAACGCGATCCCAGAACGATGGCCTCGATCTCCTCGTCGGTGAACATCAGTGGCGGCAGCATGAAGCCGGGTTTCAGCACATAGCCCAGCCCAGCCTCGCCCTCGATCGGCGCGCCTTGCCCCTGCAGCGTGGCAATGTCGCGGTAGAGCGTTCGGATCGAAACGTCCATCTCGCCGGCAAGCGTGCGACCGCTCACCGGCCGGCGATGCCGGCGCAGGATCTGGATCAGGTCGAGCAGGCGTTCGGAACGGGACATGATTCGAGATTTGCCTGTTTCCTCAGCGAGGTCCACCACCTCAGACATTCGCACGCTCGACCATTTTGTTTGCGCAGCCGGTGACCCTATGCCAAAAGCGGCCTGCCGCCTCCGGAGACGCTCCTGCTTGAAGTCTTTTCGCGACAAACGCAGCGACAACCGTCCGCCCGCAAAAGGCAGGACCGAACATGCGCGGCCACAGCCGGAGACCGTACCAATCCGCCCCGAAGCCAGACAGCAACGCCACGAAACAAAACCGGACGACCGGTCTGATCCGAAGCCCGCCCCCCGTATCCTGGCGCGTCGCGAAGGCATCCTGCCCACTGAGCGCCTGCCGGTGATCCTCGAAGTGGCGCCCAATCAGGATTATGCACTGCTCGACAGCGGTGCCGGCGAGAAGCTCGAACAATACGGCCCCTACCGCATCGTGCGGCCCGAGGGACAGGCGATCTGGCAAAAGGCCTTACCGGCCAGGGACTGGGACCGCGCCGACGCCATCTTCACCGGCGACACCGACGAGGAAGGCATCGGCCGCTGGCGGTTCCCGAAGGTACCGCTGGGCGAGACCTGGCCGATGAAGCATGACGGCATCGACTATCTCGGCCGCTTCACCTCGTTTCGCCATGTCGGCGTCTTCCCCGAGCAGGCTTCGCACTGGGACCATATGGCCAGCCTGATCGCGGCGGCCAAGCGCCCGATCAAGGTGCTGAACCTGTTCGGCTATACCGGGCTCGCGTCTCTGGTGGCCGCCCGCGCCGGCGCCGAGGTCACCCATGTCGATGCCTCCAAGAAGGCGGTCGGCTGGGCGCGCGAAAACCAGGAAATGGCCGGTCTCGGCAGCAAGCCGATCCGCTGGATCGTCGACGATGCAGTGAAATTCGCCGAGCGCGAAGAGCGCCGCGGCAGCCGCTACGACATCATCCTGTTCGACCCGCCTGCCTATGGCCGCGGACCCAAGGGCGAGGTCTGGCAGTTGTTCGAGGACCTGCCCGGCCTGACCGACCTTTGCCGCGCGATCCTGACGCCGAAACCGGTCGCCATAGTGCTGACCGCCTATTCCATCCGCGCCTCCTTCTTCGCCATCCATGCCTTGATGCGCGACACCTTTGCCGGCATGGGCGGCACCGTTGAATCAGGCGAACTGATCATCCGCGAGCAATCTGCCGGCCGGGCGCTGTCGACATCGCTGTTTTCGCGCTGGGTGGCCTGAATGCCCGGGAGACCTGAATGCCCGGGAGTCCCGAATGAATGAGCGGCACGCAGGTGCGCCCGGGCAGGTCAAGGAAGTCACCAGCCTTGCCAATCCGCTGATCAAGGACATCAAGGCGCTCGCCCAGAAGAAATTCCGCGACCAGCAGAACGCCTTCATGGCCGAAGGGCTGAAGCTGGTCATCGACGCCCTCGACCTCGGCTGGTCGATCAGGACGCTGGTTTTCGCCAAGGCCGGACGCGGCAATGCGGCGGTCGAAAAGGTGGCGGCGCGCACGGTTGCCGCCGGCGGCACCGTGCTCGAAGTGTCCGAAAAAGTGCTGGTCGCCATCACCCGCCGTGACAATCCGCAAATGGTGGTCGGCGTCTTCCGGCAAAAACTGCTGCCGCTAAGAGACATCCGCGCTCACGACGGCGACGTCTGGGTGGCGCTCGACCGGGTGCGCGATCCCGGCAATCTCGGCACCGTCATCCGCACCGTCGATGCCGTCGGCGCCAAGGGCGTCATCCTGGTCGGCGAGACTACCGATCCTTTTTCTGTCGAGACCGTGCGCGCCACCATGGGCTCGATCTTCGCCGTGCCGGTGACCAAGGCGACGCCGGAAGCATTTCTGGCTTGGCGAAACAGCTTCTCGGGCCTGGTGGTCGGCACCCATCTGAAGGGTGCGGTCGACTACCGCTCGGTCGATTTCTCCCGAGGACCGGTGCTCTTGATGATGGGCAATGAGCAGCAGGGCCTGCCCGACAATCTGGCGGAAAGCTGCGACCGGCTGCTGCGGATTCCGCAGGCCGGCCGCGCCGATTCACTCAATTTGGCGGTCGCCACCGGAATCATGCTGTTCGAGATTCGGCGCGGCGCGCTGAAACTTGCCCCCGAGGACGCCACATCGTGAAATCATGGTCTCCCTATGCGCTGCTGGTGGTGGTGGCAATCGCGCTAGACCAGTGGATAAAGCATCTGATCGAGACCGGCCTCGTCTTCCAGGAAAAGCTCGACCTGGTGCCATTCCTGGCGCTGTTTCGCACCTACAATACCGGCATCGCCTTCTCGATGTTCTCGTCCTTCGGCGACACCGGCCTGGTCGTCATCGCGGTCGTGGTCGTTGCCTTCGTGCTTTATCTGGCGACGCGCACGCCCTCCGGCCATGTGCTGGCCCGCATCGGCTTTGCCCTGATCATCGGCGGCGCGATCGGCAATCTGATCGACCGCGCCGTCTACGGCCACGTCATCGACTATATATTGTTCCACACGCCGGTATGGTCCTTCGCCGTCTTCAACCTTGCCGATGCCTTCATTTCGGTCGGCGCGGCGCTGGTCGTCTTCGACGAGTTCATCGGCTGGCGGCGCGAGGCCAAGCCGCAAGGCCCAGAAGCCTGACGGCCCGACTCTTTTGACCAATTGACCTCGCCGGACGGTCGCCGCACAGTTCGGCCAGAGCCAGCCAATGCCGACCGCCAGCCTTTGCGAAGCCGAGGAGAAGAGATGCCTGAAACCTTCAAAGCCATCCTCGTTTCGCGCGACGCCGAAAAGAAACAGTCGGTGGAGGTCGTCGATTTCGGCGAAGCCGATCTGATGGAAGGCGACGTCACTGTCGCCGTCGAGGCGACGACGGTCAACTACAAGGACGGGCTGGCCATCACTGGGAAAGCGCCAGTGATCCGCCGCTGGCCGCTGGTGCCGGGCATCGATTTCGCCGGAACCGTCCTCTCCTCATCGCATGCCGACTGGCGCAAGGGCGACAAGGTCATCCTCAATGGCTGGGGCGTCGGCGAGACGCATTTCGGCGCCTATGCCGGGCGCGCCCGCGTCAACGGCGACTGGCTGGTGCCGTTGCCCGACGGCATCAGCGCGCACGATGCGATGGCGGTCGGCACCGCCGGCTATACGGCCATGCTCAGCGTCATGGCGCTGGAGCGGCACGGCATCCTGCCGGATCGCGGCCCGGTGGTGGTGACGGGTGCAGCCGGCGGCGTTGGGTCGGTCGCGGTCTCGATCCTGTCCAGCCTTGGCTATCACGTCATCGCCTCGACCGGCCGCAACGCCGAAAGCTCCTATCTGATCGACCTCGGTGCCGCCGAAGTGATTTCGCGCGAGGAACTCTCCCAGCCGGCCAAGCCGCTGGCCAAGGAGCGCTGGGCCGGCGGCATCGATGCCGTCGGCAGCCACACGCTGGCCAATGTGCTGTCGATGACCGCCTATGGCGGCGCGGTCGCCGCCTGCGGCCTGGCGGGTGGCATGGATCTGCCGTCGAGCGTCGCCCCGTTCATCCTGCGCGGCGTCTCGCTGCTCGGCATCGATTCGGTGATGGCGCCCAAGGCCGTGCGCCTCGAAGCCTGGCGCCGCATCGGCAGCGATCTCGATCTGCAAAAGCTCGCCGGCCTGTCGACGACCATCGGCTTCGACGACATCATCGCCGCCGCCCACGACATCGTCGAGGGCAAGATCAGGGGGCGCATGGTCGTGGATATGTGAGGCCCCGAAGCCGCCAGAACGGGCGGCAAAAATGCATGACCGCTAAAATTCGAACGATCCGCCGCGCTTTTCCATAATCTCTATCTGGCAAGGATTTCCGCATGATCGCGGAGTCCGCCAGGAAAGAGAAGAGCCGCGCCGAAAGCATCGACGGGCCGAACCCGGCGACGCCCAAGCGGCAGCATGTTGCCGCGCCGCCGCTGGCGCCGGATTTGCCGCGCCCCACGTCCGAGGGCCTGCCGTTCCTGACGGTGGTCGCCAGTGTCGTGCTGGCGGGCCTCTCCCACCTCACCGGTGCGCCGATCTTCATCACCCTCGGCCTGCTGGCGACAGGCGTTGCCGGCGTCGCCATGCACCTGCGCAACCGCCGCACCGTCCACCGCGCGACGGCCTTGCTCGACGAAACCGCCGCGCGCAGCCGCGCCGAGATCGAGACGCTGGCCGACCGCATGTGGGAGATGCAGGAGAGCGAGGAGCGTTTTCGCGGGCTGATCGATGCGCTCGGCGATCTCGTCGTCCACCGCGACCGCGACGGCCACATCGTCTATGCCAACATGGTTTTCGCCGGCCTCGTCGGAACCGATCAGCGCGACCTTGCCGGCAGGACTCTGGCCGACCTCGGCATCGATGTCGGTATCGTTCCCGACGCCGCCTTTTCGGATCACGAATGCCTGAGTTCCACCGACGTCTCCATCCGCACGCCGAACGGTCCGCGCTGGTTCTCGTGGATCGAACTGTCGGTGCGCGACAAGGATAGCGGCGCCGTCTCGCACCGGGCGATTGCCCGTGACATCACCGCCCGCAAGCGCGCCGAATCCTCGTTGATCACCGCGCGTGAGCGCGCCGAATATGCCAGCCAGGCCAAGTCGCGCTTCCTCGCCACCGTCAGCCATGAGATCCGCACGCCGATGAACGGCATCATGGGCATGGCCAAGCTTCTGGCTGACACCAATCTGTCGCCCGAGCAGCGCACCTATGTCGGCGCTGTCTCGACCTCGGCCAGCGCCCTTTTGGCGCTCATCGAGGATTTGCTCGACTATTCCAAGATAGAGGCCGGCCGTTTCGACCCGGAGCCGCAGCCGACATCGCTGCGCGAAATCGCCGACAACATCATCGAACTGATGGCGGCGAAAGCCTTCGCCAAGAACATCGGCCTCGGCTGTCATGTCGAGCCCGACGTGCCACAGATGATCATGGCCGATCCGGGAAGAGTCAGGCAGGTGCTGCTCAACCTGATCGGCAATGCGATCAAGTTCACCGACACCGGCGGCGTGCTGGTTTCGGTTGCACGGGCCCGCACCGAGACCAGCGACCGCATCTGCTTCACCGTCGCCGACACCGGCCCTGGCCTGCGCGAAGAGGATATGGAGCGCATCTTCGAGGAGTTCGAACAGTCCGACGGCACCTCGACCCGCACCCATGGCGGCGCCGGCCTCGGTCTGGCCATATCGAGGCGCCTGGTCGCCGCCATGGGCGGTGCCATTTCGGTGTCGAGCCGGCTTGGCGAGGGATCGGAATTCGTCTTCGAGATCCCGGCCGCAGGAGCAACCGAAGCACCGCAGAACCGGCAGAACATCCTGGCCGGCCGGCGCGCCGTGATCGTGTCGAAGAACGCCGTCGAGGCCGACGCCATCGCCCGCACCATCCGCGCCCATGGCGGCGCCGTCGACGTCGCCGCAACCGCTTCCCAGGCGACGCCCTTCGCCGAACATTGCGATGTGCTGTTGATCGACGCGGCCCTGGAGGACGGCGACGGCAGACTGCTCAAGCGCCTGCGCCAGAGTGGCTTTGCCGATTGCGAGGCGATCACGCTGATCGCGCCGACCGACCGCGGCATGCTTGGCGAATTCCGCACCAGCGGCTACGCCACCTTCCTGGCGAGGCCGGTGCGCGGCGAAACCCTGCTGCGCGTGCTGCTGACCAGTCATGCCCCTGCCTTGCCGCCGCCCAAGCCGGAAAAGACCGGCGCGTCCTCGCTTCGTGCCCATGGCGGGCGCCAGCAAGGTTTGTCGGTGCTGATCGCCGAAGACAACGACATCAACGCCATGCTTGCCCGCGCCACGCTTTTGAAGGCGGGACATCGCGTGAAAGTGGTCGGCAATGGCAAGGCCGCGGTCGAGGCGGTGACCGAAGCCGGGCTGAAAAATCGCTTCGATGTGGTGCTGATGGATTTGCACATGCCGGTGATGGACGGGCTGGACGCGATCGCCGCCATCCGCCGCCACGAAGAGGAAATGGCTGTGCCGCCGGTGCCAATCATGGTGCTTTCGGCCGACAGCCAGGAAAAGACCCGCCACGCCGTGCTCGCCCATGGCGCCAGCGGCTTCGTCACCAAGCCGCTCGATCCCGACGCGCTGGTCCATGCCGTCGAGGGCCAGGTGGCCGCCTGAAGCGACGCTGGAGAAATCCTCGCGTCACGTAGGTAGCCGAATGAGGGTTTTCGCCAGCCGACGAAGTATTGCCCGTCGCGCCGTATCACGGTACTGTCACAATCCTGTTGCACCTACACCGTATCCCCGTGCCAAGAGGGATGGCTCGAAGGAGAATCACTCGTGCATACAGTTATGCCGGAATGTGACACTCGGCCCAGCGCAGGCGGCGCTTTGCTCGCCGCGCGGAACGCCGATGCCGTCGCAACAGGCGCACCGCTGGGCCGTATCGGCAATCTCGAAGTGCGGCTTGCCCGCAATGAGGCCGAGATCGCCGCCGCGCAGGAAGTGCGCTACCGGGTGTTTTATGACGAGCTTGGCGCCAGGAAGGACCTGTTCCAGGCGCAGGACCGGCGCGACGCCGACCGCTTCGACCCGCTGTGCGACCATCTCCTCGTGCTGGACACTTCGATCTCCGGCCCCGAGCATCGCCGCATCGTCGGCACTTACCGCCTGCTGCGGCAAGAGATTGCGGCGACCGCCGGCGGCTTCTATTCCGAAGGCGAGTTCGAACTGACCAAGCTGATCGCCCGCCATCCCGGCCAGCGCTTCCTTGAGCTCGGCCGCTCCTGCGTGCTGCCGGAATACCGCTCGAAGCGCACCATCGAGGCGCTGTGGCAAGGCATCTGGGCCTACATCAACCACTATGAGATCGGCGTGATGACCGGTTGTGCCTCGTTCCCTGGCACGGTGCCGGCTGCGCATGCCGAGGCGCTCACCTACCTTGCCCATCACTGCCGGACCAACTCCGCCTGGGATGTGCGGGCGGTCTCCGGCCGCTATTGCTCGATGGATCTGATGCCGATCGAGGCAGTCAACGCCAAGGCGGCGATCGCGGCCATGCCGCCGCTGGTCAAGGGCTATCTGCGCGTCGGCGCCCGCATCGGCGACGGCTGCGTCATCGACCGTGAGTTCTCCACCGTCGATGTGTTCGTGGTGATGCCGGTCAAGGAAATCGGCGCCCGCTACGTCAACTATTATGGCGGGGAAGCGCAGCGCTTTGCGGCGTGAGGCAGTAGGCAGTAGGCAGTAGGCAGTAGTGAAGGCTGCCGCGAATTGCTGACTACCGACTATTCCCTATTCCCTATTCCCTATTCCCTATTCCCTATCCCCTCTCCCTACGGAATATCCTCCGGTCGCCGTCCCGGGCGGCTCTTGTAGGACGGAAAGGTCCAGCCGAATTTCAGCGCGCCGCCGCGCACCAGGAAAGCCGCGACGAAGCCGGCAATATCCGAGGCGAGCGGCGGCAGGCCGGCAAGATCGCCAAGTGTGTAGAGGCCGGCGCCCGCGAGTGCGGCGGTGACGTAGATTTCGGGCCTGAGCAGCACCGATGGCTCGCCGGCCAGCAGATCGCGCAGGATGCCGCCAAATGTGGCGGTCAACACGCCCATAACAACGGAGACGACCGGCGAGCCGGTGATGGCCAGCCCCTTGGCCGCGCCCATTACGGAAAAGGCCGCCAATCCGATGGCGTCGAGCCAGAGCAGCCATTTCCAGCGGGATTCGACGCGGTGGGCGATGAAGAAGACCAGCACCGCAACCGCCGCGCAAACCAGCACATAGCCGGAGTTGGCGACCCAAAAGACGGGCAGGTTGAGGATGACGTCGCGAAGCGTGCCGCCGCCAATGCCGGTGACGCTGGCCAGAAACAGGAAGCCGATAATGTCGAGCTGCTTGCGCGAAGCCGCCAACGCCCCGGTCGCGGCAAAGACGGCGACGCCGGCATAGTCGAGGAGGTCGATGGGTGTCAGGGACATGAGGTAGTAGGGATTGGGAATTAGGGAAAGTATGAATAACACGAAGCCGCGCGATTGATACGCCTGCCTATTCCCTATTCCCTATTCCCTACTGCCTACCCTACTCACGCATCCTTCTCGGCCTGCTCGTTCACCGGCCCCGGCTCGACCGGCGCTTCGGTGGCCGCGATCTTGGGGCCGCCCTTGGCGACCCCGACCATGGCCGGCCGCAGCACGCGCTCGCCGATCGAATAGCCCGGCTGCACGACCTGGACGACGGTGTTGGCCGGCACATCGGGATTGGGCACTTCGAACATCGCCTGGTGGAAATTCGGGTCGAACTTCTCACCTTCCGGTTCGAGCTTCTTCACCCCATGCCGTTCCAGCGTCGACAGCATGGCGCGCTCGGTGATCTCGACGCCGTCGATCAGCGCCTTGAAGCCGGCATCTCCGGCCGCTTTCGCCTCGGCGGGGATAGCATCGAGCGCGCGGCGCAGATTGTCCGACACCGACAGCATGTCGCGGGCGAAATTGGCCACCGCATAGGCGCGCGCATCATGCACGTCGCGGGCGGTGCGGCGGCGCAGATTCTCCATCTCGGCTGCGACGCGCAGCGCGCGGTCCTTCAGCTCCTCGTTTTCCTTCAGCAACCGCACCAGCGCTTCATAGTCGCCGTCGATGCCGCCTTGCGTGCGCTCGGCCTCGGCCGTTTCGATATCCTCGGGCGCGCGTTCGTCTTTTGTCTGGTCGCTCATCGCCATTTCCCGTCATTCGAATGGTTTGGATTTGCGCCCGATATCGAGGTTTGGCGGCCAAAAATCAAGGGGCAAGCCCAGGAGGACGCCCCACAGCAGGCAATGTTGCGGGCAGCCCGTCGGACTTGGTGCGGGGCGCAAGGACGTTCAAAATTAATTCAAACTTTACCGTAACGGCAGCCTTTGCTTGCCAATACCCCGCTATGGGGAACCATTCAAAGCTTGGAGGAGTTTTGAAACCGACACAGGATTTGAGACAATGGACCGCAATACTGGCAACAGAAGCGAAGAGCTCGCCGCCGACATCAGGCGCCAGTTCGGCACCGAGGCGACGACGCGCTTCTTGCGCACCTTGCCGGCCTTCCGCACCGAGGCCGACATTCCCGCCCGTTTCCGGGACCTGCTCGACCGGCTGGACGGCATAGAAGCCAGCATGGCCGGCGGCCAACGCCGTCAATAGCGATGCTATCGCGCGACAATTACGCGCAGTAATTTTGCGTGAGCTTTTCCTTGCGGCAGCGGGACGCCCCGCCTATGCTTCCTGATGAACATGATTTCCCCCGAGACGGCCGCCAACAGCAAGCGCGCCTGGTTGAAGATCCTGGCGCGCTACAAGAAGCCCGACCGGCGACGCAGCACTCTTGAACTCGCCATCACCCTTATTCCTTTCGTTACGCTGTGGGCGCTGTCTTCGGCAGCCTATTCCTATGGCCACTGGTGGGGCTTGATCCTGATCCTTCCCGCCGCCGGTTTTCTGGTGCGGATCTTCATGATCCAGCACGATTGCGGCCACGGCTCCTTCTTCGCCAACCGCACTGCCGACGACTGGATCGGCCGCGCGCTCGGCGTGCTGACGCTGACCCCTTACGATTGCTGGCGGCGCGCGCACGCCACCCATCACGCCAGCGCCGGCAATCTTGACGAGCGCGGCATGGGCGATATCAGGACGTTGACGGTTGCTGAATACCGGCAGCTGTCTTGGCGGGGACGCCTTGCCTATCGTCTCTACCGCCATCCCCTGGTGATGTTCGGCCTTGGCCCGATCTGGCTGTTCATCTTCGAGCAGAGGCTGCCGGTCGGCATGATGCGCGGCGGCCTGACGCCCTGGGTGTCGTCGATGACCACCAATCTCGGCATCGCGGTCGCGGCAGCGCTGCTTATCTGGCTGGTCGGCCCCGGCGCTTTCCTGATCGTCCATTTGCCGATCGTGATCCTGGCCGGATCGGCCGGAATCTGGCTGTTCTACGTCCAGCACCAGTTCGAGGAGACGGAATGGGCGAAGGACGAAGAGTGGGAATTCCAGCGTGCCGCCCTGCACGGCTCGTCCTATTATGATTTGCCGCCGGTGCTGAACTGGTTCACCGGCAATATCGGCGTCCATCACGTGCACCATCTCTCGGCCAAGGTGCCGGGCTACCGGCTGCAGGAAGTGCTGCGCGACTATCCCGAACTGCGCGGCATCGGCCGCGTCACGCTTCTCGACAGCCTGCGCTGCGTCAAGCTGGCGTTGTGGGACGAGAACCGCCGCAAGCTGATCTCGTTTCGCGAAGCGCGGGCCTTGGCCTGAAAGCAATTCCAGCAAAGTGTGAGGCGGTTTTCCGGGCTTTCGCTTGGGAATGCCGTAAGACAAAGAAAAAAACCGCCGCACCGAAGGCGCGGCGGCATCTTCCAAAAACCGGCTCAGGCAGCCTTGCGCTCCTCGCGCATCCAGACCTTGCAGCCCTGATCATGTCAGGCGCCTTTTCGGCGATCATGATGGACGGTGCATTGGTGTTGCCGCCGATGAGCGCCGATTCCTCCCTCGCGGCCGGCGGATATTTCCGTCCGGAGAGCCAGGAGAAGGCCCGATCACAGTCTTTGTAAAGACAGGCGAAATTACCGCTGCGTCAGATGTTGCGAACGCGCCGCCAGGAGTATTTCGGCCCCTTCGGCTCCGACGCTTCGGTCGGCTGATAGTAAAGGCCCAGCCCGCCTGTGCGGCCTTCTTCGAGGCGCTTCAGCAGAACCGGGTTGGAGATTTCGAACTCGTCGAAGCCGAGGCGCAGCATATGCGGCAGCTGGTCGACGAGCACCTGGCCAGTGGCGCGGACCGCGCCCTCGAAATGGTAGCGGCTGCGCAGCAATTCGCCCTTGGAAAACGAGCGGCCGTCGCTGAAGGCCGGGAAGGCCAGCGCCACCAGCGACAGCTGGTCGAGCAGATCCACAATCTTTTCCAGCTGGTCGCCGGGCTGCAGCGCGACGCCAAGCCGCTCCTTGGCCGAGCGCCGCACTTCGGCATCGAGGCCGAGAAATGCCTGCAACGGCAGGATGAAGCGGCCATTGCCCGCCAGTGCATCCGCACTTTCGGCATGTGTCCACTCGTCCTCGCGAAAACCCGTCCGGGTCCAGAGGCGGGTCTCCGCTGTCGTCGGTTCAGTCATCGAAAATTCCTAAAAGCCCCAAAATCGAAGTCCGCGAAAGCCGGTCCACACGAAACCGGCGGCCTCCGGGCGGAAGCCGCCGTTGCAGGCCAACCTCACCTGAATATCACCATAGCTTAAAGGGATGCGTCGGTCAGCGACACTTCCAGTCCCGACAGATGGATGCCGCACTCGGTCTTGGCATGACCGGCCCAGCGTCCGCTGCGCGCATCTTCGCCCGGCTGCACCGGCTGCGTGCATGGGAAGCAGCCGATCGACAGATAGCCGTACGCAACCAGCGGATTTTCGCGCAACGCATGCGCGCGCATGTAGTCGGCCTGATCGGATGTCGTCCAGTGCGCCAGCGGATTGATGCGTACGCGCGGGCCGACCGCCTCGAACACCGGCAGCGCGGCTCGCGTCGCCGCCTGGAAGCGCTTGCGGCCGGTCAGCCAGGCCCGGAAGGGGGCGACGCCGCGCGCCAGCGGCTCGACCTTGCGCACGTCGCAGCAGGCATCGGTGTTGCTCTGGTGCAGATTGCCGGTCGGATCGACCCGTTCGAGCGCTGCGTCTTCGGGCTTGATCACCCTGATGTTGGTCAGCCCGAAATCGGCGACCAGCGCATCGCGGTAGCCCAGCGTCTCTTCGAAATGCTTGCCGGTGTCCAGGAAGATGACCGGCAGCGTGCGGTCGACCTTGGCGATCATATGCAGCAGGACGGCGGAATCCGCGCCGAAGGACGACACGGCGGCGATCTCGTCATGAAACAATTCGCTCGCCGCGCGTTCGATGATGTCGAGCGGGCTCAGATGTCCATACAGCGCGTCGAAGCCCGCCGCTTTGGCGGCGATGCTGTCGTCGACGTCGAGGATGCGGTCAAGCGGCCTTGGTTTCGCCAGCATAGAGCGCCTCCTTGAACGGCGCGGGACCGACACGGCGGTAGGCGTCGATAAAACGTTCACTGGGCCCGAGCCGAAGGCCGAGATAGGTGTCGACGATCTGCTCGATGGCGTCGGTGATCTCTTCCGAAGAGAAGCCGCGGCCGATGATTTCGCCAACCGAGGTGTTCTCGTCGGCCGATCCGCCAAGCGTCACCTGGTAGAGCTCGGAGCCCTTCTTCTCGACGCCGAGGATACCGATATGGCCGACATGGTGGTGGCCGCAGGCATTGATGCAGCCGGAAATCTTCAGCTTCAATTCGCCGATCTCGCGCTGCCGCTCCAGCGAGGCGAAGCGAAGCGAAATCTCCTGCGCGATCGGGATCGAGCGCGCCGTCGCCAGCGCGCAATAGTCGAGGCCAGGGCACGCGATAATATCGCTGATCAGGTTGGAATTGGCCGTCGCCAGACCAATATCGACCAGCGCATCATAGACAGCCTTGAGATCGGCGCGCGCCACATGCGGCAGGATCAGGTTCTGCTCATGGCTGACGCGCAGTTCGTCGAACGCGTATTTCTCGGCGATGTCGGCGACCGCTTCCATCTGGCTGTCGGTGGCATCGCCCGGCACCTCGCCGATGCCTTTCAGCGAGATCGTCACCGCGGCATAGTCGGGATGGCGATGCGTCACGACATTCTGGTCGAGCCAATCCGAGAAGCTTTTGGAATCGAGCCGCGCCAGCTTGATCGCCGCGTCGCCTTCCGGCCGGGCGGTCAGTGCCGGCGGCGCGAAATAGGCGTCGATGGCACGGATGTCGGCTTCCGGCAGCTTCAGCTCGGCGTCCTTCAGCTCCTGCCATTCGGCCTCGACCTGGCGGGTGATTTCCTCGACGCCTGTCTCGTGGACGAGGATCTTGATGCGCGCCTTGTACTTGTTGTCGCGGCGGCCATAGAGGTTGTACACGCGCAGGATCGCCGTGCAGTAGGAAAGCAGGTCGGCTTCCGGCAGGAAGTCGCGGATCTTGCGCGCCACCATCGGCGTGCGGCCCTGGCCGCCACCGACATAGACGGCAAAGCCGAGCTCGCCGGCAGCGTTCTTCTTCAGATGCAGACCGATATCATGCGTCTGGATGGCGGCGCGGTCGCGCTCGGCCCCGGTCACCGCGATCTTGAACTTGCGCGGCAGGAACGAGAATTCCGGATGCACAGACGACCATTGCCGCAGGATCTCGGCATAGGGGCGCGGATCGGCGACCTCGTCGGCGGCGGCGCCGGCGAAATGGTCGGCGGTGACGTTGCGGATGCAATTGCCGCTGGTCTGGATGGCATGCATCTCGACGCTGGCGAGATCGGCCAGGATCGCCGGAATGTCGGACAGCGCCGGCCAGTTGAACTGGATGTTCTGGCGCGTGGTGAAGTGGCCGTAGCCCTTGTCGTATTTGCGCGCGATGTGGCCGAGCATGCGCAGTTGCGCGCTGTTCAGCGTGCCATAGGGCACCGCGATGCGCAGCATGTAGGCGTGCAGCTGCAGGTAGACGCCGTTCATCAGCCGCAGCGGCCGGAACTGATCCTCGGTGATCTCGCCGGACAGGCGGCGTTCGACCTGGTCGCTGAACTCGGCGACGCGGGCCTGGACAAAATCGTGGTCGAACTCATCGTAGCGGTACATGTTTCGTCTTTCAGGGCGCGTCCGCCCGTATTTTGTTAAGCTGCCCGCGCAGCCTGCTTGCCCAGATCTTCCCGGATGGTCGGGCCGGCGGCGCGGATCTTTTCGCGCAGCCGCACCGGCACGACGACGCCATTGACGACTTCAGCGTCGATCAGATTCACGTCGACAACCTGATTGTTGGCGTTGGCCTTGGCGCCGATTGCTTCCAGCCTGTCCTCTGCCGCTTGGTCATGGGCAAGGTCGGCATGGTCGACCGTCTCGGCCCAGCCGCCATCGGCATACCAGACGGCGATGCCGTCGGAGAGGCGGTTTGCGGTCAGTATCTTCATGGCTCGACCTCTGCGTCGGCCGCGTTGGCGGCGCCCTCATAGTTATGTGCCGCGAGCGGCTCGGAACGTTCAAAGTTGGCGCCGGCAACCGCGTCGCCGATGATGGTCATCACCGGACCGGCCAGATCGGCGCGCTCTTCCAGCGACGGCAAATCGGCCAGTGTGCCGTGGAAACGGCGGCGGTTCTGCAAGCTGGCATTCTCGACCACGGCAACCGCCGTGTCCGGCGACAGGCCGGCCTCGATCAGCCGTCCGGCGACTTCGGCGGCGACCGAGCGGCCCATATAGACGGCTACGGTGGCGCCGGAAATGGCGAGCTTGGCCCAATCCGGCAGCGAATTGCCCTTCAGATCATGGCCGGTGGTGAACACCATCGACGAGGAGACGCCGCGCAGCGTCAGCGGCAGCTCGAAATCGGCGGCGGCGGCAAAGGCGGCGGTGACCCCGGGAACGACATCATAGGCGATGCCGGCATCGCGCAGTGCGGCCATCTCCTCGCCGGCGCGGCCGAACACCAGCGGGTCGCCCGACTTCAGCCGCACGACGCGCTTGCCCTGCCTGCCGAGATCGACCAGCAGCGCATTGATCTCGGCCTGGCTCTTGGTGTGGCATCCCTTGCGTTTTCCGACCGGCAGCCGCTCGGCGTCGCGGCGGCCCATGGCGACGATCGCCTCCGGCACCAGCGCGTCATAGACGATGACGTCGGCTTCCATCAAAAGCCGATGCGCGCGCAGCGTCAGAAGATCCTCAGCACCTGGCCCGGCGCCAACCAACGCGATATGGCCCGAAGCCGGAGCCTTCGACAGCAACAGATCGGCGGCGGCGTCATGCGCCTGCGAAAGCTCGCCGGCTTCGACGGCGCGCGCCGGTGCACCCTGGAAAAAACTGCTCCAGAACTGGCGGCGGGCGTTGCCTTTCGGCAGCAGCTTTTCGGCGGCACCCCGGAACGAGGCGGCAAGCGCTGCCAGCGGCCCGAGCGACGGCGACAGCATGCGGTCGATGCGGCTGCGCAGCATCTGCGCCAGCACCGGACCCGCGCCTTCCGTGCCGATGGCGATGGCGACCGGGGCGCGGTTGACCAGCGCCGGGGTGAAGAAATCGCATAGCTCCGGCCGGTCGACGGCATTGACCGGAATGCCAAGGCGGCGCGCATCGTGGGCGACGCGGCGGTCGAGCGTCTCGTCGCCGCTGGCGGCAAACACCAGGACCGCGCCTTCGAGATGCGCGGCGTCGTAGGGGGCGTCGATACGGATGGCGCCGGTCGTGGCGATGAAGCTCAGCAATTCGGCGTCGGCAACATCGGCAATGATGCGAAGCACAGCACTCGACTGATCAAGTAGCCGCGCCTTGGCCAACGCTTCGCCTCCGCCGCCGACGATGGCCACGGCTTCGCCTTCGACCCGCATGAAGACCGGGAACGCGGTGAGCTTGGGATTGGTGTGCGGCATGACGAACAGATTCCGGAACAATTCGGCAGTTTTAGGCGCGGACGCGAAAAAGCTGAAGGAACCCACTCGCGCATCCCCTGACGGGAGGCAATCGGTTTTCCGCAAGCCAAAGGGCCAAGAGAAAAATATTCCACATCCGCATATCAGGCGGATTCAAGCTGCTGCCGCAGGCTTTGTTCTGCGGCTCTTTTATCCGGGAGCCGGCCAAGCTGCAAAATTATTTTTTCTAAATTCTACCAATCTAGTAGATTAAAGCCGTCACCTCGGACATTGCTCCGATAGACGATAGATCGGGCTTGATATGGCTGCGTGCGATCTCGGCGAACGAAGTGGAACGTTCCCGCTTCGCCACGCGTTCTGCCCCTGCCGTAACAGACAATCGTCGGCTGGATTTGAACCTTCAAGCAGGAGCCCGCAAATGAGCAAGATCAACCTGAAACATGGCCTTCTGGTCATGGTGGCCGATGGCGAGAAAGCGCTGTTCCTGAAGAACGAGGGCGACAATCTCTATCCGCACCTGCAGCTCTTCCAGGAGATGAACCAGGGCAATCCGGCAACGCGCGAACAAGGCAGCGACAGTCCCGGCCGCTACAATGACGGCCCCTCCGTGCATCGCAGCGCGGTTGAGGAAACCGACTGGCACCGGCAGGGCAAGGAACGCTTTGCCGAAGAGATCGCGGACCGGCTCTACAAGCTCGCCCATCACGGCATCTTCGACGACATCGTGCTGGTCGCGCCGCCGCTGGTGCTCGGCACCATGCGCAAGAAATTGCACAAGGAAGTCACCGACAAGGTGCAGGCGGAGATCCCAAAGACACTGACCAACCGCCCGCTGATCGACATCGAGGCCATGCTGCAGCAGGCAGCCTGACCCTATCTCATAGATCATTCGCGCGCGCAGCGTTTTCGCTGCGCGCGCCTTTCGTTTTTCGGCGCCTCTGGCCACCAATTTACGTCTCGCGGGTTGCGTCGCCCGCACCCCCTCCACCATATTGCAAAGGCGGCGGCTGCGGGCGGCGCACACCCGACATTTCCCGAAAGGCGCTCCATAGACAATGCCGCACGACACGCCCCTTATCGCCACCATCGTCGCCGGTCTGGGGCTGGCATTCATCTTCGGGGCGCTCGCCAACCGTTTTCGCATCCCGCCGCTGGTCGGCTATCTCGTCGCCGGCGTGCTGGTTGGACCGAACACGCCGGGTTTCGTCGCCGATGCCGGTCTTGCCAATGAGCTGGCCGAAATCGGCGTCATCCTGCTCATGTTCGGCGTCGGCCTGCATTTCTCGCTGAAGGATCTTCTCTCCGTCCGCGCCATCGCCGTACCCGGCGCCATCGTCCAGATCGGCTTTGCCACCGCGCTGGGCGCCGGCCTTGCCTGGATGCTCGGCTGGTCGATGGGCGCAGGCCTCGTCTTCGGCCTGGCGCTTTCCGTCGCGTCCACAGTGGTGCTGTTGCGCGCGTTGCAGGAGCGACGGCTGATCGAGACCGAGCGCGGCCGCATCGCCGTCGGCTGGCTGATCGTCGAGGACCTCGCCATGGTGCTGGCGCTGGTGCTTTTGCCGGCGTTGGCCGGCGTGCTCGGCGGCCAGCCGCAGGTCGATGACCATGCGAGCCTTTTGTCGCTGCCGGCCAGCTTCGGCATCTGGGGCGTCGTCGGCCTCACGCTGGCCAAGGTCGTCGCCTTCGTCATCGTCATGCTGGTGGTTGGCCGCCGCGTCATTCCGTGGATCCTGCATTACGTCGCCCATACCGGCTCGCGCGAACTGTTCCGGCTGGCGGTGCTGGCGATCGCGCTCGGCGTCGCCTTCGGCGCCGCCAAACTGTTCGGCGTCTCGCTGGCGCTCGGTGCCTTCTTCGCCGGCATGATCATGAGCGAATCCGAGCTCAGCCACCGCGCGGCGGAGGAATCACTGCCGCTGCGCGACGCCTTCTCGGTGCTGTTCTTCGTCTCGGTCGGCATGCTGTTCGATCCGTTCAGCCTGATGAGCAATGGCTGGCCGATCCTGGCGACGCTGGCCATCATCGTCATCGGCAAGTCGCTGGCCGCCTTCGTTATCGTCATCGCCTTCCGCTATCCGCTGGGAACCGCCTTGATGATCTCGGCCAGCCTCGCGCAGATCGGCGAATTCTCCTTCATCCTGGCGGAGCTCGGCGTCGGGCTGAAGCTGTTGCCCGAACAGGGACGCGACCTGATCCTGGCAGGCGCCATCCTGTCGATCCTGGTCAATCCGCTGATGTTCCTCGCCCTCGACTGGATGAAGCCATGGCTGGACGCGCGCGCCGCCAAGGCAGCACCACCGGAAGAGGCCAAGCCGGTCGGCCCGGCGACGCAGCCCGGACAAGTGGCCTCGGTGGCCGCCGCGGCAAAAGAGAATGGCCCACCGCCACGCACAACGCTTTCGGGCCACACCATCCTGATCGGCTACGGCCGCGTCGGCAGCCTGGTCGGCGCGGCGCTGAAACAGGCATCGCTGCCCTTCCTGGTCATCGAGGACGCCGACAAGACGCTGGCGAGGCTCAGAGACGACGGCGTCGAAATCGTCTCCGGCAATGCGGCCAATGGGGGCGTGTTTGCCGCCGCCAATCCGCAGGGGGCCAAACGCTTGATCCTTGCCATCCCCAACGCGTTCGAGGCCGGGCAGATCGTGCTCAGGGCACGCGCCGCGAATCCCGGCATCAACGTCATAGCGCGGGCCCATTCCGATGCCGAGGTCGAGCACCTGATGGGGCTCGGCGCCGACACCGTCATCATGGGCGAACGCGAGATCGCCCGCGGCATCGTGCAAGAAGTGCTGGAGCAAAAGCCGATGCCGCGCCCCGAAGCCATTGAGCCCTCCCCGGCCTGAGGCTTGCCACAGGCGCATCGATCATCCAACGAAGGCGGAGCCGCCATTGTGCGCGACGCTGGCGAGATACTTTGCCGGCGGCTTGCCAAGCGCCTTCTTGAACATGGTGATGAAGGCGGTGACGGAGCCATAGCCAAGATCGCCTGAAACCTGCTGCACGCTGGCACCCGAGGCCAGCTCCCTTATGGCGACGATCAGGTGCAATTGCTGGCGCCAGCGGCCGAAGCTCAGGCCGGTCTGCTTCACGATGAGACGGGCGAGGCTGCTTTCTGAGAGCGCAACACGGTTGGCCCACTCGGCAAGCGTGCTGCGATCGGCAGGGTTCTGCGCCAACGCTTCGGCGATCCGCCGCAAGCGCGGCTCGGCGGAGATCGGCAGATGCAGCTGCTGGACAGGCATGCGCGGCAGTTCCGAAAGCAGGATCGTGGTCAAGAGCCCGTCCCTCGCCTCATCTTCCTCCACGCGATCGGCCAGCTCGATGATCAGTTCGCGCAACAATGGCGAGATCGACAGCGTGCAGCACCGGTCCGGCAGATCGGCGGCTCCCGGCTCGATATAGACGAAGAAGATCCGCGCATTGGCGGTCGCGATGTTGCTGTGTTCCATACTGCCAGGAATCCACACACCGCAATGCGGCGGCACCATCCACAGGCCGCTCGGGACGCGGCAAGTGACGCCACCGCCGAGCGCAAAGACGAGCTGGCCCTTGCGGTGCCAATGGGCGGCGACTTCCGCTTTGGTTTCGGTGACATCGACGCGCACGGCAATCGCAGGTGCCTGCACATCATCGACATCGAAATTGACCCAGGGGTAGCGGAGCGGCTGCCTCATGATTGATGGCTTTTAGCGACTATTCGCGGTGATAGCTAAATTCTTTGATGCGGGGAGTCGATAGACTCTGGTTCGTGGCTGGCATGTCACAAACCGGCAGGAAGGCTTCCCATGCGCGCGCTTGTCATCTCTCCCGAGAGCATCACCCGGATCAGTCTCGCCGAGGTCGAGGACCCTCGGCCCCTCCCCAACGAAGCGCTTGTCTGCGTCCACGCAACCTCCTTGAACCGCGGTGAATTGCGCCTGCTCACCATACGCCCGGAAGGCGGGATACCTGGCCAGGACGTGGTTGGAGTAATCAAGCGGGCGGCAGCCGATGGCTCCGGGCCTGCCGTCGGCGCCCGGGTTGTGGCTTTGGTCGACGAGGCCGGCTGGGCCGAACAGGTCGCCGTTCCGACCGACCGCCTCGCCGTCATCCCGGACGAGGTCAGCTTCGGGTCCGCCGCCACGCTTCCGGTCGCGGGCACGACGGCTCTCAGGGTCTTGCGCCATGGCGGCGACCTCGCGGGACAGCAGGTGTTGATCACCGGCGCCAGCGGCGCGGTCGGCCGTTTCCAGATCCAGATCGCCCGCGAGCAAGGCGCCGCGGTGATTGCAATCGCCGCCGCCCGGCACGCCGAGGATCTCCGCGGTCTTGGTGCTCACGAGGTCGTCGAGTCGATCGAACTGGCCGAAGGGCCATTCTCTCTGATCACCGAGTCGGTCGGCGGCCAAAGCCTCGCCCATGCCATCGACCGCGTCGCCCCCGGCGGCACCATCGTCATGTTCGGTTCGAGCAGCAGCGAACTCACGCCGGTTGGCTTCAGACAGTTCGTTCCGGGCCATGAGGGAGCGAGGCTTCAGACTTTCGCCTACTACACATCCGGTCCAGCCATTGGCGCGGACATCGCCTCGCTGCTCGCTCTGGTCGCGGCTGGCCGGCTGGAAACCCGTGTGTCCATGACCGTGCCGTGGACAGACATCGCCCAGGCTCTGGACGCCCTGCGACAGCGCAGCTTCAGCGGCAAGGCTGTTCTCACCATCGCCGAATGAGCAGTCTGTCAGTGCTCAGACGTGCTGGCCGCCATTGATGTGGATTTCCGAGCCCGTCACATAGGACGCCTGCTGCGAGCACAGGAAGAAGATGATGTCGGCGACTTCCGAGGTGGCGCCAAGGCGCCTGAGTGGGATCGTCTCGACGATCTTGTCGGTGCCAGGCGACAGGATCGCGGTGTCGATCTCGCCCGGCGCAATCGCATTGACGCGGATGCCGTGCGGGCCGAAATCATGCGCCATCTCGCGCGTCAGCGAGCCGAGCGCCGCCTTCGAGGTCGCATAGGCGGTGCCGGCGAAAGGATGCACGCGCGTGCCGGCGATCGAGGTGACGTTGACGATCGAACCTTTCGCTGCAGCAAGCTCCTTGAAGAGGCCCCGCGCGAGCATGATCGGCGCGAAGAAATTCACCTGGAACACATCGCGCCAGACATGCATCGGCGTGTCGATCGAATCCATGCGGCTGTTGCCGTCCTTGAGCTTCGGCGAAATGCCGGCATTGTTGACCAGCGCGTGCAGTTGCCCGCCATGCGCTTCCAGCCGGTGACGGATCTCCGAGACGGCGATGCCGACATCCTCCTGGTCGGCGAGATCGACCTTGATGTGGTCCTCTGGGCCGGCCGGCCACGGGCAATCCTCGGCAAAAGCCTGGCGCGAACAGGTGATGACCCGCCAGCCCTCACGCGAAAAGCGCTTGACCGTGGCATGGCCGATGCCGCGGCTGGCTCCGGTCAGCACGATGGTTTTTCTGGTGTCGGTCTCAGCCATGTCTGTCACTCCGGCCGGAGATGTAGCCGAATGCGGCGGAGGTGGCGAGAGGCCGAATTGTCAACTCAGCTCTCATATGAGGAACGGATTGCCAGCTCGCCATTGGTTTGAAGCCAGAATGACGAGCCGCTCAGCCGCCGCCGAGAATATCCAGGATTGAGGTTTTCCGCTTCTTGGCCGGGCCGCCGACGCTGCCCGGCGGTACCGGGTGCTTGATCGAGGCCGTGGTGCCGCCGTCGCCCGGCATGTCGAAGCCGTCGGCATCGACCGTTTCGGCCGGACGGCGGACCGGTGCTTGTGCGGGTACAGCAGCAGGTGCCGGCGCGGCAGCAGGCTCCGAACGGCTGACGGCCACGGCAGGCAACGGCGCCGCCTGATTGTTATCGACTGACGGAATATCGTCGGGCACGATGGTGTCGGGCGGCGTCGATTTCCAGGTCCCGGGCAGCGGCCTGACCGGCACGCCTTCATGCGCCGCCACCATGAATTCGTGCCAGGCCTGTGCCGGCAGCGCGCCACCGGTGACCTTCTTCATCGGCGTGCCGTCATCATTGCCGAACCATACGCCGGTGGTGAGGTTTGCGGTGTAACCGACGAACCAGGCGTCGCGCGAATTCTGGCTGGTTCCGGTCTTGCCGGCAGACGGCCAGGCGAAGGCCGCCTTCTTCGCCGTGCCGATCTCGACCGTGCCGGTCATCATCGAGTTCATCATGCCGACAATGTTCTGCTTGACGACGCGCGGCGCGCTGCCGCCATTGTCGTCATAGAGCACCTTGCCTTCGGTCGTGGTGATGCGGCGGATGAAATGGATGTCGGGCTTGTAGCCGCCATTGGCGAACGGCACATAGGCCGATGTCAGCTCCAGCGGCGTCACCTCCGAAGTGCCGAGCGCGATCGAGGTGTTGGCGATCAGATCGGACTGAATGCCCATACGGTGCGCCGCCTCGACCACGGCGTCGGGCCCGACTTCCATGGTCAGCTGTGCGGCGACGGAATTCAGCGACTTCGCCAAAGCGGTCGCCAACGTCACCTTGCCGAAATACTTGCCGCCGTAATTGTCCGGTGTCCACTTGCCGATCTTGATCGGTGCGTCGTTGCGCACGCTGTCGGGCGTGCGGCCGGCTTCCAGCGCGGCCATATAGACGAACGGCTTGAACGCCGAGCCCGGCTGGCGGCGTGCTTCGGAGGCGCGGTCGAACTGGCTGGTCGAATAGTCGTAGCCGCCGACCATGGCGCGCACGGCGCCGGAATTGTCGATCGAGACCAGCGCGCCTTGGCTGACATTGAGCTTCTTGCCGCTCTCGTCGATCAGCCGGCGGATCGACTGTTCGGCGAGCTTCTGCAGGTTGAGGTCGACGGTGGTGTCGACGACGATGTCGCTGCGCACGTCACCAATCAAATCGGGCAATTCTTCCATGATGGTGTCGGCGACATAGTTTTCCGAGCCGGTCCAATAGGATGGCGCGCGCGTTGCCGGCGCGCTCATCGCCGAGGCCAGTTCCTTGGCGCTGATCTTGCCTTCGTCGCGCATGGCGGCCAGCACCAGTTGCGAGCGCTCCTCCGCCGCCTTCGGATCCCGCGCCGGCGACAGTCGCGACGGCGCCTTCAAGAGGCCGGCGAGAAGGGCCGCCTCCGACAGAGTGACATCGCGCGCGCTCTTGCCGAAATAGCGACGCGAGGCCGCCTCGACGCCATAGGCGCCGGAGCCGAAATAAACCCGGTTGAGGTACATTTCGAGGATCTGGTCCTTGGTATGCTTGTGCTCCAGCCAGAGCGACAGCAGCACTTCCTGCACCTTGCGCTCCAGCGTGCGGTCGGGCTTCAGGAACAGGTTCTTGGCCAGCTGCTGGGTCAGCGTCGAGCCGCCCTGCGAGAAACGCCGGCCCAGAACATTGGTCACCATGGCGCGCGACAGGCCGATCGGGTCGATGCCGAAATGCGAATAGAAGCGGCGATCCTCGATGGCGATGACGGCTTCCGGAATGTAGGGCGACATTTCGTGCAGGCCGACCGCCTCCCCGCCGCTCATGCCGCGGTTGGCAAGCAGTTGCCCGTCGACCGAGACGATCTTGATGTTGGGCGCGCGGTCGGGGATCGACCAGGTGGTGGCCGCCGGCATCTTGGCGCCGTAATAGATGACAATGCCGGCCACCGCGATGCCGCCCCAGATGCAGAGCACGAAGCACCAGTAGAACATCCGCGCCATCACGCCGAACAGCCCGCGCCGGGGTTTGCCGCGCTTGCCGCGTGACGATGATTTTGCCTTGGAGGTTTTGCGCGCCGAAGATGATTTGCGATTGGCCGGCACGACCCGATCCTCCTCGTTCACCGAAAAACCGGCCGCGGATTTCGCCTTTGGCGATCCCTCGAAGCTGGGTTCGACGCGACTGTCTCTGCGGTTCGCCATGCGTTGCGCTGTCTTCCCGGTATCAATGGCGCTCGGGTTGGAGGGTAGATGCGGCGGTTTAAGGGCGCGTTAAAGCAGGGTTTATGCACCCTTCTGAAATTCCTTAAGAATTTCTAAAATCCGCTGCCGCTGGCTAACAGGCGTCGGCAACGCGGTACTTTGGCGGGTGCCCGAGATCACTGTTCAAACAGTTTGACGGATCTTGTCTCGCAACGCGGCGGCGACAAAGGCCGATCGGGTGACCCCCAACCGATTGGCTGTTTCGTCAGCCTCGGCGAGCAAACCGGCATCCAACGAGATATTGGCCCGGGCCGGACGGCCGGCATCTCGGATCAAGGGCACGGACATCAAGATAGCGCCAGCGGCGAGCGCTGCTCGAACCTCAGCATCTTCTAAAAGCGCCTCGACTTTGCGAGGAGTGGGGATTTTACGGCCGTCCGCGATTTCTTCAGCCACCCATTCGGCCAACGCGGCCATAGCGTCCTTTACAGCCTCGTCCCGGCTTTCCGACTGCGCGACGCAGCCAGGAGCATCGGGAAACGAGACGCCGACAAAGCCGTCGGCAGCATCCACGAGTGCGACATAGCGAGACATATCTAACAGCTTTCCTTATTCCGACTTTATGTCCATTAGGCTTCGGAACGCGATGAGGTCGGTTTATTCCCAGCCTGCCGCCTTGGCTATAGACCGAGCTACCAACGGCGTCAGAGTCTTGTGGCGAGGAACCATGATCGTCGGCATGCCGTCTTTTTTGTACTTGTCATGCTTCGTGCCGCCGACGTTCTTCCAGCCTTCCCTCTCGAGCCGGGCCTTGACTTTGGCGGTGTTGGTTTCGTTCATTTCTCGGCTCAAATCTATGTGCAAATTTTTGCACATAGTGGAAACGAAAGTCAATCACGATGTGCAAATATTTGCACAAGGAAACTCCCAATCGCCGTAAAATGCCTGGATGACAAATCAGCGCCACCCGCAGGCGGACATCATCAATTCTGCTGGATCGAAATGCCTTTGTCGTCGATCTTCAGCTCCACGCCCTTTGGCTTGGTCTGCTCGTGATAGACATAGATACCTAGCGCAATGACCACGACCAAGAGCGCGCCGATGAGGAGATAGAGGGTGTTCTGTTTCATGGCGCGCTCCGTTTCGTATCGAGCGTCACGCTCGCTTCAAGACCTTGACCAGCACCAGCAGGATGACAGCGCCGATCGTGGCGTTGATGATGGCAGCCAGAATGCCGCCGCCGATTGCGAAGCCCAGCCTTGGAAACAGCCAGCCGGCGATCAGGGCGCCGATAATGCCGACGACGATGTTGCCGATGAGGCCGAAGCCGAAGCCCGAGACGATGAGGCCGGCGAGCCAGCCGGCAATGGCGCCGATGATGATGAAGATGAGAAGGCTTTCGATGCCCATGACGCGTTCCTCCAGGAAGAGAGGCTACGGAGCGGAAGGCCCCGAATCGGCCTCGATATCAACGACTTCAGGCTATGCGAAAGCAGTTGCACCCGCCAGGACGCTCATTGGTCGTCGTCATCGTCGCTGGAGACTGGCCGCCAGCTGGTCGGGTCGACCTTTTTCTGGGTATCGCTGTCGGTGTAGACCCACCAGGCGCCGTCGCGATATTGCCCGACGGATTCGCTGACGACGCCGGCGCCGTCCTTCCACAGGACAGTGACCTTGGATCCATCCGTCGGGGCGGTCGCTATCGGTTTGCGGTCTGCCACGTCATCCCCCTCATTGAGTCGACAGAACGCCACGACGCGTGTCTGGTTGCAAGGCTGCCGGAAGCGTTATCCGAAGGCCATCAGCTGTGGGCAAAAATATCCTCTTCGTCCCAACCCATCAAATCGAGCTTGGCACGCGTCGGCAGGAAGCGGAAGCAGGCGTCGGCTTCCTTGGTGCGCCCGTCCCGCGCCAGGCGTCCAGCCAGCACCTCGCGCAGACGGTGCAGATAGAGAACGTCGGAAGCGGCATATTCGAGCTGTTCGGGCGACAGGGTCTCGGCCGCCCAGTCCGACGATTGCTGCGCCTTCGACAGGCCGACGCCGAGCAGTTCGAAGCAGATGTCCTTCAGCCCGTGCCGGTCGGTATAGGTGCGGGTCAGCCGCGAGGCGATCTTGGTGCAGAACACCGGCTCGGGCATCACCCCAAATGCATTGTACAGCACGGCGAGGTCGAAACGGCCGTAATGGAAAAGCTTGGTGATGCCGCGGTTGCGCAGCAGGCTGACGAGGTTCGGCGCTTTCTTCTGGCCGGGCGCGATCTGGATCACGTCGGCCGAGCCATCGCCGGGCGAGATCTGCACCACGCAAAGCCGGTCGCGGTGCGGGTTCAACCCCAGCGTCTCGGTATCGATGGCCACCGCGTCGACATTGTAGTGGGCGAGGTCGGGCAGATCGTTCTTGTGGAAGCGGATGTCGGGCATAGTTGTCTCCGGATCGCGGCGTAACTCGTCCTCGCCGCGATCCGCTGAAAAATCAACAAGAAAACTTCCCAGCCTCCTCAGCGCGTCAGCGCATCGAGAATGCGCGCCCAGGAGCGCTGGCCCTTGTGGAAGGAGGTCAGCTCGTATTTCTCGTTGGGCGAGTGGATGCGGTCGTCGTCGAGCCCGAACCCGACCAGCAGCGATTCCATGCCGAGATAGGTCTGGAAGTCGCCGACCACCGGTATCGAGCCTCCGCTGCCGGTCGTCACCGCTGGCTTCGGCCATTCATCCGACAGCGCAGTCTTGGCCTTGGCCAGGAATGGCGAGTCGTAGGAAAGCTGAATTGCCGGCCCGCCGCCATGCGGGTGGAATTCGACCGAACAGTCCCTGGGAATGCGCGCCTTGACGAATTCCCGGAACGCGGCGCGGATCTTCTCGGGGTCCTGCTTGTGGACGAGGCGGAAGGAGATTTTCGACGACGCTTCCGCCGCGATCACCGTCTTGAACCCCTTGCCGGTGTAGCCGCCGATGATGCCGTTGAACTCGGCCGTCGGCCGCGCCCAGGTCAGTTCCATCACCGAGCGGCCTTTTTCGCCCGACGGGATCGAGAGGCCGATCGGTCCGAGGAAGGTTTCGGCGGTCTCGCCCAGAGTTTCCCATGATTTCAGGATCTGCGACGGCGTTTCCTCGACCCCGTCATAGAAGCCGGGAATGGTGATGTGGCCGTTCTCGTCATGGATGTCGGCGAGGATTTTCGCCAGGATGCGGATCGGGTTGGCGGCGGCGCCGCCATAGAGGCCCGAATGCAGGTCGCGATCGGCGGCCTTGACGGTGACCTCCTCGCCGACCATTCCGCGCAGCGAAACGCAGATCGACGGCGTTTCGCGGTCCCACATGCCGGTGTCGCAGACCAGAGCGAAATCGGCCTTGAGCTCATCGGCATTGGCCTCGAGGAACGGCTTCAGCGACGGCGAACCGGACTCCTCCTCGCCCTCGAACAGGATGGTGATGCGGCAGGGCAGATTGCCATGCACCTGCTTCCAGGCGCGGCAGGCCTCGACGAAGGTCATCAGCTGCCCCTTGTCGTCGGCCGAGCCACGGCCGGTGATTACCTTGTGACCGGGCTCGATCTCCTTGACCGCCGGCGCAAACGGGTCGTTCTCCCAAAGCTCGATCGGATCGACCGGCTGCACGTCGTAATGGCCATAAAACAGCACATGCGGCGAACCGGCGGGGCCTTCATGGTGCGCAACCACCATCGGGTGTCCCGGCGTGTCGCGCACCGAAGCGTCGAAGCCGATCAGCTTGAGGTCCGCCACCAGCCATTCGGCGGCCTTGCGGCAGTCGGCGGTATAGTCTGAATCGGTGGAGATCGACTTGATGCGGAGCAGGCCGAACAGGCGCTCCAGGCTCTGGTCGAGATTTTTGTCGAGACGGTCGAGGACGGAGGAAATGGTGGACATTACTGCGGGCCTTTCTTTTCGGTGCCGGGACCGTAAAGGCAGCGCATCAAAACGAAAAGCCCGCGATCGTTGGACCACGGACCGTAAACACTTGTCAGAAGGCAAAAAAGAACCGCCGTGGTGGAGGGGAACCACGGCGGTCTTTTACTCGAAACGATGCGGCAGCCCGGAGAGGGGGGATAGGCTGCCGCAATTGTCCGGGATAGGCGGGGGACGGGCCTTGCTCCGGACTCGGCGAAAACTGCCGATGACCTTTATTTGTGTCTCGGATCGTGGCGTTTCAAGGGCACAAAAATTACACTTTTGTAACATAGCCGTGAGCGCCGAGGCAAACAGCAGCAGGACCTATCGGCAGGCAGGCTCTGTCAGCATGTCGCCGCAACACCTGTTGGAAGCCCGCCTTTGCCATGGACCGCGCCGTCCTGCCGCGCTATCCCTGCCGGCATGAAAAAAGGCGACCATCTCTTCCTTATCGACGGCTCCGGCTACATCTTTCGCGCCTATCATGCGCTGCCGCCGCTGACCCGCAAATCCGATGGGCTGCCGGTCGGCGCGGTCTCCGGCTTCTGCAACATGTTGTGGAAGCTGATGCAGGACGCCCGCAACACCGATGTAGGCATCGTGCCGACGCATTTAGCGGTCATTTTCGATTATTCGTCGAAAACCTTCCGCAATGATCTTTACCCGGAATACAAGGCCAACCGCAACGCACCGCCCGAAGACCTGATCCCGCAATTCGGTCTGATCCGCCAGGCAACCGTGGCCTTCAACCTGCCTTGCATCGAGATCGAAGGCTACGAGGCCGACGACCTCATCGCCACTTATGCCAGGCTGGCGTGCGAGGCCGGCGGCGACACCACTATCATCTCCTCTGACAAGGATCTGATGCAGCTGGTCGGACCCACGGTCGGCATGTACGACCCGATGAAGGACCGCCAGATCGGCATCCCCGAAGTCATCGAGAAATGGGGCGTGCCGCCGGAAAAGATGATAGACCTGCAGGCGCTGACCGGCGACTCCGTCGACAATGTGCCGGGCGTACCCGGCATCGGGCCGAAAACGGCGGCGCAGCTTCTGGAACAGTTCGGCGACCTTGACGGGCTGCTCGCCCGGGCCAGCGAGATCAAGCAGGACAAGAGGCGCGAATCCATCATCGCCAATGCCGACAAGGCGCGCATATCGCGCCAGCTGGTGACGCTGAAGAACGACGTGCCGGTGACCGACGGGCTCGACGATTTCGTGCTGCATGCGCCGGATGGGCCGAAGCTGATCGGCTTTCTCAAAACCATGGAATTCACCTCGCTGACCCGCCGTGTGGCCGAGGCGACCAGCACCGAAGCCGGCGATGTGCAGGCTGTCGCCGTCACCGTCGAGCGCGCCGACACCGCGCACGGCCCCGATGTCGGCTCCGGCACACCGGTGCCTGCGGCAACACAGGATGAAGCCAAATCCGAAACCGCAAGGGCCGGGGACGCGCCTTCGCTGCTTGCCGCACTTCGCCTGGAAACGGCCGCCGCGGCCAAAATCGATCCTGCCGCCTATGTCGCCATCCGCGACACGGCAACGCTCAAGACCTGGCTGGCCCAAGCCAAGAAGACCGGAACCGTCGCCTTCGACACCGAAACCACGTCTTCCGATCCGATGCTGGCCGACCTCATCGGTTTCTCCCTGGCGATCGGCCCCGGCCGCGCCGCCTATGTGCCGCTCGCCCACAAGAGCGGCGCCGGCGACCTGCTCGGCGGCGGCACGCTGGAGAACCAGATTCCGGTCCGCGAGGCGCTGGCGCTGCTGAAGCCGTTGCTGGAAGACAAATCGGTGCTCAAGATCGCCCAGGACGCCAAATACGACATCGTCGTCATGAGCCGCCACGGCATCGATATCGCACCCTTCGACGACACGATGTTGATTTCCTATGTGCTCGACGCCGGCACCGGCCACCACACTTTGTCCTCGCTTGCCGACAAATGGCTCGGCCATGCCACGACGCCGCTCAAGGATCTCGCCGGTTCCGGCAGAAGCTCGGTCGGGTTCGAGCAGGTCGACATCGACCGGGCGACCGCCTACGCCGCCGGCCATGCCGACGTAGCGCTGCGGCTATGGCAGGTGCTGAAGCCGCGACTTGCCGCCAAGGGCCTGGTTTCGGTCTATGAGCGGCTGGAACGGCCGCTGGTGCCGGTGCTGGCGCGGATGGAACAGCGCGGCATCTCGGTCGACCGCCAGATCCTGTCGCGGCTCTCCGGCGAGCTGGCGCAAGGCGCTGCACGGCTGGAGGAGGAGATCTACGGCCTTGTCGGCGAGCGCATCAACATCGGGTCGCCAAAGCAACTCGGCGACATCCTGTTCGGCCGCATGGGCCTGCCCGGCGGCTCCAAGACCAAGACCGGGCAATGGTCGACCTCCGCGCAGCTTCTGGAAGACCTCGCCGCCGAAGGCCACGAACTGCCGCGCAAGATCGTCGACTGGCGCCAGCTGACCAAGCTGAAATCGACCTACACCGACGCGCTGCCCGGCTTCATCCATCCCGACACCAGGCGCGTGCACACATCGTATGCGCTGGCCGCAACGACGACGGGCCGGCTGTCCTCCTCCGATCCCAATCTGCAGAACATCCCGGTGCGCACCGCGGAGGGACGCAAGATCAGGACGGCCTTCATCGCCGACAAGGGCCAGAAACTGGTCTCGGCCGACTACAGCCAGATCGAACTGCGCGTGCTTGCCCACGTCGCCGAGATCCCGCAGTTGAAGCAGGCCTTCGCCAATGGCGCCGACATCCACGCCATCACCGCCTCGGAAATGTTCAACGTGCCGGTCGAAGGCATGCCTTCCGAAGTGCGCCGCCGCGCCAAGGCGATCAATTTCGGCATCATCTACGGCATCTCGGCCTTTGGGCTGGCCAACCAGCTGTCGATCCCGCGCGAGGAGGCCGGCGCCTACATCAAGAAATACTTCGAGCGTTTCCCCGGCATCCGCGACTATATCGAGGCAACAAAAGCCTATGCCCGCGAGCATGGCTTCGTCGAAACCATCTTCGGCCGCCGCATCCACTATCCTGAGATCCGGTCGTCAAACCCGTCGATCCGTGCCTTCAACGAGCGCGCCTCGATCAACGCCAGGCTGCAAGGCACCGCTGCCGATATCATCCGCCGCGCCATGGTGCATATGGACGAGGCGCTGGAAAAGGCCGGCCTGTCCGCCCGCATGCTCTTGCAGGTGCATGACGAATTGATCTTCGAGACGGTTGAAGCGGAAGTCGAGGCGACGATCCCCGTGGTGCGCAGGGTGATGGAGAACGCGCCGATGCCGGCCATCTCGATGTCGGTGCCGCTGCATGTCGATGCCCGCGCAGCGAACAACTGGGACGAGGCGCATTAGCGCCGGATACGCCGCGATCCTTCACACCCCCCTCTGCCCTGCCGGGCATCTCCCCCGCAAGGGGGGAGATCAGCCGCCACTTCCGGTTTCGCCAATCTCCGACGTTGCTGCAATGGGCGCAGCGCTTGAACTGCCAATCTCCCCCCTTGCGGGGGAGATGTCCGGCAGGACAGAGGGGGTGCTGTCCCGCCAGCGTCGAAACGTTAGGCAGCCTCAGCCAGGCACTTGGCACACGTCCCTCGAAACTCGATCACCGCCTTCTTCGCAGCAAACCCGGTCGAGCGCACCCATTCGTCCAGCCGATGGTCGACGTCATGGTCGGACATCTCCATCACCTGCCCGCATGTGTCGCAGATAGCGAAGGCTGTCATCGAATGCGTATGGTCGTGCGGTTCGGCGCAGGCGACGAAGGAGTTGAGGCTTTCCAACCGGTGCACGAAGCCTGACTTCACCAGGCTGTCGAGCGCCCGGTAAACCTGTAGCGGCGCGCGGAAACCGCGCTCGCGCAGCTGGTCGAGAAGCGTATAGGCGCTGAGCGGTCCGCTGGCGGCCTCGAGCTTTTCGAGCACGCTCAGCTGATTCTTCGTCAGCACATCCCTTGCCGCCATGATCCCGTTTTCCGATCGTTTAGAGCATGATGCCGAAAAGTGTGGAGCGGTTCTCGGACGACATCGTTCCATCTGTTTGATCCAGCGCCGCTCGCAAATCATTTCTGCCATGCGACGGTCTCAATTCTCTTGAGATAGCGATGAAGCAGGCTTTTTGCCACTGTTTCCGTTATCGCCATCGACACCATGACCACCACCGCCGATTGACGGCACCGACCACATTCAAAATACTGACAAAATTCGCGACGAAAGCTGCCGCACTTGCAAATTCGATCGGGCTTGGGGAAGCAATTATGATCAAACTGACACGACGGACGCTGCTCGTCGGCACGTCGGCGCTTGTGGCTGCCGGTACGGTTTCGTTCCGCGCTCTCGCCGCCTCGCGCACCTATCACGCGCTGCTGGTTGCCTGCACCGACTATCCGAACCTGCCGCAGAAGAACTGGCTGATCGGGCCGAAGAACGATGCCGGCCTGGTGCGCGACTATCTCCTGAAGAACACGCCCGATCCGGTGAAGTTCTCGGCCGAGAATGTGATCCTGCTCGCCAAGGACGTCGAAGGCGCCAACGGCCCGCCGACGCATGCGGCGATCAAGGCCGCCCTTGCCGACCTCGCCGGCAAGGTGCAACGCGACGATTTCGTCTATCTGCATCTGTCGGGCCACGGCGCCCAGCAGCCGCAAGCCAAGGCCGGTGACGAGACCGACGGCCTCGACGAGATTTTCCTGCCGTCCGATATCGACAAATGGATCAACCGCGAAGAGGGCGTGCCGAACGCGCTGGTCGACAACGAGGTCGGCGCCGCACTCGACGCCATCCGCGACAAGGGCGCCTTTGTCTGGGTGGTGTTCGACTGCTGCCATTCGGGCACCGCGACGCGCGCCGCGGAAGTCGATGACGAACTGGAGCGCAAGGTCGAGTTCGCCGACCTCGTCGGCGGCGACAACGCGGCGAGAGCAACGGCGGTGAATGCCTATGACGACATCTCGGCAAGCGCATCGCGCGGTTTCGACGAGAATGGCGGCCGCAAGCCGGCCTTCAACCTGACGCCGACCGGCGCAGAGCCGATCGCCAGGGGCAAGCTGGTCGCCTTCTATGCCGCGCAGACGGTCGAGACGACGCCGGAAATGCCGCTGCCCAAGGGCACGCCCGACGCGCCGCGCTTCGGCCTGTTCACCTTCACCATCCTGTCGAAATTGGCCGAGAACCCCAACGTCACCTATCGCCAGCTCGGCCAGGCCGTGCTGCAGCAATATTCGGCCGACGGCCGCACAAGGCCGACGCCCCTGTTCGAGGGCGAACTGGACGCCCGCGTGTTCGGCACCGACAAGACCGACGCCGTCATGCAATGGCCGATTGCCGTCAAGGACGGCGATGTCGCGATCGGCGCCGGGCTGCTGCAGGGTCTGACCCCCGGCAGCAAGCTCGCCATTTTGCCTTCGGCGCTGTCGAAGCTCTCCGACGCCGTCGGCTATCTCGAAGTGAAATCGGCAAAAAACCTCGAAAGCCAGCTCGCACCGGTCGAATTCGACGGCAAGCCGGCGCTTGCGCCGACGGCGGTGCCCGCCGGCGCCTATGCGCGCGTTGCCGAACTCGCAGTCGACTACAAGCTGCTGGTGGCAAAGCCGGCGCCGACCGCAGGGCTCGATAAAGAAACCGAGCTGGTCAATTCGGTTCTGGACGAATTGGTGGCGAAGCCGAAGTCCGGCTTCCACATCGCGCTGGTCGAGCCCGGCAAGAGCGCCGATCTGCGGCTTGCGGTGCTGCGCGAAAAATCCATGGACGGCGCTGCCGCCAACGCCAGCGACGAACCGGCGCTGTGGTTCCTGCCGGCGTCCGGCGACATCAGCTTGAAGGACGGCAGCAAGCCGCCGCGCATCGTCATCCATCAGGATGGCCGCGACAAGCTTGCGGAAAACACAGCCAAGAACCTGACCACGATCTTCCGCGCCACCGGCCTGTCGCGGCTCGCCGCGGCGTCCGACTACCGGCCGGACGAGGTCAGCGTCCAGTTCCTGATCAAGCGCCAGGACAGCGATGTGCTGGAGCCGATCGAATCCTCGACGGTGCCGCGCGTTTCGCCGGGCGATCAGGTACACATTGCGGCCAAGAACGAGTCCGACGAGTTCGTCGACATCAACGTGCTCTATATCGGCAGCGACTATTCGATCACCCATATCGTCGCCGAGCGGCTGGCGCCGATCAACGAGCAGGCCGATCAGGGCCTGAAGGAAGGGCTGCTCGCCTTCACCGACACCAGCTTCGGCATGGAGCGCATGATTGCCGTGCTGACCGAGGCGCCGCCGCAGAGCGAGAAAGAGGATCTGAGCTTTCTTGCCCAGGAAGGCGTGCGCGCCGTGACGCGTGCCGCATCGGGAACGCCTGGTTTTTCCGACATGCTGGCCGACATCGGCATGGCGCCGGCGACGCGCTCGGTGATGCGGCTTGCCGACAAGAGCGGTCCCAAAGGCGCGGTGATGATCTTCCCGATGGAGACGGTGCCCCGCGCCTGACCTGACATCGCTTCGCCGGCTCTTGCCGGCGTGATATAGGAACATTCCCGGCTCGCGACACTTCTATGCGCCGCGGCCGGATGCAACAGATGAGGACATCAGTGACTATCCCCGTGCTCTCCTGGCGTGCAGCGACGGTCGGCCTTGCCGGCAGCCTGTTGCTGGTTGCCAGCGCCTCGGCGGACGAGAATTGCGGCCTGTGCGCCAAGCAGATCGTCACCAATTCCGAGCTCGCCACCTGCTTTCTCGACCAGTACGACCAGATCGCCAAGACCGGCAACACGGCCGTTGTCGTCGATCTCTCCAGCTGCGCCTCGCGCGGCGTGGTCGAGCCCTTGCCGTCACCCAGCAAGGCGGCTGCCGAACCGGACGTGCAGTTCATGATTTCGCGCACGCAGCTCGATTGCCTGAAAAAGAAGCTAGAGACACCCGGCATCGTGCTCGATCCCACCGCCATCATCCAACTGGACAGCTGCGGATGAAAAAGCCGGGGGGCACTGCAACGCAGAAATCGCCGGTCACATCGGCGCCTCCGCCGGCCAAGAAGCCGGCGACCTTGCCCGAAACCACCGAAGGCTTTCCGTGGCCGAGCAGTCACGAGATCAAGAAGGAAGCCAACCCGTTCACCGACCGCGACTGGCGCATGCTGATCTATGCCTGGTCGGGTCTCGCCGTGCGCCTGGCGATCGTCTTCACCTTGGGCTTCTCGGTCTTCCAGTTTCTGGCAAACCAGGAACAGAAGCGCGTCGAGCAGACGATGTCGCTGGTCGAGCTCTGGGAAAGCAAGGATTTTCAGCAGGCGCAACGCGCGCTCAAGGAGCGCCTGTCGGCACTCAACGCCAAATACGACAATCTGCTCAGCGCCACGCCGTCGCCGACCGAGGAACAAGTGTTTCGGCAACGCATCGGGATCGAGGCGATGACTGCCGGCGGCGGCACCATGCCGATCGCCGACTTCAACGACAATTTCGATCGCATCGTCTATTTCCTCAATCGTCTCTCGATCTCCGTCGAGGGCAAGCTCTGTTCGCGCGATGTCGCCGATGCCTATTTCCGCGACTATGCGGTGTCGTTCTGGAGCTATTTTGCCGGCTACATCGAAAAAGAACGCAAGGCCGGTTCCGCCAATTATGCCCAGGCGATCGAGAATTATGTGCGTCACGGGTCGCCGCCGCCCGCCGACTCCAAATAGCGGCGCAACAAGGTGCCGGGCAGCTCTCATCCCTTGCGTGCTATCCGGTGGCTAATCCTGGTCGGTCTTCTGGCGTTAACGTCAACCGCCGGTGCCGAGGACCTCGATTTCCGTCTCGATCTCAACACCGGCGGCCACAGCGCCAGGGTCACCGACCTTGCCTTCACGCCGGACGGCGAGGAACTGGTCTCCGCATCTGACGACAAGACCATCCGCATCTGGGACTGGCAGAGCGGGGTGACGCTCCGCACCATCCGCGGCTATCTTGGCAATGGCAATGACGGCAAGGTCTTTGCGATTGCCGTGTCGCCGGATGGCGAGACGATCGCCGCCGGCGGTTATTTCGGCGCCGGCATCGGCGACGAGCCCCCTTATGGCGATGTCAGGCTGTTCGATTTCACCACCGGCAAGATCAAAACCGTGCTCAAGGCCGCTGACTATGCCATCTATGATGTCGCCTTTTCACCCGACGGAAACACGCTCGCCGCCGGCGGTGGCGATGGTTTCGTCTACCTCTGGCGGGCGGACGACAAATCCGCGTCGGGCTGGACGCTGGCGGAAAAACTCGATGCCGATTCCTGGCGTGTGGAAAAGCTCGCCTTCGCCGCTGCGGGAACCCGGCTGGCGGCAGCGACCACCGACAACGGCATAAGGCTCTGGGATGTGGCCAAGGCTGAGGAAATCGCCTTGCCGGCCGAGGCCGAACCGCTGCGGGATGTCGGCGTCGCCGCACTCGCCGTGTCATTGGATGGCAGCCTGTTTGCCACCGGCAGCAAGGACGGTGACGTCCAGCTCTGGCGGGCCAGCGACGGCAAATTCGTCCGCGCCATGCCGAAGCAGGATTTCCAGATCGGCGCTCTGAGCTTCGCCACGGGTTCGCGGCTTGTGGCGTCATGCAGCTATCGCTGCGCCGACAAGCATCGCTCGGCGGTCTGGAATACCGAGAGCGGCGAGCAACTGCTCGACTATAACGGCCATGACGGCACGGTCTTTGCTGGCGCCGGCAATGCCGACGGCTCGCTGGTGGCGACAGCCGGCGGCACCCGCAACGCCATCCAGGTCTGGAACCCCATGACCGGCGAGCGCAAGGCGCTGCTGCAAGGGGTCGGCGAACCGGTGACGGCGATCGGGATCGATGCGGCGAGCAGCTCCATCGCTTGGGGCAACACCAACCCCTGCCCTGAACGCGTGTCCTGTCCCGAGCTGCAGGGCACGCTGGACAAGGTACTGGCACTACCGACGGCCGAGCGGTTCTTCGAGGACCCGGTGGCGTTTGCGGAACAGGGCGCCTATGCCCGCGCGGCACTCGCAGAGGGTGAGTGGTCGCTCCGTGCTGCCCCCGGCGGCAAGGACGGCCTGGAGAATGCCGTGCTCGAAATCGCGAGCGGCGGAAAGGTGATGCACAGCATCGAGAATTCCGCCACCAATGGCTTCGTCCATTCGGCTTACACGCTGATCGGCAATGGGCTTGGCCTGATCACCGGCGGCAGCGACGGCACGCTGTTGGAATATAAAACCGCGACCGCCGAGGTATCGGGTGAATTCACCGGCCACACCGGCGAGATCAACGCCATGGTTGCCGCCGAGAAGGAAGGGCTGTTGGTCACCGGCAGCGCCGACCAGACCGTGCGGCTGTGGAATTTGAAGACACACAAACTGATCGTGTCGATGTTCTTCGCCGGTTCCGAATGGATCGCCTGGATGCCGCAGGGCTACTATTATTCCTCCGCCGACGGCGACAAGTTGATAGGCTGGCACGTCAATCAGGGTCGCGACCACGAAGGGCGTTTCATCAGCGCCGGCCAGCTGAAGAAATATCTCTGGAGCCCGGAAATGGTGCGCCGGGCCATCATCCTGCGCAGCGCCGAACAGGCGGTCCAGGAAATGCGCCCCGGCGTCGACCGCCAGCTGGAAAAGCTGCTCGAGCGCAAACCGCCGGAATTCGGCATCAAGCTTGCCGCCGACCAGAGCAACGTCCGCGAGGGCTATGTCGCCGTCGAGATTTCGGGCGCGCAGGAAGCCGGCGCCGATGTCGCCGGATTTTCGATCCTGTCGAACAGCCGCAATGTCGGCAATGTCACGGCGCGCTCGGCCGATGGCGGCAAGAGCACCATCGTCGAAGTGCCGGTCGAGAATGGCGAAAATACCATTCGCATCACCGGCACCAACGAGTTCGGCTATCTGACCGAGCGCAGTGTCACAGCACTTGGCAGGAAAACCGAAAAGCCCGCCAACAAGGGCAAGCTCTACGTCGCCGTGATCGGCGTCGACAAATATCCTTTCCTCACCGATGCATGCGCCGGCCACGCCTGCGATCTGCGCTATCCCGTCGATGACGCCACCGAATTCCTCAAGGTGATCTCGCAGAAATCCGCGCCCTTGTTTTCGGCGATGGAGACGCTGGTTCTGGTCAACCGCGAAGCGCTGGATGAGGCGCCCGATTCCGGCAAGGACGTGTTCAAGGTCGCCAGCGCCGACACCATCCTGCAACCGGATTCCGACACCATCGACGACCAGCTCGCCGATTTCCTCGACAAACCCGGCGAGAACGACACCACCATCATTTTCGTCGCCGGTCACGGCATCAACATCGACGAAGACTATTATTTCATCCCCACGGACGGCCGCAAACAGGATCCCGACCGCTGGAAGCGCTCCTCGCTGGTCGACTGGGGCGACATCCAGAAATCGGTTGAGCGGGCCAAGGGCATGCGCTTCATGCTGCTCGACACCTGCCACGCCGCCAACGCCTTCAACCCGCGCCTGGAAAAAGACGCGCAGGACGCACGCATCGTCGTCTTCTCGGCCACCGCTGCCAACAACACCGCCGCCGAACTGCCCGAGCTCGGCCATGGCGTCTTCACCTATTCGATCCTCGAAGGCCTGCGCGGCCGGGCCAAGACCTCCGACGGCGGCGTGACGCTGTTCGGCCTCGCCGACTATATTTCGCGCGAAGTGCTGCGGCTGACCGCGTCCAAGCAGAAGCCGTTCTACTATGTCGGCGGCGTGGAGAACATTGTGCTGGCTGAGCCGTGAGAGGTCGGCACCCAGGCACCCCCCTCTGGCCTGCCGGCCATCTCCCCCGCAAGGGGCCCGTTGCGTTATAGGCTTTGGGCGTGGAGAGAGACGGCAAGGGCAAATGCGAGGTGGTTTTCCGGCGCTGGTTTGTGGCCA